>CAYVSQ010000305.1:0-2685 GCA_964453815.1 uncultured Acidobacteriaceae bacterium | reverse complement strand
ACCGTCTGCCTGCGCTGCGCCGACGCCCTCAACGCCATTGGCTACCCGCCATACAACACCACGGAGCCCCAAGCCTGATGTCCGCCAAGTACGAGTACCCATCCACCGAGTTCGACCCAAAGCCCAGCCTCGCCGGCGAGTTCGGCAAGCGCAGCTACTTTGGCCTACTCCTCGCCATCTCTGCCTTCGTCATCCTCATTGACCGCATCACGAAGCACGTCATCATGCACAGCCTTCCCGGAGCTCCCCGCGTAGTCATCCCGGGCTTCCTCCGAATCACTCACGTAGAAAACACCGGCGCCGCCTTCAGCATGTTCGCCGAGAGCGCCTCGCCCGCAGCCGTCCGCCGCGCACTCATTCTCTTCTCCGTCTTCGCCGTCGTGATCGTTCTGATCATGCTGTGGCGAGCAGGCCGCAGCATCACCCTAACCTCCGTCGCCCTGGCCCTCATTCTCGGCGGAGCCATCGGCAACCTATATGACCGCATCCGCTACCACTACGTGGTCGATTTCATCGAAGTCCACATCGTCCACTACCATTGGCCCGACTTCAACCTCGCCGACTCAGCCATCGTCATCGGAGCCTGCCTACTCATGATCGAAATCTTCCGTCCCCAACCACAGAACTGACAGCTGTTTCCTTTACAATTTCGAACATCGCATCAATGTGTGGTCTCTGAAAAATCCTATGCGCTCTCTTGCGTTTTTATTCCTATGGTGTCTCTTGGCAACGGTTACTGGTGCAAGTCAGGAGACATCTGTTCAGCAACAGGTACTGAAAGTGTCTGCGCAAGCGATGGCTGCGCGACTCTTGACAACGGTGGTACCGGAATCAGTCAAGATGCCGAAGTGCTCAAATCGCATGGTGACTCTTGATGTGGTCATTGATGAAGATGGAAAGGTGAAGAGTATTAAAGTCCTCGGTGGATTTGAGGAATTTAGAGAATCGGCCATAAAGGCAGTCAAACAGTGGATCTACAAGCCCTATTTGGAAAGCGGTATCCCAGTGTCGGTAGAGACAACGGTGATGGTCTTCTACCCCAGTGTGGGAGCACCGGGTTCATTTTTCGTCTCGGATGGAAAAGGAGGCGTTACTGGAGGAAAGTTCCTGCCAATGCCTCCTGAATGTGGTCCACCAATTCAGATCAAACCCACACCACCTCAATAGCTACGACATATAGCTGAATCATCCAGTGAATCAAGCCGGGGGACAATGAGCCGACTCGCATCCCGCTTCATGTCTGAGAATAGGAGTTCTGCCTCCCCATAACTTAGTTGGTTCGAGCCGCATAGGTCCTTATAGCAAATGACCTACAATTCGCAACCATGGGCCACTTAGAGGAAAACTACACCGCTACTCAGTCGGAAGAAGTGCGAGTCCCCGCATCACTCAACGCAATTGCGCTGCTGGTTTCATTATTAGCCGGGATTGTCGTATTCCTTCCCTTCGCTCTCGACACATCCCCCTTGAACGCAGTAATGCTAAGAGTTCCCGGAAACCAGGGGAACTGGTGGCACGTACTTGTGGGTGCACCATTCTTTCTGGCATTTCCCATGATTTGGCTCCGCCTGCGCGCCTTCTTTTCAAAGCAACTGTCCACTCCAACAGGACGACGTATCATCTGGATTGCCGTAGGCCTCTCGATTTGCGCCACCATCTTGGTTGAAGCGCCATTCTTGTTACACCTCACTGGGACGAGCGCGTGGCAGCGTCTCTCAGTCCTCGGCATTGGACTCGGCATCGTAATTGCCAGCGCGACAACCTTGTTCCTGCGTCGTCGGCATCTACCTCCAACTCGCGCCTGCCTTGTCGGCCTCAACACCGCCTACCTGGCCAACGCAGCCCTTTGCCTCATTGTCTACAGCTCTGCAACGGGGCCCATTCGTTCAAGATCCGGATGGCTCGTAACAATTGTGATTGTGTGGCCTATGGTTCTGGAAATCCTTTGGATCTTCATCCACTCTTCAAAAGCACGAACCTTAGTCGCGGTCGACCGCTGAGTTAAGGAAAAGAAGTTACCGCACATAAGCGAACGTGCCGCACATATCCGTTGAATTCGAGATCGCTTCCAGCGTAAAGACCGGCTGTTTCTGCCCTGAGAAAAACGCAAGCTGCAACGAGCGACCTGACACATACGTGACCATCCACTCGGTATCCTCAGAGCCGCACAGGCTGTTTTTGTGCAGGAATTTCTTTGCAGCCGGTATATTCAGCCGATAGAGACTGCCGCTCCCACCCGCACTGCTGTCTACATCCAAAACCGCGCTCACCTCTCCCTGATCGAGATTGCGTATTCGAGCGACCGTAAAGGTCGAGAAGGAAATGGCAACCTTTTCATCAAAAAGCGCTATATCCCCGGTAGTCGACTTGGCCGTCGAACTCGCAGCACGCCAATTTCCCTTGTCCTGTGCCGCAGCCGAAATACAGCAAACCAGCACCAACCCCACAATTGCGCGTCTTAGTCTCTCCAGATTCATCTATCGAGAATGACATCGCAAACCTCTTTGATCAAATCGAGTTACCAACCCTGCAACGAGATGATCTCAGCAGTCGCAAAACCTAACTCGAAGCGCCACCATGCTTTGCCATCCTTTACCTGGATTAATTCGCGCTCAAACGCTTAATGCCTGAAAATAGAAGTTTGGCCATGAGCGACCCGATACACGAGCAGAAACTCGACCAGAT
>CAYVSQ010000304.1:0-3010 GCA_964453815.1 uncultured Acidobacteriaceae bacterium | reverse complement strand
GGCTCCCGCCGTGTGCAGTACGGTTCCGTCTGGGCCTATGTACTCGAACTCGCCGGTGTGGATCTGCATGACCATGTAGATGGCGATGACGCGCAAGAGATCGAAGCCGCGATGCCGCGTGTGGATGGGAGGAGCAGATATGTTCACGATGTATGGTCCCCAGTCAATGTCTTGATGATAGCCAAAACCTCATTCACGAAAAACGGTGTCGCGGGAAACCAGGTGGAAAGTTGCATAGACCGCGTGATACTCCGGCGCTGAGTCAGTCGACGATACATCGCCAAGTCGCGTGTCTGAGGCTGGTTGTGTTTTTCATTCCCGAAATCGTGCCACCAGCCTTGAGTGTGTTATAACTTTTTCTATATTCCAATGTGTTCATCTCATTTACCTGCGTTCGCTTGTTGTCTCTCCGGCTGTTGACCCTTACTTGTGGTCCAGGCTTGTCGGGAGATGACTGAATCGCATATCCGATGTCGCCGGTAAATCGAGACAGCAAATTAAGTTCAAAACAAATCAGAGCTACCTATAGGGTTGGCCTCGTGCCCAAGTGCCACGGGATCCATTTCTTTGGCTTGGTTTGCGTCTGAGGTGTTTTCTCTTCCGATAAGACTTTCCTTCACCAGCATCTACACAAAGGAAATGTCTTCATGTACCTCACTCGATTTTTGCGTGTTTTGCTTGCTGTTCCGCTTATCTTCAGCGTTGCTCCCATTCTCTCTGCGCAGACAACTGGAACTGGAACGATCACAGGAACCATCACCGATGCTTCCGGGGCCATCATTGCCAACGCACGCGTAGCTCTGCTGCAGACCGCAACCGGCTTGACCCGGTCTGTCACAACAAATGACAAAGGACTCTACACGGCCTCGGCCTTACGAGCCGGCGAATATCAGCTTCGCGTTGAGGCTCCCGGGTTTCAAGCCTCGGAACAAAACGGCATTACGCTCGAGGCCGATTCGACGCGATCCATCAATGTTCATCTCAACGTGGGAACAGTCTCTGAAACAGCAACCGTAACAACAGCAGCGCCCGCACTCGAAACCTCTAACGGGGGCGTGAGCACGCTTGTCTCCGGCACGCAGCTGACGGAGCTCGCCTTGAATGGCCGTAACTTCACTCAGTTTCTTTCGCTGAGCGCGGGTGTCAGTTCCAGCCAAACCGGACAACGCATGGGACTTGGCCAGGAAGGCAATCCGCTGATGTCCATCAACGGCGGCAGGATCAACTCCAACGCCTTCACCTATGACGGCATTCTCGCAATGGATACGGGCGGCAACCGCGGATTGAATCTCTTTCCGCCGACGGAAGCAATCCAGGAAGTGCAGATCCATAAGAGCAATTTCACTGCCGATATCGGAAGCTATGGATATGCCCTGGTAAACGTTGTGACGCGCTCCGGCGGCGAGCACTATCACGGAGACGTTTACGAAATTTTCTCGAACGATGCCCTGAATGCGCGCAACTACTTCAACACTGTGAAGCCACCGCTGCGTGACAACAGCTTTGGCTACGATGTCGGCGGACGCATTTTCCCGCATGCGGACAACAACTTCAAAAAGGGACTCTTCTTTTTCTGGTCGGAAGCCTGGGACAAACGAATCGGGCCGGAACTTACCAGCTTCACCGCATCACCGCAAAGCACATTCACGGCAACCACGCCAGATGCTGCTCTACGCAGCGGCAACTTCCAGGAACTGTCGACTCCCATCATCAATCCTTCGACCGGAGAGCCGTTTCCGAACAACATCATTCCGTCAGGCAGCATCGACCCCAATGCGAGCATTCTGCTGAATACCTACTTCCCTTTGCCGAACCGCTCCGGCTCGACGAACTATTCCGTAAGCCCCAAGAGCCAGACAAACTGGCGCGAAGAGTTGATCCGCATCGACTCCGCGCTGGGCGAGCATGACAGCCTGATGGCTCGTTATGCTCACGACAGCTGGAGCCAGGATCAGGCAATCCTGAAGCCATCGAACCAGTCCTTCCCAACGATTGGAGGCTTCTTCGCCAAGCCAGGACAAAACCTCGTGCTGCAGTGGACGCACATTCTCACCGCGACTGCCCTCAATCAGGCCACTGTAGGCTTTTCGCGCAATGCAATCACGCAGACGCCCGACGCTACCGGTCAGCGCCCATCATCGTTGACCATTCCTTCGCTTTACAATGCGAATGGATTCAACCTGATTCCAACAATTACTCTCAGCGGCTATTCCTCAATCGGCGCACAGGGACTTACCAACAACACGAACAATGTCTACACCTGGCGTGATGACTTTACCAAGCAGCTGCAGACGCACACATTCAAAGCGGGACTCAATATCCTCCGCATACAGAAATTTGATCGCTATCCCTACGCTGGCCAGGCCGGGTCTTTCAGCTTCACCGGCAGTGCGACGGGCAATGCCGTAGCCGATTTCCTGCTAGGCGACGCGTACAGCTACGCTGAACAGAGTGCCGTACCGAATGACTACCTCTTCGCTAATATGTTCGAAGCCTATATTCAGGACGATTGGAAAATCCTGCCTGATCTAACTCTGAATCTGGGCGTGCGCGACACAGTCTTTCAAGGAGCGCCCAACGGCTATGAAAAATACAACAACATCAGCGACTTCGTACCTTCGCTTTACAATTCCACCAAGGCTCCGCAGATCACCGCGTCCGGCGCGATTGTAGCCGGTACCGGCGATCCGCTGAATGGAATCATTACGCCAACCAATCAGAAAGGTCTCGATCTTCCACAGAGCCTGACGCCGGCACGCAACAACATCGGTCCTCGCATCGGCTTTGCTTGGGCGCCCTTCGGCTCAACGACGACCGCAATCCGAGGCGGATACGGCATCTTCTATCACTGGGACAATGACAACCACGAGAATCTCAGCAGTAATCCGCCGTTCTCGCAATCGGCCACCATCTACAACACAACTCTGAGCGGATTCGTCTCTGGAACGCAGACAGCCTTCCCGCCCACAGTCGCCGCATTCGATACAAATAAGCTGTATCCGGCCGTCCA
>CAYVSQ010000303.1:0-3979 GCA_964453815.1 uncultured Acidobacteriaceae bacterium | reverse complement strand
GTCGGCGCCCCGATCGGTTGTCACGAACAGTCGCTTCTACCACCGCATTTGACGCGCGGCTGCCATAGCGGACCATCAATGAACCGCAAGAGATTCAGAGCGGTGCGGCTCCAACGTCATTAGTTATCTGAAGGAATTGCGAATTGTTTGCCGGACCCCAGGCTTGATCCGTATCCCAAAGGCGTTCGGTTGCGTACACATCAAGATGAATACTCAACCCGAGATCGACGCACGTGGCAGCCTCGAGGCACGGTATCTCGCATTCCTCGAGACTATCAGTCAACTCCGTCCGCGCTTGCATCGTCACTGTTCACGCATGACGGGATTCGTTCTCGATGGAGAAGATATGGTGCAGGACGCGTTGTTCGAGGCGTATCGCAAGTTGGACACATACGACGATAGCCGTGCCTCTAAAAACTTCCTTCCTTGATTCCGGTCAACCCAGTTCTTCAGTTCCGGGTATCGAGCATAGATACAACGCTGGTCTTCGGGCGTGAGCGCTTCTAACCGGCATGGTTTGTCCTGGGGCCGGAGGCCTTTCTGATTTGGCACATTCACCAGGCTCCGGTCCGGCTGCAGTATGTGCGGCTGCGGTAACAGGGATAGCAGATGCCTCTATCGCTGTCTCCGTGATCGATGCCATGATGGCTCCAGATTTGGCGGCGAAACAGCCGATCGGGACAAACGATCTGCCGCCGTAATTGATTGGAAGGGAATAGGAGATCAGGCTGGGAGATCAGGCTTGACAGGGCTGCGGATGGAGGAGTAGAAGGGCCGCGCAAGAGTTCTCTCTACAAGGCAAGGTGTATTCTCCGGCCCATTCAATGTAAGCAAGAGCGCTTAAATGTAACCGACTACATCAGCTAGACCTGATAGCCAGAGTTGGGAGTCAACTGGCGATCATCTCTATCATGCACTCCCGTTCTCACGGGGGCGTAGCTCCAACACCAGACCCCAAACCTGGCCGAACCGAGAACGACGGCCTTTGTAAGTAGGAGACAGCGTCATGAAGCGGTCAACCTTGTTGTTCGCTGCAATTGCGGCGAGCGCGATGTTTGTGCGCGCGCAAGCGCCCATCAGTCAACCTGCTGAGCCAGTCGACCCAAGCCCGATCAATGGCGAAACCTATTACCTCGTGAATCAGCTTTCCGGCTTGCAGGTGGACCTCAGCGGCAGTTCGAAAGCTAACGGTGATTATGTAAGTCAAAACACGCGCAGTTTCTCAAGCCTGACCCAGCGCTGGGCGATGACCAAGCTGATAAATGGCAACTGGATGATCAGCAACATCTCCAGCGGGTTATGTCTGGACAGCGAATCGGGTTTCTATGGTTCCTCCATTGTGCAGGACCGGTGCAGCATCGATGTTGCTACCCAGGAGTGGTCTTTCAGTTACACGACAAATGGTTACAACCAAATCAGAAACGTCGGAACCAGGCGAGTGCTGGATACCTCAAGTGCAAGCGCAGGCGCAAAGCTTATTTTGTCACCGCCCTTCGAGGCTCCCAAGCAAAGCCAATTGTGGTTGCTTCGCCCTGCCTATTGGCGCGGAAACGATATGAGCACCGCGCTAAAAGAGGAGTATGATCGCGCCGCTCAGAATCCCAATAACCTTCCCTGGTGGCATGACGCCTATCTGCCCGGCCAGGACATGCTGCAAATCTTCAAAAACAGCGGGTTAAATGCAATTCGCCTTCGCCCGGCCTCGATCGCGACCACCGTCGTACACGGAAGCGTCAGCTTCTCGGTCTCCAACGGTCCGTATGACAACTACACTCTGCCCGCGGGGACTTCGATCACCTTTCCTGCCACTGCGGTAAACCAGGTCGTTCCAGTTACGACGGACGGGGGCAGCGGCAATTACGCACAGACAGACTGGTCGGCCGTCGATCTGGCAAAACGCGCGAAGAACCTGGGTATGGCCGTGTTTCTGTGTTTGTTCTACGACGGCTACAACACTTCGGACACGCCAGGCCTTTGGAAAGGCAAAACCATCGCACAGGTTGCCGGCGTCCCACCCACACCTGGCCTGATGTACAACTACGTGAAGCAAGAGATCGAGTTATTCCGTGTGAACGGCGCCATGCCTGACATGGTCGGTATCGGCAATGAGGTCAACACCGGCATGTTCACCTCAGGCCTCTCGCCCGCCGGTACAAGCGCGACTCCCAACGCGACGGGTACGCCAGACGCCAGTTTTGCCAACTTCGCGGCAATCCAGAAAGCAGCCATGCAGGCGATTGTCGATGCCTCGTCCGATCCGAATCTCGGTCCGCCTATACCACCTCCGCTCCGTTGCATTGATACCGATGGCACCCCTGATCTGCAGACGTTTTTCACCACAGCCACCCAGTACTATGGAATTCCTGTAGACAATATCTGCCAGAGCTATTATCCCGGCTGGCATGGACCGCTAACACAGGCGCAATTCAACTGGGATGCCTGCGGCGCCGGTGGGGACTCCAGTTGCAATCCTGCCGTCGGCCAGCATGTTGAGGAAGCAAATATTGTCACCGAAACCACCGGGCTCGAAATACCGGTCTTCACCGCCGAGGACGGTGTGGAATATACCCCGGGCGGCAGCCCGACAGATGCCTGGTATGGAAGTGCTTTGACACTCTTTGACGGCTCGCGCGCGCATGAACGCGAATTTTTCATTGACCTTAACAAAGTAGAGAAAAGCGCACCAAAGAACCTCGGCATGGGCATGGATTGCTGGGCCTGCGAGGCATCGCCCATTCCCGGAGCAGGAGGCGTGTGGGCCAACGGCGTCTATGGCTATTGGGTCAACGCCGCCCTGGGGCTTTTCGATTTCTCCTACACGACGGGAAGTTATCTCGACAATGCAGTCTTGCCGTCCATGCTTTCGCTTGGCGGCAAGGTAGATCCAACTCTTTCCTACAAGCTCGTCAGCGCTGTGAACGGACACCTTCTGGAAACCGCGGACGCGGCCCCATTCGGGCCTGGACCATCTAGTGGTTTGTTGCGCACCGCCTTCGACCTCGGAGTTACACCTCTACACCAGCAGTGGCAGATCCTGGCCCAGGGCGGCGACGCTGAAGTGAACGACGCCGTCTATCCAACTCCAATGGACCATCTCGGCGACGGTTATTTTCAGATCATCAACGCGGATCAGAAGCGTGGAATCCATGTTCTTGATGCAAATGGAAACACGACGCCCGGCAGTCCAGTCCTAGGAAATATTCAGACTGCTCAGCCGACTGCAATAGTGGGAACAAATTCCAGCCAGGAGTGGGACATCATTACCGCCGGAAACTGCGGCGATATACCGGCAAACTGCACAACGCCACCTCTGACGGCGACCGGCGACTACTACATGATCGTTAACAAGGCCAGCGGTCTCGTCCTGGCTGCCGTTGAAAAAGGCAGGGCGGTGGTTGTCGAACAGCAAACACCTGCAGCTGCCTCAAACGGGGATTGGATGGTGCCTGCGGACAAAGGCCAGCTATGGCAGATATTTCCTGTGCACGTTACAGCGCAGGAACCGGGCGTCGCTACCAGATGAAAGTTTAGCCTCTGGAAGCCTTCAGCAGGTTGTCTTTTTCAGGCCGTACGCATCTGAGACATCCAGGTGGATAGTGCTCCTGTGTCCTCGGCAAACCGGAAGGCTCAGGCTGCCTTCATTGAATCCTCCCTTTCGCGGAAGCCCGAGATTTCCTGGTGCCCTAAAGCTAGAGAATAGGTTCCCGGAAGTATTCGACAACTTTCGAGTCACCTGGTTGATAATCACGGGTGATGCGCGAGTTGTCTTGCGCGCCGGCGAAGAACGCGTATACCTTCGGTAGGTATGGCCGGAGCTGACGAAATCAAACGAGAGGAGCTGACCGCGTTACTGGACCTCGCGGGAGAGTTGTCGACTCAGGTAGATCACCGAAAGGTGGTTGCCGCCGTCCTGGAGTGCGCCTGCGCTTCGACCCATTCTCCTGAAGGTTCGCTCCTGCTCTACGATTCGATCCGCAAG
>CAYVSQ010000302.1:0-6122 GCA_964453815.1 uncultured Acidobacteriaceae bacterium | reverse complement strand
TGGTTACTACGACTTGATAAATGCGAGCAGGTCGGCGTTGATCTCGTCGGCATGGATTTGGCACATACCATGCGGGTAACCGGGATAGACCTTGAGCTTGGCGTTCTTCAGGATTTTTGCAGATGCGCGGCCAGCGGCGTGGATGGGGACGATCTGGTCGTCGTCTCCGTGCAGGACGAGGGCGGGGATGTCGATCTTCTTGAGTCTTCGGTGAAGTCCGTCTCGGAGAAAGCTTTGATGGTGTCGTATTGGCTCTTGTGCGATCCGATCATGCCTTGAAGTCAGAAGTTGACGCGGACTCCCTTGGCGATTTTTGCTCCCTCGCGGTTGTGGCTTATGCCTTCGCGAGGGTGGAGTTACGAGCGGAGGAAATCAGTCGCCGGAAGATGAGATGGCGGCGTCGATAGCCTCCACCAGATCTTCATACTCAAATGCGGCATCGTGGC
Source organism: uncultured Acidobacteriaceae bacterium (assembly GCA_964453815.1). Classification (GTDB taxonomy): domain Bacteria; phylum Acidobacteriota; class Terriglobia; order Terriglobales; family Acidobacteriaceae; genus Silvibacterium. The sequence continues at coordinate 5,676 of CAYVSQ010000302.1, read as the reverse complement.
GCTGGCCGTTGATGAAGAAAGTTGGTGTGCCGTTGACTCCGCTGCGCACTCCGCCGTTGAAATCCGCTCGGACGCGATCCACGAACTCATGCGATTCAAGTGCCTCGTCCAATGCCGCTGGATATAGGCCGAGTTTCTCGCCGAGCTTCAGTACGAGCTTGGGAGAGAGGCGGGCCTGATTTTCGAAGAGAAGGTCGTGCATCTCCCAGAATTTTCCCAGGCTGCCGGCAAACTCGGCCGCCTCGGCGGCCATCTCGGCGTGTGGATGGCTCTGTGTCAGCGGAAAATTACGGAAGACGAAGCGCAGACGCTTCCCGAAATGCTTCTGCACGCGCTTGACGATGGGATAGGCATGCCCACAATGCGGACACTGAAAATCTCCGTACTCGACCAAGGTGCAGGGGGCCTGCGGGTTACCCTGGGTGTGATCGTCGGGACCGACGGGAATTCTTAGCTTGCTCACGGAACTCTCCTATTTGGGAAGGCTTTCCAGGGCGTCGAGGATTCCGTCGGCTCCAGGATTGACGGCGATCGGTGAGCAGTAACTCCAGGCGATTACACCGTCTTTGTCGATGACGAAAAGGGCCCGCTCGCTGACACCGCCTTCGCTCCGGTACACCCCATATGCTCGGGCCACCTCGCCCTTGGGCTCGAAGTCGGCGAGCAGGGGAAAGCGGTAACCGCGGGCCTGGGCGAAGGCCGCGTGGCACCAAGCACCGTCAACCGAGACGCCGAGCAGCGCTGCTTCATGCTTCTGGAACTCGGGGAGGACCTCATTGTAGAGGCCCATCTGGTCGCCGCAGACCGGGCTCCAGTCAGCGGGGTAAAAGGCCAGGATTACGGGCTTGCCGCGCAGATCGCTGAGAGAGAGCTTTTCATTAGGCGTGACGCGAAGAGTGAAGTCGGGAGCGGGAGTTCCGGGGGGCAGGATGTCAGACATGTTGTTCTCCTTAGTGTTCGGGACTTGGGGAGTATCGATCGCGAATCGGGCGTTGCCGGTTCAGAATATGCGGGATTCACAATCCTGTACAGCGGACGTGTCGACCTTGGCGGGACTGGTGGGTACACCGGGCGTTCAGGCGAGCGGATTGCGGGCGCGCAGCTCGGCGACGATTTCGGCAGCAGCTTCGCGGGCTTCGTCGGAGCGATCGGGCGGAAAAGAGATAGCGCCGACGCGGGCATGTCCGCCGCCGCCGTAGCGTTCGCAGATGACGGCCAGATTCATCATTTTTTCAGGATCGGCCGTGGTCCAGGGGTTAGAGCCAACGGAGACCTTGGTGCGGAAGCTGGATTTCGAGAGGCCGATGGAGTAGGTGGCCTCGGGATGCAGATAGTAGGGGATGAACTTGTTGTATCCCTCGAAAGGCTGGTCGCTGATGTCGAAGTAGATGGTGCCATCCTTCGATTCCGCCCGGTCGCGAATAAGGCAGAGGGATTCCGTGTGACGTTCGAGGAGCGGCGGCAGGAGCTCGGCCACGAATGGCTCTTTGATGATTTCACCAAGCGGCATTACGCTGAGCAGAGGGATGAGGCGGGGAATGAAGGCAGGGTCCTGGGTGGACTCGATAACCAGGGTGAGCTTCATGGCGGGGTCGGCCATTTCGACGGCGGTTTGCGAACTCTGGTAGAGCGCCCCATCAACAATGTCGGCCCAGTGAACCAGCTCGGCAACCGGATTGGCGTTAAAGCCGAACTTGGTAGACGCAATGTGAGCCAGGAAGCTGGTACAGGAGGTGTAGGCGGGGTCGTAGAAACGGCGATTCGCGTAGCTGCCCTCGGCGATGCCGCGCCGGTAGTCCTCCTGGTCTTCGGGTGTGAGGAAGGCGCTGAGGTGGTGGTCGAACCACCAGGTGATTTGGGGAGACGCTGAATATTTGAAGTCGACGATAGCATTCTCATCGCCGGTGAAGTCGGCTTCGTTGAAGAGAGCACCGGCGCGGTGAACGAGGCCGTGGTAGGTGTAATCGGCGTTGGGCGTGATGCACTCGCGGTGGAAGCGAGCAAAGAGCGAAGCGGAACAGGCTCCGTCAAAACACTTGTCGTGATAGAAGACTCGGACGTTCAAACGAAAGGGGCTCCGGAGTAAATAGATTTAGCAATCGGGAATGACTAGGATTGCCGGGAAGTCTCGCAATGTCAAGGGAGGTGCCGTCCAGGCACTCGCGCCTCGCGCAAAAAACCTGTTTGTGATGCCGCGCCTTCGGCGGGACTGACCTCCGGCACACACGCCTTCGGCGCAAAAGTTTCCTGTGATGGACTTGCTCTAATCCGCTATTTGCCCGAGCTGGGGTACCCGTGCCACAGATACACCAAAGCCTCGGGCAGGGTTTGCTGTTTTACCGCGCGGTCGACGTGTCCCGCGTTGCGGGCAAAGACAAACTGGTAGTGATAACCTTTCGCGGCCAGCACTTGCGCCATGTCCTCATTGGCAACGACCCAATCGTGCATATTGTCGCGCATCACATTCGGATTCAATAGATCTCTGTCCCCCACTTCCATCCAGATGCGCAGGGGTTTAGCCGGGGAATTCGGGATCAGGTGCTCATGAAATTCCCATGCGCCATGCGGAGTCTCTGCGTTATAGGGCCACTGCTGGTTCACGTATGTGCCCGAATAGGTAAGAACGCGGCGATACAGCTCAGGGTGATACCACGCCATGATCAATGCGCACGATCCGCCGGAGCTGCCGCCCATGGTGGCACGACCGTCGGGATCTTTGGTCAGCTTCACGTGATATTGTGTCTCCACCTGAGGTAGTACCTCTTTCTCGACGAACTCCGCATATCGCCCTGACATCGTGTCATATTCCAGGCCGCGTTCGCTGCCCTGCGCATCGCCCCCGCCGTTACCGATCGAGATGGCGATCATTACCGGCACGCGATGCCCGGCAATCAGGTTATCCAGCGTCGTGAACAATCCCCGGTCAGGCCCGTCCGCACCTACAATAAACGGCGCTACCGTCCCGCGGACGTATTGTTGCGGCACGTAAACCGTCACATGGCGTGTGTAGGGAGCAGGGTGGCTTGTGGTGACCATCAGCCTGGCTGGATCGGCCGGGTCAGGCGTACCAAACGTGTTGGCCTCCCGTGCGATGCCGGGATAAATTCTGCTGTCAGCAGAATCCACCGTGAACTCAAATACCGCTCCCTGCGGCACGCCGTTATCGGCAGACGCCTCGGGTTCGGCCTTGTGGGTGGGGCCAAGGATGAAGTTTCCATCCGCGTTCGCCGGAGGATTGGTCCCATCGGGTAATTCCAATGCCGTGACGTAACCAGAAGTGTGAGGATCACGAGTGGGCGGCGCCGGCCGCACGCTGGGCGCTGTCATTGGAGGCGTCTGGATCAGTGCGCTACTGATGCCAGTCGCCAGACTACCAGCCATCAAACCGACGAGAAATGCGATGTTCAAAAGGCGGAGCGCTCTAGCCGACGTGTTCATCTTGGTGATATTCAGTCCATCCCAAAGACAATTGTTCAAAAATCATTTCTCAAGGACTATTTAAAACTTGCCGTGCGACCCTTATATCACTGACGCAAATTTCTGAACCTGTCAGCCTCACGTGGCGTACTATGGGCAGCATCCCCCAAGGAGACTCGACTTGGACGAACTAACACCCCAAAAAGAACTGACGCCGCAAGGCGCACTCACACCGCAAACCGAGATCCCACCGGTGATCACGCCCGCTGAGCCGCCCAAGCGCGGATTGCGATGGGTCTTCGTCGGTGAGAATGGCATTCGCGCTGGATGGGGAGTGCTGCTGTTCGCGCTCATTTTTATCGCCCTGGGACGGTTCGTGGGGTTCGCAGTTCACCACCTTTTCCATCCGAAACGCATGGATCCCGCTGCCCCCCTGACACCGCGACTCGGTGTACTCTCAGAAGGGCTATCGACACTTTGCGTCTTTTTGGCGACAGCGGTGATGGCGCGGATTGAGCGGCGCGGGGCGCTTTCCTACGGTTACGAGGGTACGGCACGCGCCGCGCGGTTCGTCTTCGGGCTGGTGTGGGGATTCGTTGCCATTTCCCTGCTGGTGCTCACCCTATGGAAGGCTGGTCTGCTGGGATTTGACGGACAGATGCTGCATGGCGGGACGATGCTGGAATACGCCGCCAAATGGGGGCTGGTCTTTGTATTCGTGGCACTGTTTGAGGAATCGCTCCTGCGCGGCTACCTGCAGTTTACGCTGACGCGCGGGATTGGATTCTGGTGGGGCGCTCTCCTGTTGTCCTTCCTGTTTGGATTCAGCCATGGGAGTAACCCCGGAGAGTCACCAGTGGGCCTCTTCGCCGCTGGCGCAATTGGCCTGGTGTTCTGTCTGAGCCTCTGGTATACGGGTTCGCTGTGGTGGGCCGTAGGCTTCCATGCAGCTTGGGACTGGGGCGAGTCGTATTTCTATGGCACGTCGGACAGCGGCATGGTTGCAGCGGGACATCTTTTAGGCGAGCATCCATCGGGCAAGCTGCTGTGGAGCGGCGGGGCAACCGGACCGGAGGGCAGCCTGCTGGTTATTCCCCTGATATTGGTCATTGCACTGGCTATGTGGCTCTGGTGGGGACGCAGGGTGACGTCTCCATTCGCTGGCAACGGATGGCGGCCGGCGTGGAGCCGGAGGCACGCCGCAGACGCGGGGCAGCCGGTTCAACCGGATATGGCCGCCTAAAGGCTCAGGTCCGGGAGGCGCGGGCACAGTGCGCTAAGAATGATTCGAAGACACCTGTGGCGCGCATTTCTTGCTTCAATTTCGGCCCGCTCCCCTCTCCTTCGCTCGGAAAAGTAGTTGAATTAATTCAACCCAGTCTGCGTTAGCTTGACCGCGCAAAATGTCGGGTTCGAGGTAGTCCCGCCGCACTGGCTGGATGACGCCGCCTGCGTACCGAAGTAGATGCTCGAGGCCTGCCCACTTGTTGAATTGTTATCCACGATGATGCCGCTCGTGCCGCCGGCTACGCTGGTTGTGTTGGTGTATACAGGAGCTTGATTACTGGTCGTCGTCGGCATCGGCAGGGTGAAGGTAAATACCGCCGGTTGGGTGGTTCCAAAGAATACGAGATCCAGCGCGCCAGTGGCTGATGCGCTGGCCAGGCTGCAGCCGCTGGTTATGGTAGCGGATACCGCGCTGGTGAAGGTAAACGTCGTTGGGCTCGTCACTGTAATGGTCTGTTGCCCATTGATAGCGGCAACAACCCCAGTACCGGTGCAGCCGCTGCCGGTAGCTACGCCGGCGATCGCAACCACTTGCCCGGTGGCGAACGAGTTGATCGCCGTCGTTATAGTCACTGTGTTCCCGCTCTGTGTCAGTGCAGTCGGCTTGTATGCCACGTTGTTGTTGCTGCTAAAGAACTCGGTGGACGGCGAGACGGACTGGGTTCCTGCCGAAGTAAGAAAATTACTGTCGGCTTGGCGGGTTGTGTTAAGGGCACCTGACGCAAGGAATCCCCACTGCGCCAGTCGTACGCTAGAGGTGCCCTGGTAGCTTACGATGATATGGCCATTAGTGATTCCGGCGGTGTAGTACAGATTGTCCGGCGTGGGGGCGTACTGCGGTCCGATGGGAAGGCTAGTCGAGCAGCCTGATCCATTGGTGCTGACCGACGTTACGACTGTTCCAAAGCCGGTGTTTGTGAACGGAATTTGGGAGAGCCCTGAGTTCCCTCCCGTCCCGGAGCAATTCGTGGT
>CAYVSQ010000301.1:0-7119 GCA_964453815.1 uncultured Acidobacteriaceae bacterium | reverse complement strand
GATTTCTATCGGGCCAACATCCTTGACGACCCCGAAGTGCTGCACTACTTTGAGGTCGCGACCCCCGTAGGCGAGTTGGAACATGCGAAGATTGGCTCGCGGCCTTCGCGGCGTGGCGGAAAGGCAAGCTTCGCCAGCCTGCGCGCGATTCCCTGGGTCTTTGGCTGGACGCAGAGCCGCCAGCTGGTCCCGGCCTGGTTCGGCGTGGGCTATGCAATCGAGGAATATGCAAAGCAGCCGGGCGGCATGGCGCTGCTGCAGGCCATGATGGCGGAGTTCCCGCTGTTCATCGATCTCATTCGCAATGTCGAGATGGCGCTGGCCAAGGCCGACCTGGGCATTGCGTCGCTTTATGCCTCTCTGGTGCCCGAGGTCGACGTGCGCGAGCGTGTTTTCTCCAAGCTGAAGTCGGAGTTCGACCGGACCTTGGGCGCCGTACTCGCCGTCACCGGCCAACGCGAGCTGCTGGAGAAGAATCAAGTGCTGGCGCGCTCCATCCGGCTGCGCAATCCCTATGTCGATCCCATGAGCCTCATCCAGGTGGACCTGCTCCGCCGCAAACGCGCCGGCGAAGACACCGACGAGGTGAACCGCGCCATTGCCGGCACCATCAACGGCATTTCGGCCGGGTTGCGCAACACCGGATGAGGCAGGGAAGAACCCATCCCTAATGGAATTGGCTGTCGCCGACGTTTCCAAAGCGGGAAGCAGTCTCACGAAATCGATTCCCGGATCTCGCGCCATAGCCGCGCACCGTATTCTAGCGGCACGAGGTGATTTTTCCATGCAGCCATCTACTGCACAGAGCACGCAATCGGCTGAAAGCATCGACGCGGTACTGGGCCGGTTTCAGGTGTGGTCGGATTCACGCAATACGGATTCGCACAAGACAAAAGATATGACCGACGGCATACGCGAGCTCTCCTACGAAGACGCCTTGCAGTTCAGCCCCTATCGCTGGCAGGCTCGTGCCGAAGCACCCGGAATCGTAGCGCCGGGAAAAGTTGACCCCGTCTTAGAACCAGCTGAAGACGCGCCGGCACACCCAGCGCCAGTATTCCAAACCCCAAAAATCGAACACTCTTAAGCGACGATGTATATGAAACGCAGCTTTGGCGCCCGATACCGTAAGTCTCAGCACCATCGCTGAACCGCGCGCCTGCACCGTAACGTCGGCCAAGAAGCTCCTCTCACAGCCCAGCTCACCCTACAGGCCTGAAGTTACCGCTGGCTGGCTTCGCCCGCGTCAACCCTCCGATTGAACTCCGCGGATTGTTTTCTGGGCACACTTAGCGATTTCCAGTTCGACGCTTGCAGGTGCTTCGCCAGGAAAATGATCTGCCCACAGTGATAGGGATAATGCGCCACCTGCCGGTTGATGGCTTGCATCACTGAATGCGCCTCGCTGCGAATGGTAATAGTGCGCACCAGGTCCGCGTCGGTCAGCCCCTCAAGCGCAGTGAAGAGGCATCTCCAGCCGTCGTCCCACAGCGCCATCAGCTCGGTTCGCGTCGCGGGCGGATCCTCGAACTCGCCGTCGCGGTTGCGGCTCGGCTTTTCACCATCCGTGGTCAGGAAATCGGTCCATCGCGAGCGCATGTTTCCTGCCATGTGCTTCACGATCACGGCAATGGAGTTCATCTCTGAATCGAGCGTAGCGCACAGCTGCTCGTCGCTCACTTGTGCCATCGCGCCCTCCGCCAGTCTCTTGTACTGATGAAAGATCGCCTCCGCATCTTCGACATACGACGTCGTGAATACCAATGCCATATCCTACTCCGGAGTCACCTTCGTAGCCTTGTCCTTCTCGAAGCTTACCGCCCACTTCTTGCCGCCCGCATCGTAGGTCACTGTGCGATTCCCATAATCCGACGACTCCGACTGCTGGATCGTGCCCAGCGCCATGGCTACCTGCAGTTCGTTCATGCCCGGCTTTGGCTGATGCTGGTCCACTGCCTGCCACACATCGGTCGGCCAGTGCTTGTACATCTGGTGCGGATCGTCATAGTAGAAAATCTGGTCGGTGTAGTACGTCGAATCGCTGCCCTGGATAGTACCGATCGCCGTCGCATACTGCTTCACCTCATTCGGCACCTTAAACAGTGCAAAGACTTGTTTGTCACCTAACGGAATCCGCATAGCCAGATTCGCTGGAGCCTTTTCCGTAATGATGTTTTCGATCTGCAGCGCTTGTATGCTCGGCAGCACACCCGCCGGATGCGCGAATTCAACCCGGCCCGCCGCATAGGGATAGTAATCAAGTGCATAGCCTGACTGCACCCATACTGTTTTGCCGATCAGGTCCTTGGCCGACTTCAGGTCGGCGATGTAGAGCTTGCGGGGCAGCACCACGTCGTCGTCCGTCAACTGCCGCTGCGGACCCTGGGCCTTCTGCTGCACCCCCGGCTCATTGCGTTCATGAAAAACGTACCCGAGATACGTGCCCGCGGCCAGCAGCACGACCAGCGTGAGCAATCCAATGACCTGCCAGTTCTTCATGGCGATGTTTTCCTTTCTCTATTTTTAGATGCGCCTCACAGCTGTCGCACCTGCCGCGCCGCTTGTTCTACCTCGACGTTCAGCAGCGCTTCGGGTGTCAGCTGGTCAGCATTGCGCAGGCTGGGAAAGAGGATGCTCCACACGCCGGTGACGACCAGCGAGCCTATGCCGCCGATGACGACGGCGGGTACCGCGCCCCACCACTGTGCGGTAAGCCCGCTCTCAAATTCCCCCAACTCATTCGACGCCCCGAGGAACAGGGAGTTGACGGCGCTTACCCGGCCGCGCATTTCGGGCGGAGTGCCCAGTTGTAGCATTGACGAGCGAATCACCACGCTGACCATATCCGATGCGCCAACCACAAAGAGCGCCAGCAGCGAAAGCGGCAGGCTTTTCGAGAGCCCGAACAGTATGGTGGACACGCCGAAAATCCCTACGCAGGTAAACATCAGCAGACCCGCCCGTCGGCGAATGGGCCACCAAGTCAGCGAGAACGAAACCACCAATGCCCCAATCGCGGGAGCCGCTCGCAACAACCCCAGGCCGCGCGGACCCGCGTGCAGAATGTCCTGCGCGAAGATCGGCATCAGCGACACTGCGCCTCCTAGCAGCACCGCAAACAGGTCGAGTGAAATCGACCCCAGCAGGATTGGCGTCCGTGCCACATAGTGGAAGCCCGCCAGGATCACTTCCTTCGAGATGGCCCGGTGCTCCATCCGCCCAGGCCGTACGGAGAGCGAGCCAACCAGCGTGACGAACCAGATCAGCGTGAAAAGGGTGAAGACATAGACGGCGGGTGCACCGGCAATGCGCTCGTGCACCGGCAAGGTGAAAAGGATGCCGCCCAGCGCCGGTCCGGTAATGTTGGCGATCTGAAAAATCGTTGCTCCCCAGGTCACCGCGTTTACAAAATGTTCCGTGGGCACCAGATGCGGAATAAGCGCCGCGCTGGCCGGCCCGCTGAAAGAGCGCCCCGTCCCAACAAGAAAGAGCACCGCATAGATGGGCCAGACCCTATGCAGCCCATACCACGCGAAGAGGAAGAGTGTGATGGTGCAGATGCACTGCAGCGAATAGCAAATCATGATCACGTGTCGGCGGTCGAAGCGGTCCGCTGCGTGTCCCGACGGCAGAATGAAGAGTAGCCCAGGAAGAAACAGCGCCAGCCCGGTGTAGCCCAGATCGATGGCCCGATGGGTGATCTGGTAAACCTGCCACGCCACGGCAAGCGATTGAGCTTCAGCTCCAACAATGGCCATCACCCGCGCTAATTGATAGCGCCGGAAATCGCTGGAGAGAAACGCGGCTGTAGCCTTACTTGGGGGAGGTTCGGGCATGCCTTATTTGTTTATACCGTAGTCTGGAGCGTGGACCCCGCACTTCCAGAAACATGGCCAGAAACACAGCTCGAGACGCCGCTCGCCGCCGCAAACCCGGCCATCGAGCTAATCGAAGAGCAGCTGCCGCCGCCCGACCGCGCTGGTCTCGGGTCGCCTTCGAGTGTCGCCGCCGTCTGTCTCTGCGGGGTCGTGGCCTTTCTTAATCTCTATGTCACCCAACCCTTGCTGCCGCTCTTCACGCGCATCTTTCACGCACCCAAATCCGTCGTGGGACTCACCGTGAGCGCCGCCACCCTCGGAGTCGCCATTTCCGCGCCCATCCTCGGAAGCCTCGCCGAGCGCCTCAACCGCAAGCGCGTGATCGTCACCGCCATTCTTGCTCTGTCGGTGCCTACGCTGCTCGCGGCGACTTCGTCAGGCCTGCACACGCTCATCGCGTGGCGATTCTTGCAGGGCCTCCTTCTGCCCGGAATTTTTGCCATCACCATCACCTACATCGGCGAGGAATGGGACCACCACGCGGTCCCCCTTGTCATGAGCATCTACGTCAGCGGCACCGCGTTGGGCGGATTCCTGGGCAGAATCACTGCCGGCCTCGTCGCCGAGCGCTTCAACTGGCGCTGGTCCTTCGTGCTGATCGCCGTTTACCTGTTGCTGGGCGCGGCGATGATTGGCCGCTGGCTGCCGCCCCAGTCGCGCCCCATGCCGCTGCAAGGACCGCGTCCCGCCGCCCGGTTGCAGCTACGGTCCATGCTGGCCCACTTTCGCAATCCGCCTCTGGTCGCAACCTTCGCGGTCGGCTTCGGACTGCTCTTTACGCTTGTCGCCACTTTTACCTACATCACCTACCATCTGGCCGATCCACCCTTTCACCTGTCGACTGAGGCTCTCAGCTATCTCTTCACCATCTACCTTATTGGTCTGGTTGTGACCCCCGCCGGCGGATACCTCGTCACCCGCGTCGGCATGCGCCTCGGAATTGTCTGCGCTCTCGGTGCCTGCTTCGCCGGAGTGCTGCTCACCCTCAGTCACGCCTTGTGGATCGTGGTTTTCGCCGGCCTCGGTCTCGTTTGCACCGGAGTCTTCATCGCCCAGGCCACAGCCAACAGCTTCCTGCGCCTCGCCGCACCGGCAGGGACCCGTGCCTCCGCCGCTGGACTCTACATCTGCTGCTACTATCTCGGTGGAACCGCCGGTGGAGTCCTCCCCAGCTACCCGTGGGAAGTAGGAAAATGGCCGGCCTGCGTAGCCCTCATCGCATCCGTTCTGCTGGCAACCCTGCTCATCGCCCTGCTGTGTTGGAAAATTTCCCCGCAGCAGATGACTCTGAGCCAGCGCAGTTAACTAACGAACGAGCAAATCGCATCTGTCAACGCGGTGTTGCTTCATTGCCCTCCGACTTGCTGTCGGGTTAGCTCGGCGAACACTTGTTTGGGGGCCTGCATCATCGCATCCGGGCTCAGCCGCTTGAACAAATCGAGTTCGCGAGCGACAAGGCCAGTCCATCCCGTCTGGTGGCTGGCCCCCAAGCCGGCGCCGTTGTCGCCGTGGAAGTACTCGTAGAACAGGATGTAATCGCGCCAGTGAGGATCCTCCTGGAACTTTTTCGTTCCCCCGTAGACCGGGCGTTGACCGCTGGCATCACGGAGAAAGATGCTCGTCACCCGGCGGCCAATTTCCTTTGCCACTTCAAATAACGTCATGTAATTTCCCGAACCAGTCGGGCATTCAACCTTGAAGTCCTCGCCGTAGAACGGATACATGGTCAACAGCCCGCGGATCAGCAGGGCATTCATGGGGAGCCAGACCGGGCCTCGCCAGTTGGAGTTGCCGCCAAACATGCCGTTATCCGACTCCGCGGGAAGGTACTGAACTTTGTATTCCTGTCCGCCCAGGTGCATCACGAAGGGATGATCGAGGTGATATTTCGACAGAGAGCGTATGCCGTACGGGCTGAAGAATTCGTTCTCGTTCAGCAAATAAACCAGAATGCGCTCCAGCTTTTCCTTGTTGCAGACTGAAGTCAGTCTGCGCCCACCGCACCCAATAAACGTCTCATCTGCCCCGGCGATCTTCTTCAGCATCTCCGGATGGCGCTTTTTGAACAAGGCGATCAGTTCGGCAATGCGGGGATGACGCGCGAAGACGCCGGGCTCGAATATGGTTACGGCACATAGCGGCAGCAGCCCCACCAGCGAGCGAATCTTCAAACGCATGGCATGGCCATCCGGGAAATGGAGGAGATCGTAGAAGAACCCATCTGCCGTATCCCACATTTCGTCGTGGTGCTCGCCAATCCGATCCATGGCATAGGTGATCCAGCAGAAATGCTCGAGGAAGCGGAAGGCCACCTCCTCATAGACCGCGTCGTAATCGGTTAGAATGAGCGCCATCTCCAGCATGCACAGGCAGTAGAACGCCATCCATGCGGTACCGTCGGCCTGATCCAGGTGCCCGCCGTTCGGCAGTTCCGCGCTGCGATCGAATACCCCGATGTTGTCGAGTCCAAGGAAACCACCCGCGAAGACGTTGCGCCCCTCCGGATCCTTGCGGTTGACCCACCAGTTGAAGTTCAACATCAGTCCCTGGAAGGATCGTTCCAGAAAGCGCATGTCGGCCCGGCCCAGCTCGGTTTCGATTCCATAGAGAAACAAGACCGCCCAGGCATGCACGGGAGGGTTCACGTCGCTGAAGTTCCACTCATACGCGGGGATCTGCCCATTGGGGTGGGCATACAGGTTCCTTAGCATGAGTAAGAGTTGCTCTTTGGCAAAGTCGAAGTCCACCAGCGAGAGCGAAACGGTGTGAAAGGCGAGATCCCACGCCGCATACCAGGGATACTCCCACTTGTCTGGCATGGAGATGATGTCGCTGTTCAGCATGTGGAACCAATCGGCGTTGCGGGTGTTGCCCTTACCGGATCCCATCATGGGATGAGCGCCATGCTCGGTCAGCCACCGATCGAGATCGAAATAGTAATACTGCTTCGTCCACATCATCCCGGCGAGCGACTGCCGGTGGATGCGACGCTCATCTTCGTTCAACGAATTCGGAGCAATGTGCTCATAGAACTCATTGGCATCCGCCAGACGGCTCTCGAAGATCTGATCAAACGTACCGAATGCATCGGCCGCTGCCTTCGCGCCCAACCGCAAGCGTACAACCTTGCTTCCTCCAACTGGAACCTCCAGCAGGTAATGGGCTGCGGCCTTGGTTCCCGTCTTCGACGGGTTGACAGCATCTTTCACGCCGGAGATTACGTATTCGTGAAAGGCGTCCT
>CAYVSQ010000300.1:0-22510 GCA_964453815.1 uncultured Acidobacteriaceae bacterium | reverse complement strand
CTCTCGGCAGCGGGCTCGCAAACCGCACTGCTCGACAGTGTGTACCCCGATAAGGCGATTCGCGATACTGCCCGGGATCTGACCCAGATCATCGCTCAGGCCGGAGTGGCGTTGGCATTGAATCAGCAGGTGTACCAAGCGCTCAGGGAAGTGGACCCGGAGAGCGCGGACGACGCCACCCGGCACTATCTTGAGCGGACCCTGCTGCAATACCGACTGGCCGGCGTGGACAAGGACGAAGCGACCCGGGCCCGCATCAAGGCGCTGCAGGACAAGGCAACCCTGCTCTCCCTTACCTTTAATCGCAATGTGCAGGAGAACGTCAACACGGTCACAGTCGAGGATCCGGCAGAACTCTACGGCTTACCCAAGGATTTTCTACAGGCTCACCCTCCGGGTGCGGACGGGAAGATTACGCTCAGCACTGATTTTCCCGACTACCTGCCGGTAATGACCTTCGCGCAGTCTGCCCCGATTCGACGGCGGATGTTCCTGGCGTACAACACGCGCGCCTTTCCACAGAACCGGCAGATCCTGTTGGATCTGCTGGCCATCCGCAAGGAAATCGCCACTATTCTTGGCTTTCCCACCTGGGCCGATCTCGCTACCGCCGACCAGATGATGGAGTCGGCGGCGAATATGCGGGCGTTTCTCGACGAGTTGGACGTGGCGTCGAAAGGCGGAGCTGAGAAAGAGTATTCGATGATTCTGGAGTTCGCCCGCGGCCGGCAGGAGGATCTGGAAGCAATCGACGCGTCCAGCCGGGGCTACTGGCTGGAGCAGTATCGCCGCTCCGCCTTCGAATTCGACTCACAATCGGTCCGCCCGTACTTCCCCTACGAGCGCGTGGAGCAGGGTGTGCTGGCAACGGCAGCGAGGTTGTTTCAGGTGGAGTTCCGGCGGGTGACCAACGTCCAGGCATGGCATCCCGATGTGGTGACCTATGAGGTTTATGAAGAAGGCTCACGCCACCGGGAGGATCGGGCCGCGCTGATCGGCCGCTTCTATCTTGATATGCACCCGCGCGAGGGGAAGGACAAGTGGTTCTCGGCGCACCCGCTGATTCCCGGAGTTTCCGATCATGGAGAGGGGGACCAACATGTGTCCCAGCAGATTCCGCAGGCGGCGCTAATCTGCAACTTCCCGGGGGGCAAGCCGGGAGAGCCGGGGCTAATGCAGCACTCCGATGTAGTGACTTATTTCCATGAGTTCGGGCACTTGATGCACGCGCTGCTAGGAGGCCACCAGAGGTGGGCGGGGCTGAGCGGGATCGCCACGGAAGGCGATTTCGTCGAGGTTCCCTCGCAGATGCTGGAAGAGTTTTTTCGTGATCACCGGCTGCTGGCTACGTTTGCGCATCACCACGAGACCGGGGAGCCGATCCCGGCGGAGCTGGTAATGCGCATGAACCGGGCAGGAGCCTTTGGCCGCGCCGACTGGGTGCGTACGCAGCTCTTCTACACCACCTACTCCCTGCTCATGCATACGGAAGACCCAGCCACACTTGACGCGGACGAACTATTCCGCTCGCTCTACACGCGCTTTCTGCCGTATACGTGGATCGACGGCAACCGCATGTACGCGAGCTTCACGCACCTGGTGGGCTATTCGTCGAACTATTACACCTACCTCTACGACAAGGTAATTGCGCTGGACTTTTACAGCCAGTTCTCGCGGACCAATCCCCTGGACGACTCAACTTCGATGAAGTATCGCCGCACGGTGCTGGAGCCGGGTGGGTCTATTCCCGGCAAGCAGCTTGTTTTGCATTTTCTGGGCCGCAACCAGTCGACAGATGCCTTCACCGATTGGATCGGCGAGGAGTTCCAGGCTGCGGCGTCCGTGTACGACTAGGCCTAATGGCCAATGCTTAGCCAAATTGGTTTTATTTGGCTGAATCTGCCTAGAATATAGCCATCGCTTCGCACTCCGAGCGGGCGACGCTCTCCAACTCGCGGCGGCGTATATGGGTGATGCAGAAGCCAACGGGACGTCCCTTCATTTTGGAAGATAAGAAATTGCCTGAGAGGGCATCAGATGGGTTTTTCGCGCGATCACGGTCTAGGTTTTATCGATTCATAGCGAATAGGAGAGAGCCATGCCAAGTGCCGCCGCCGGCCTATCCGGTTCCACGATTCTCAAAAAAGCCCTTGAGGGCAAATGGGCGCTGGTAACAGGTGCGAGCGCCGGCATCGGTGAGGCGCTTGCCGTCGAACTCGCTGCGGCAGGGGTACATTTGATCCTTACGGCGCGCCGTGCCGAGCGGCTACAAGCGCTGGCAGAGCGCCTGGGCAGCAAATACAAAATTCAAACTCAGGTGATCCCGGCCGATCTTGCCGATCCGGATGCGCCGCAGCATCTCTTCGACGCTACCGAAGGCCGCGGTACAGTTGTGGATATTCTCATTAACAACGCGGGCTTTGGCTACTACGGCGAGTTCGTCAATGGCGACGCCTCCTGGCAGCGGACGATGATCGATGTGAACTGTACCGCTGTGGTCCACCTGACGCGGCTATTTGTGCCGCGCATGATTGAGCGCCGGAGGGGCGACATCATGATCGTGGCCTCGACGGCTGCTTATCAACCGGTGGCGTACATGGCGACTTATGCCGCGACCAAGGCCTTCGACCGGATGCTGGCCGAGGCTCTGGCGGAGGAGACAGCTCGTTTCGGGATTCGGGTGAGCGCGCTGTGTCCCGGCCCGACCGAGTCGGAATTCGGAGAGGTCGCGGGAGCACGCACGGAAGAGAGCCGTAAGTACCAATCAGCGCAGGAGGTCGCACGCCTCGGGCTCGAAGGCATGGTCAAGGGCAAGCCGTGGGTAATCCCCTACACTGGAGGGCGGATTCAGGTTTTCATGCAGCGTTTTGTGCCGCGCCGGACGGTTACCGGGGCGGCAGAGCGGATGTTCCGGCCGGACAGCGTAAAGGATGCCCTGAAAAAATAAATCCGGGTGGTGTCCGAGACACAGTTCGGCCTGACTTATTTGCTTTGCGGTTCGTAGATTTTCGCTCGCGTCCAGTAGGTCTGGTTATCCCAATTGATATGGTTGCCGTCGGCGGTGACCATCCCCCCGATGCGGTTGCCATTCCAATAAGTCGTCAGGTGTCCTGTTCCGTCGACCTGACCGGTGCCCTTGCTACCCTGCCCGTTATTGAGCTGCAGGGTGTCGCCATGCTGCCGGATGGAGCACGGCTGAGAGCGGATGCCATCCGCATACCAGGTCCCGGTCAGCTTCGACCGTGAGTGCGCATGGGCTGCGCTGGGCGTACCGCACCGCAGCCAGAAGGTGCCATTCGTCCAGTCGATCTGGCTGTCGTCCGGACTGAGCGTTCCGGTAACGGATTGCCATCCTGGCGCGACGATGCCCTTCGTTCCCTGGGGATGGCCGATGGAAACGCTGCCGAGCCCATTATCGAGCGTAAGAAAAGTTCCAGCGTCGGCGATTGTCGCGTGGTTCGTTGGGTCGCCCTCTCCGCACCACTCGCCCAGGAAGGCCCGGGCCTCGGACATGTCCGAAGGAAACTGCGCGTCGAGGGCCTTCTTCATACTGCGCTGGAGGCTGGCAGAAGCCTGTGGGATGGGAAGGACAGCTTCCGGCGGCGCGCCGCCCCATTGCCAGAAGTTCGTCCACGCCGCCTTGGCGATGAACGCGGAAAGCTCAGGACTGGGAAATCGCTGAGCATAGGGGACGGCCCAGCCGATCTCCAGGCCGCTAATTTGCGCGGGCAGATTCTGGCGCACTCCTGTTCGCTTTTCAAGGATGGACGGATCTTCGCGGCCAGAGACCGAAAACCTTGCCAGCCGGTGGATCGCTCCGTCATCCACGGCGTAGAGATCGAGTCCGTTTGCCGCGCCCAGCTCGGCCAGCATGATAAGCGGACCGAGAGCATAGAGCTGATAGTGTTCCGCCATCGCAGCGCGGTTCATCTCGGCAGTGAGCGATCCGTCGGGCTGGATTGCGTCCACGCCCATGTGATACGTCGCAATACCCCAGAGGAAAGCATTCACGTCATCGTCGGCGATGCCCTGCGCTGCGACTGCGAGTCCGGCCCAGTACATGTGGTTGTTCCAGGCATCGCTGCCAGACTGGGTGCGCTGCGTGTCGAAGTATTCCCGGACGCGCGCGGCAAGCAGGCGAAACCACTTCTGGATATCGGCGTCCTGGTCCGGAGCTCCTTCCCCACTGCTGCGCACCTTGAGGTACGCGAGAGCCGCCCCGCTCAGCAGCCAGTTCTGTACATAGACGCCCTGGAAGGTGGGCATCTTGCCATCCCAGGCATCGGCCTTTGCTGCGGCGTCGAGCAGCGAGTAAACGCAGGCAACGGCGGCTCGGCTGCCGGTGTTGAGCCATGCGTCGGCAGCGCCGGTGGAGTATTGTCCCAGATGCGTGGGCCCTTCCGAGGCGGCGTTGAATGCGGCGAGCTTCTGTGGATCGATGACGGAAGCGTGTTTGTCAGTGTAATAGCTGTCGACAGACAGAGTCTTTGCGAACTGAGGAGCGGTGCGGCAGTTGTATGGCGTATCGTTTGGCGTAATCTTCATGCCGTCCCACGGAGAACGCAGCTTTTCGGCGCGCGCGACCGTAGCCATGCTTATCATCATTCCCGCCACGACAGGCCAGCTTTTCCAAAGGCGACGGAGCATTATTGCTATCTTACCCGCCCGTGCCGGGCCGAGAGCATGCCAACATTGCCCTTTACTAAAACGTTTGAGTTTGACGACTGTCTTTTAGCAGATTTACGATTGCCGAGCTTTCTGTAAAGTGACAGAAGAAAGATTCTGCGGTTTTTTCCGCGTTACATTTAAGGAGAAACATGAAGTTTTCGAGGTTCGGCGAACCTTTGCTCGTCGCTTTCGTTTTCGCAGCACCCCTGTTGGCGCCAATTTCCAGGCTTTACGCTCAGCAACCCCACAATCCCGCACGGCAGCATCACCCCTGGGATGACAAGTCTCTCTCGCCAGACGAACGCGCCGACCTTGTCATCAAGGAAATGACCCTCGACGAGAAGATTCAGCTTGTCCATGGCACCGGGTGGGGAGCGCTGCGTGAAGGCGACCCGATTCCGGCTCGTTCGAATCTGGGCGCAAGCTTTGTGACCGGGATCGACCGGCTCGGCATTCCGGATATCAACATGGCTGACTCAGCGGTCGGAGTGCGGCTGGCGGCGAAGCAGAGCCGCTATGCCACGCTGCTGCCTTCGACGCTGGGCGCGGCCTCAAGCTGGGACCCGCAGGGGGCGTACCTCTATGGCTCGGTGATCGGCAGAGAACTGCGCGCGCAGGGATACAACATGTCGATCGGCGGCGGCGTTGACATTACGCGCGAGCCGCGCAACGGCCGCAACTTCGAGTATGCCGGCGAGGATCCCGTGCTCGCGGGAACGATGACCGGGAACCTGATGAAGGGCCTGCAGGCACAGCAGGTGATGGGCGACATCAAGCACTATGCCTTCAACGATCAGGAGACGGGCCGGGATGTAGTGAACGCCAACATCGCTCACAAAGCCGCACGGGAGAGCGATCTGCTGGCCTTCGAGATTTCGATTGGCATCGCCGAGCCCTCGGGCGTGATGTGCGCCTACAACCGCGTGAACAGCGACTACTCATGCGAGAATGACTGGCTATTGAACCAGGTCCTGAAGAAGGACTTCGGCTTCAAGGGATGGGTGCTCTCCGACTGGGGCGGGACGCACAGCACTGTGAAGGCCGCGCTGGCCGGTCTGGATCAGGAAATGCCGGAAGATATCTACTTCGGCCCGGCGCTCAAGGAGGCTGTCGAAAAGGGTCAGGTACCGCTTTCGCGCATTGAGGACATGGACCATCGCATCCTGCGTAGCATGTTTGCCGCCGGCGTGATCGACAATCCGCCGATGCCGCGCTCGGTGGTCGATCCCTTCAAGGGTCTTGAAGATGCGCAGCATATCGCCGAAGAGAGCATCGTGCTGCTGAAAAATTCGGGCAACCTGCTGCCGCTCGAAGCGCCGGGATCGATTGCGATCATTGGCTCGCATGCGGATAAGGGCGTGCTGTCGGGTGGAGGGTCGGCGCAGGTGGATCCGCCGGGCGGCAACGTAGCCGATCCGCACCCGGGCGGGGCACGCTGGGGCGAAACCGTCTACTTCCCGTCGTCGCCGATGAAGTACATCCAGAAGCATGCGCCCAACGCGAAGGTGGTGTTCAATCCGGGGACTGATAACGCTTCGGCCGCTGCGCTTGCAAAATCTTCCGACGTGGCAATTGTCTTTGTGAATCAGCCGATGTATGAAAGCCACGATGCCCGAACGCTCTCTCTGCCCGACGACCAGGATGCGCTGGTGAGCGCAGTGGCGGCGGCGAATCCGCATACCATTGTGGTGCTTGAGACGGGCGGACCGGTGACCATGCCGTGGGCGGATCAGGTCGGGGCCATCCTCGCCGCGTGGTATCCGGGCATCGGCGGAGGCCAGGCGATCGCGAACCTGCTCTTCGGCGATGTGAACCCGTCAGCCAAGCTGCCGGTGAGCTTTGCCAAGCGCGACGCCGACCTGCCGCATCCGGAAGTGCCGGGCATGGATATCAAGCCACAGCCTACGGAACATGCGCGAATGGTGGGTGGCAAGCGCATTATGCATACCGAAATGCGGCTGCCGCCTTTCGACGTGGATTACAACGTCGAGGGGGCGCGCGTTGGGTACAAATGGTTCGAATCAAAAAATATTCAGCCGTTGTTCCCCTTTGGTTATGGGCTGTCCTACACGACCTATGAATACTCCGGGCTCAACGTCGATGTTCAGGGCCACGAGGTCACCTTCAACGTGAAGAATATGGGCAGCCGTCCGGGCGTAGAGATTGCCCAGGTTTATGCCGCACTGCCGGCGGCCGCGGGCGAAAACTACAAACGCCTCGTTGCCTTCGATCGCGTGGCGCTCGCGCCGGGCGAATCGAAGACAGTCACGCTTAAGATCGATCCGACGTATCTGTCGGTCTTCAATGAGCAGAAGAACGGATGGGATTTGCTCCCCGGAGATTACAAAATCCTTGTGGGCCCGTCATCGACCGGGACACCGCTTACCGGAGGTTTTCATCTCTGAAAATGAGTGGTCAGAAGTAACTTAAGAAGCGGCATCCTCTAGCGGATGCCGCTTTGTTTTGGAAATAACCCATAATTCTCTCACTTCTATCGGCCTCGGTTATTCGACGCTTGCTTGCCTAAGCGTGGCGCGAGTAGACTCCCTGCCGGGCTGTGAGCCCATAAATTCAGGAGGCAGATGAAGATGAGCAGGAGCAGTATTTCGCGACGGGATCTTTTTGGTGTTGGCATTGGAGCAGTGGCGACAGCGGGGCTGGCCCCGCTGGCTTTTACGAAGCCGGCTTATGCGGCTGGGAGTGGCGGTTTCGGCGGTGCCTCACCAATTGCCGAGGCGGAGAGCTATCTCAACTCGATCAACAAAGCAATCGCGTTCCAGGAAATGATGATGGATGCGTATGCGACGGGCAATACCGTTCGTCTGACGCAGAGCTATTCGGACGGCGGCCTGGAATCGACGTCTTTTACCTATGACAACGCGGTGTCGATCCATGCTTACCTGCTCCACGGAGATCTGGAAAGAGCGGAGGTGCTGGGCAATGGATTGATCTATGCCCAGGCCAACAATTTCCCCTTTAACGACGGCCGGTTCGCACAGGCCTATTTCGTCAGTGTGGCGGCATCGGACGGGAGCGGAGCCTTTATCACTCCGGCGGCGTTTCCCTTCTTTTTCTACACCAGCGCTGTGGGCGACCAGGCGTGGGCGGGCATGGCGCTGGCGCAGCTCTACCGGCGAACTGGGCAGAGCAGTTATCTGACGGCCGCGCTTAACGTAGCAAACTGGATCGTCACCAACACTTACAACACGCTGGGGGCAGGCGGGTATTCGTACGGCACCAACATCAACCAGTTCAATCAGTCCGTTCCGTCGACGAATGGCAAGTCGACCGAGCACAACATCGACACCTATGCCTTCTTCACCATGCTCGTCGAGTTAACTCACAATGGAGAGGCCAGCAATGGCGCGTCGTGGGCAAGCTTGGCGCAGCATGCGCTGACGTTTGTGATTGCCATGTACAACGCGGCAGGCGGGTACTTCTACACGGGCACGCTGGGCGATCAGATCACGATCAATCCCTTCCCGATTCCGGAGGATTGCCAGACGTGGTCGTATTTGGGACTGCTCGATAACCGATACAAGCAAACGATCGACTGGGCGCTGGCCAACCTGCAGGCGACGGACACCGCTTCGTCTCCGAACAGCAACCTCACTGGGAGCCAGAAGATCAGCGGGATGGTGTATGACACAGCCAGCCTCGCGCCCACAATTCCGGCGACCGATCCCAACGCTGTGTGGCTGGAAGGGACGGCACACACGATCGCAGCGCTGGTAGCGCGCTCCATTGCTGGCCGGGACAATCTCCCGACACTGTTCAAGGACCTCACGACGGCTATCGGCCTCCTAAACCAGATTCAGCTGGCGCAGAGCGAGCTGGGAGCCGGGCAGACGGTCAACGGCCAGGCGATTCCTTTGGGCGAAGGGGTTCTGGCCTCGACGAGCGTGATGGATACCGGGTTCGGCTTCACGTATGGCCCGTCGAAACATATTGGGGCGACAGGCTGGTACCTGATTGCTGCGCTGGGTGGTAATCCGTTTCAGCTGGGCTACTTGAGTACTCCACGATAGCGAAACAGTACGATTGCGGGGTGGAGCTCTAGGCTCTCCCCGCATTTCCCATCAGAACGGCTACTTGTCCTGGTGAAATTTGACGCGTCTCTTCACTCAAAGTTGACAGATCGTCTCTCTAGAGCGTCCAGAGATGCGCAGCTTCGGCGCAAAGTCCTTACTGCTGACTTTTGAGCTTCACCAGGAAGACCTGGAGCTCCTCTGGCAGCGGCGCTTTGAGATCAAGCGTTGTGCCTGTTCCAGGGTGAGCGAACTGAAGCTCTGCCGCGTGGAGGAAGTTGCGGTCGAGCGCGATGGTCTCGGGCTCGGGGTCGGATTTCTTTCTTCGCGCCGTGCTGACGACGGGGATGCGGGTGGGCGCTCCGTAGAGCGTGTCTCCGACGACCGGGTGGGCAATCGACGACAGGTGCACGCGGATCTGGTGGGTGCGTCCCGTTTCAATGCGCACCGAAACCAAAGTAAAATTGCCGAAGCGCGATACGATGCGCTCGAGCACCGTGTAGTGCGAGATGGCGGTGCGGGCTCCAGTATCGCGTCGGGTGGTCATGCGGGTGCGACGCACTGTATCGCGGGCGATGGCGGCGTTGATGGTCCCGTGATCTTGCTTGAAGTTGCCGTGGACGAGTGCGATGTAGGTCTTGCGCATCTGACGCCGGGAAAACATCTCGCCCAGCTTGTGGTGCGCCGCATCGTTGCGCGCCACGATGATAAGGCCGCTGGTCTGCTTGTCGAGACGGTGGACGATGCCGGGGCGCAGCGGGCCTCCCGCCGACGAAAGCTGCTGGTAGTGGCTGAGAAGAGCGTTCACCAAAGTCCCGAGGTTTCGCGCGTCGTCGGTGGCTCCCGAGCCGGCGTGGACCATCATCCCCGCCGGCTTGTTGATGATCGAGAGGTCGTCGTCCTCGTAGAGGATTTCGAGGGGAATAGCCTCGGGGATGGCGCGCAGGGGTGGCGGTGTTGCCTCGCCGGTAATTTCGACGACTTCTCCGCCGTGGAGCTTGCGCGAGGGCCGGGCAGGGGAGCCGTCAACCAGCACTTTAGACTCGGAGAGCAGCAACTGGACGCGGGAGCGGCTTACGCCTTTAAGCTGCGATGTAAGCCACATGTCGAGCCGCTGGCCTGCGTCTTCGGGCGGAACGGTGTGGATGCTCTCGTTCACGGTTGCGGCTCACCGGGGCCAGTGAGCCCCTGCGGCCACACGGCCGAGTTCGGCTCGGGCGCTGGAGCGGGTGGCGCGTTGGGCGGCAAAAGACTGTGCAGAAGAAGCCAGTTACGCAACAGCAATGGCCAGGTGGAAAGAGGACTAATAGACCCGCAGAGTCCGCAGCCGTGATTAGCGTAGTCGTAGATATGCAACTCGGCGGAGACGCGGGCGCGCACCAAGGAGCGGTAGAAATCGAGGCTGTTTTCAACCGGGACAGTGGGGTCTTTGACGGTAGCGAAGAGGAAGGCGGGCGGTGTTTGCGCGGTCACTGCGAATTGGTTCGAATATTCACGCGCGAGCGCGGAATCGGGAGTGGGGCCAAGCAGGCTGCGGCGGGATCCGGCGTGCGCCGCGGGTCCTTCCATGCTGATAACCGGGTATTCGAGCACCATGAAGTTCGGCCTGCACGATTGGGAATCGACCAGGTCTGCGTTTAACTGACCGGTATTTGTAGCTGTGACAGTTATAGAATCGCAATGCGTGCCAAGCGATGAGGCGAGATGGCCTCCGGCGGACGATCCCCATACGCCGAGGCGGTTAGGATCGACGCCATATTCAGCGGCGTGGGTGCGGATGTAGCGCATGGCGCGGCGGCCGTCGTCGATTGGAACGGGATAACGGTAGGGTTTGACACGGTAATCGAGCACGAAGGCGGCCATGCCCTGCGCGTTGAGCCAGGTTGCGATCTGGAAGCCCTCGTGGCCAATGGCGACATGCTCGTAGCTACCACCGGGAATGACCAGGACGGTGGCGCTGGTTGAGCGCGTTTTGGGCAGGAAGGCGTACATGCGTGGCTTGTCCGCTTCTGTATTGCCCAAGGCTCCGGGAGCGCCGTTTGGCCAAAGAAAGATCGGCGGCGGCAGCCCCGCTCCAGCCTGCGCGTGGCCCATCGAAGTTTGTGCGAGCAAAAGGACCAGCACGAACAGAATGCAGCCCCTAATCGGGATGAGAGTCATCGGTAGAAGTATAGCCGCCAGCGGCATCTCTTCTTTCGAGCCACATCGCAGCACCAGCAAGGACAGCCACGACGGCAAAGGGCTGCGAGAGGCCAAACTGGCTCGCTTCGCCGCGATAAAAGGCGAGGAAGAAACTGACTAGGCCAGAAAGAAAGAGTCCGGCCCCGGCGAGTTCCCCATCCTGCCTGCGGCGCTGCAGCCACCAGCTCAATAGGCCAAAGATCGCGAGCGACACTGCGGTGTCGTAAAGCTGGACAGGATGCAGCGGGATGCCAAGCGGTGTGCGGTACCAGTGCGCGGCAATGCGGTTGGTGTAGGTGACAGACCAAGGCAGGTCAGCCGGTGCGCCATAGTCGATTCCGGCAAGGAAGGCTCCCATGCGGTTGATGGCCACAGCAAGCGCAACCGCGGGTGCGAGACAATCCATCATGCGCAGCAGCGACAGGCCTTCGGCGAGCGCATAGAGCGTAGCTGCGGCAATGCCCAGCAGGACGCTGGCGGGGGCACTCCAGTGATCTTGAAGGCCGGCGAGGCCGAGAATCCAGAACGGATGCTGCCGGAAGGCGCCGAAGTGCGCGGCGACGAGCAGCAGGCGCGCGCCGACGAGGGTGGTGAGGGTCGCGATTAAGCTGAGGTTCCAGAGCTTGTTGGGGTCGAGCTCGAGACGCCGGGCAAAATGCATGGCTGCGACGAGGGCAGCGACAATTGCGAGCGCGGTGAGCACTCCGTAGGTGGGGATGGCAATGTGTCCGAATTGGAAGAGGCGCGGATGCACTGCGTGGGATCAGACGCGCCTGGAGTGGCGACGCATGCGGATGGCATTCGCGATCAGCAGGGTAACGGCCATTCCCAGGAAGAGCCCTTCGGCGAAGTCGCCGGCGTTGCCTCGCACGCAAGCCACATAGCGCAGAAAGAGGCCGAGGACCAGCGCGGCAACGCCAACGTGGAAGCACCAGGGCGGTTTTTTCCGGATGGTATTCACGCGAAGTCCTGGAGTGAAGTAAAGACCGACCCGCTGGGCCGTGCGGTGGCGCGCCGGTGAACCCGTCCTAAGACGGCGGGAACCCGCCGAGGCTCTTTAGGCATTCCGGACTGGCGGACACTGCACACCGAGCCAATTGTCGAGTCAAGTTCCCTGTTCAATGAATGTTGGTTCAACCAGCGTTAGTCACCGCACCTGCTTTGCAGGCCGGTCTCTGAGAGGGATGCTAACGGGGGCGGGACGGGAATGCAAGTTGGGGCAGGAAGGCAACTGACTGGCGCTCGTCCTATAATGCAAGCGCGATGAAGATACTTGCGCTGTCCCTGCTTGCCCTGATTTCTTTGCCTGCCTTTGCCCAAATGGCAATGGATCATACGGCCCAGCCTGCCAACGCTACCGCTCCCGAGCGGCTGGGCACTGTGTTCTTTTCTGTTTCGTGCGCGAACGCCGTGCAGGTGCCGTTCAATCGCGGCGTCGCCCTGCTGCACGACTTCTGGTACGAAGAGGCGAAGCGGCAGTTTGAGGAAATTGCAAAGGCTGACCCTGGCTGCGCCATGGCGCACTGGGGCGTGGCCATGAGCTATTTTCATCAGATATGGAGCCGCCCAAACGAGAGCGACAACGCTCAGGGATGGGCAGAGATACAGAAGGGGCAGTCTCCGGCGGCGACGACCGCCAGGGAGCGCGCCTACATTGCGGCGCTGAGCGATTTCTATCGCCCAGAAAAGCAGGAATTTCCGGAGCGCGTTCAGGCCTACTCCAATGCTATGGGCAAACTTTACGCCCAGTATCCGGACGATGTTGACGCGGGCGCCTTCTATGCACTGTCGCTGCTGGCGGCGGCGCCGCCCAACGACACCAGCCTGGCCGCAGAACACAAGGCAATGGCAGTCCTGACTCCGCTGTCCGCCAAGTATCCCGACAACCCAGGAGTAGTCCACTACATCATTCACTCCTGCGACAATCCCGCGATGGCAACCGAGGGGCTGGCCGCAGCCAACCACTATGGCGAGATTGCGCCATCCGGCGCGCACGCTTATCACATGCCGGGGCACATCTATGCTCGTCTGGGCATGTGGTCGCAGGACATCGAGGCCAATCTTGGCTCGGTGGCCGCCGCGAAAGCCGCGCAGGCAAAATACGGCAGCGGGATCATGGATGAGCCCCATGCCTACGACTTCCTCCTCTACGCCTACATGCAGATCGGGCAAGATGACCGCGCGAAGTGGGTGCTGGACCAGGCAGCGACACTGCTGACCCAGATCGGCTCGATACCGGCGATGTCGGGTCATCGCATGGCGGGGATGGTCGCGTACTATGGCAGCAAATATCCGGTCTTCTACGCGCTGGAGATGCGGGACTGGAAATCGGCAGCGGCGCTTGAGCCAGTGCCCGGCTCGCCTCCCGAGGTGGCGACGCTGACCATATGGGCGCGCGCCATCGCTCATGGGCACCTGCGCCAGCCGGCGGAGGCGAAGGCCGATCTTGCCCGGTATGACTCACTGCTGGACGAGGTCAAGAAGGGCAAGAATTCTTACATGGCCGACGACACGGGCGCGAAAATCGAGCGGGGAGAGATTCTGGGCTGGATAGCCTTTGCCGAGGGCAAACAGGATGACGCGTTGAAAAATATGCATGCCGCAGCCGACCTTCAGGACAAGGTTGGGCAGGGCGAAGTTGATATTCCGGCGCGTGAGATGCTGGCCGATATGCTGCTCGACTCTCATCAGCCGCAGCAGGCGCTCGCCGAATATGGGGTTGCGTTGAAGCTGAGTCCCAACCGGTTCAATGGCCTCTACCATGCCGGACTTGCGGCGGAGGCGGTGGGAGACAAGACAAAGGCACAGCAGTATTATGCCGCGCTGCTCAAGTCGACTGATAACGGCCTGCAATCCGCACGCCCCGAGCTCGTGCATGTGAAGAGCTTTGTCTCTTCGACGCAGTTAGCAGCGAAGTAGTGGCGAAAGCATGACCGGCGCGAGGGCGATAGTTTGAACGCTTTGATGCGGTTTGGTTTGTGGGACAGCCGAATCCAAAGAATCCGGCTCCCTAGCCGTTTTGTTTTTAAATCGACGCTAGTAATGATTGGTGTCAAAAGGAGAAGTCAGCCAAGGCGTTAAGGCCACTCCCGATCCGACAATGGTCGAGCATCTCTTCCCGGTGGGGCCAGTCGAGCAAAGCCACCAGTTCTCAGTCGCATCGACGGTGCCGGTGCCAAGGTTATCGACACCGATCGCCATGCTATTGCAATTGTTGAAATGCGCGTTGATCTGCCGGTGGTATAGGTGGTACATAGGTGGGATTTCTGTGAGCGAATGTTGGACCGCGGATGATATTAGCCCTGCTCGCGTTGCCTACACAAGAAGCAAAAGCCCAAATCAATTAATTGTCGTCGCGGGATGCGAACTGCGTAGGGGCCTTGAAGGATTCAGCGCCTTAGCTGATTTTGCGCTCTTCGCCAAGCACTGAGTCAAGGAGGCCCGTGAGCGAATGGGCACGATTGCGGAGAGCGTTGCGCGTTTCGTCGGTCGTGCCCGTGAGGGTGTTGTAGCGATGCTCAAGAGTGGCGAGTTCGTCGGCGATGTTAAGCGCGGCGAGGACGGCAACGCGCAGCGAGTCGACCGTTTTCCCGTGAGCAGCAACAGCACGCATCTTTGCGTCGACGATTTCGGCAAGGTGGCGGATGTAGTCTGGGTCATCTCCCCGCAGGTGGTAGGTCTGGTCGTAGATATCGACCGAAATATAATCGGCGGCGCCGCTTTCAGCGGCTTTGGGGCTTGCCTGAAGTTGCGATCTGGTGGATTCGGTCATCGACGAGCGCTCTCCATAATCAGACGGTGATCTCGTCGAGGTGTTTGAGCAGGCGCTCGACGCGCAGACGCACAGCCTCGCGTTCCTGTTCGAGAGCTTCAACGTGCGTGGCGGCGTTCGAGCTCTGCTCAATGAGCTCCTGTACCTTGTGTTCCAGAGTCGACACACGCTGTTCGGCGGCGGCGCGGGCCTCACGCTCGCTCTTCACCAGCTCGACCATGCGCAGCACCCGCTGCTCGAGCGCGCTGAAGTCATCGGCTGCAAGGGGAAGTTCGGATTCCTGAAGAGCAATGGTCGACATGCAGGGATCTCCTGGAGCTGCTTTCTTCGCGAAGTATAGCTCCAATGGGCCGGAGGAAATCCGGAAAATCCACATGTGCGCGCGGGGTGTGCCGTGTTGTGCACGCGGGGTTCCGGATCGGGAGCGCCGCGATGCGTCTTAGCTCCGCAGGTGGCCGCCTATCGACTCCATCGCCGCAACGATCTTCCGGGAGAGCTCCTGCAATTCTTCTTCGCGAAGGGTTCGTTCCTGCGACTGGAAGACGGTTCCGAGCAGAAGCGAGAAATGTCCTGCGGGCACGGACTTCACGTCGCGAAGGATTTCTTTCGGCGCGAAGCTGCGTAGCTCGGGAAGGTCGAGCGCCTTAAGCGCTTCCTCGATGGTTGCCCAGGAGACCGTGTCAGGAAAGAGCAGCGAGAAATCCCGGCGGACCGGCTGGAAGCGCGAGAGCTCCCGGGTGATGGGTTGGCGCAGCGTCTGTTTGTAAAGGCGGTCGAGGTAGATTTCTCCAACGAAGATGGCCTGCTTGAGCTTGCGGCGCTCAGCTTCGGCTGGATGGAGTTGGCCAAACCAGGCAACCGTGGTTCCGTCCACGGCGGCACGCGCGGAGCGGATGGGGTGCAGCCACTTAGGGAAGAGTAAGGGGTCGAAATAAAGTGAGCGTGCAGAGAACTTTCCGAGCAGTTCTTCTACGCTGCCCTTGAGGTCGTAGAAGGTGACTTTCTTTTGGTCCAGCGCGCTGCCGGTGGCACCGATCGCGAGCGCTGGCTTTTCATCGACCCGCTCAAGGTTGCCGCTGAAAACGGTACCGATTTCAAAGAGCGCTGCGTCCTCGACATCGCGGTTCAGGTTGAGGGCGAGCATCGACAGCATGCCGGGCACCAGCGACGGGCGCAGCATGCCCGCTTCTTCGCTGAGCGGATTCCCAATGGCCACGGCGGAGTTGGGCTGCGCCGCAAAGAGCGCGGCGTCGGCAGCGGCGCAGAAGGTGGAGGAGATTGCCTCGTTCCAGCCAAGAGCAAGCAGCGCGCGGCGGAGGGTGGCCTCTTTTTCTGCGTGTGGCAGCTCGACGACGTTGCCGACGAAGGCGGGAAGCGTGTTCTGGAACCTGTTGTAGCCGTAGACGCGGGCAACCTCTTCGATAAGGTCGATTTCGCGCTCGAGATCGAGACGCCAGCTGGGCAGCGTGACGTCATAGGTTTCCTGGCCCGATTCTGTCAACGTGCAACCGAGGCCAGTCAAAATGGTTTCCGTAGTGGGGAGGCGAATGCCTTCTTTGTCCTCGGTCTCCCCGAGGATCCGGCGCACTTCTCCGAGGCTGAAGACAATGCCGGAGCGCTTCGCCGTACGCGCTTCGGCCTCGGGGATAAGAATGTCGACTAGGTCACCTTCTTGGTGGCCTCCAGTTTCAAGCAGGATGCGTGTGACGAGGGCCGAGGCGGTGGGCGGCGCGTTGAAGTCGGCTCCGCGTTCAAAGCGATGGGACGCGTCGGTGTGCACGAGGTGGCGCTTCGAGGAGCGGCGGACCGTGCCCGGATCGAACCATGCGGCTTCGACAAGGACATCTTTCGTGTCCGCCGTAATCATGGTGTCCCACCCACCGATGACCCCGGCAAGCGCGAGCGCCTTTTTCTCGTCAGCCACGACGAGGTCTTCCGGGTCGAGGTTCCTCTCAATCCCATCCAGCGTACGAAGCTTCTCGCCCTTGCGTGCGCGGCGCAGAATTATACCGCCCTCCAGCTTGTCGAGATCGAAAGCGTGTGTGGGATGTCCCATCGCGAGCGTGCAGTAGTTGGTTGCGTCGACGGCGTTCGAAATTGGTTTTTGTTCGAGCAGGCGGAAGCGCTCAGCGACGATGCTGCTCGATGGCTGAACCTTCACATCGCGCAGAACGCGGGCGGTGAAGCGTCCGCAGAGTTTCGGTTCTTCAATGGACACAGGGTAGTTGGGGCCGGACCGCGGCGCGGGCAGTACTGCTTCGAGCGGCCTTAACTCCGACCCGTAGATAATCGCCGCCTCGCGCGCTATGCCGTAGTGATTCATGGCATCGACGCGGTTGGTTGTGATGTCCATCTCGAAGAGCGAACCATCTGAGCCGAGGTCGAAAACCCCTTCGACAGCGATTCCACGCAGCGTCAGATCATCGGCGAGTTCACGATCGCTCGCGGTGACACCGAGAACATATTCGCGCAACCATGAGGAGAGAATCTTCATGCAAATTGCTCTTTCATACAAATTGCTCGAGGAAGCGCAGGTCTCCCGAGTACATGAGGCTGATGTCGGTGATGCCGTACTTCATCATGGCGATACGGTCGATGCCCATGCCGAAGGCAAAGCCGCTGATCTTCTTCGGGTCGTAGGCGGGCTGCTTCTGCTGGACGAATCCAAAGACCGAGGGGTCGACCATGCCGCAGCCCAGCAGCTCGATCCAGCCTGAGTACTTGCACTTGCGGCACCCCGAGCCTCCGCAGAAGGGACAGCTGATCTGCACGTCAGCGGAAGGTTCAGTAAAAGGAAAGAACGACGGAAAGAAGCGCGTGCGAACGTTCGATCCGAAGAGTTCCTTCATCGCATGATCGAGCGTGCCCTTGAGATCGGCAAAAGTGATATTGGTATCGACGCAGAGTCCTTCGAGTTGATGGAAAATGGGCGAATGCGTCGCATCGGCCGCGTCATTGCGATGCACCTTGCCGGGAATGACGATGCGGATGGGCGGCGGCTGCTCCTCCATGGTGTGGATCTGCACCGGCGAGGTGTGGGTGCGCATGAGCAGGCGCTCGCGCAGGGGCTTGCGCTCCTGGTTCGCGATCACCAGCGTATCCTGCGTATCGCGCGCCGGGTGGCCGGGCGGAAAGTTGAGCGACTCAAAGTTGTAAAAGTCGGTCTCGACTTCGGGGCCAATGCCGACGGAGTAACCCATGCGCGCGAAGATGGCGATCAGCTCGTTCTGGGTGCGGATGAGGGGGTGCTCGGCGCCGACCTTGCGGCAGGTGCCGGGAAGAGTGACGTCGATGGCCTCGGCATCGAGTGCGCCGGAACCGCTGGTAGCTCCGGCGTGTTCGAGGCGCTGCTCGATCTCGGCCTTTAGCGCGTTGAAGCGCTGGCCAATAAGCTTCCGAGCCTCGACGGGTGCGGATTTGAGCCACGCGTCACTGATTGCCTTGAGACGGCCTTGTTTGCGACCCAGCCATTGCAGACGGAAGGTCTCAACGTCTTCCGGAGTTTCAAGCGCAGCGGAAGAAGCGTCGACTTTGCGGGAGATGGCGGCAAAGGCCTGGTCGAGTTCAGCTTCGCTATAGCCGGATAAATAGGGTATGGCTGACCCTGTTACGTTCTGGGACATGATCTTTTTTGAGGATAAATCACAGACCTTTATTTGGACCTTGTTCCAATCTTCGGGTTCACCTGTTAGAAGGAAAGTGCCGTGAAAAGACAGGGTCGCACTCGATCAAGGACTTGACTCTATGATCAATGAAAATTGCCAACTACCCTCCAACCCAAATTGAGCGCGAACGCTGGAAGGAATTGCGAAAGCGCGGAAACTCCACTTTGTATTCGTACGTGGTGTAGTCGGTTGGGGCTCTCCCATGTTTATCTTCTTTACGTTTTTTGGCCTGTTTGCACGCTCCTATTGGCACACAGCCGCGCGGCATTAATCTGCACTTTTTAACAGTACAGGCCGTAGTTTGCATTCTTGGTGGTGCGTTTTGGGGTCTCTGGACCTGGCGTTCCCTGGAACGAAGATTTCGACTCCCCGGATGAGCCGCTCAATATTACGAGGCCCAAACACCCGGACATTAGGGAGCCCGGCGGAGCTAAACTAGACAGATGATCCGCTGCTACCAAGGACACACGCCTGTCATTCCCGAGAGCTGTTACGTCGATGTCTCGGCGCAGGTGCTCGGCGATGTGGTGCTCGGCGAGCACGCGAGCGTGTGGATGAACGCGGTCGTGCGCGGCGATGTGCACTCGATTCGACTAGGGGCAAACTCGAATGTGCAGGACTGCGCGGTGCTGCATGGGATGCGCCATCTGTACCCGGTGATTGTAGGCGAATATGTGACTATCGGTCACAACGCCACTGTGCACGGGTGCGTGATTGAGGACGCCTGTCTGATCGGGATTGGCGCGGCTATCCTGAACAATGCGCGCGTCGGCGAGGGCTCGATCATCGCCGCCGGTGCGGTGGTGCCGGAGGGGATGGTTGTGCCGCCGCGATCGCTGGTGGCGGGAGTTCCGGGCAAGGTGCGACGGGATTTAACGACGGACGATCGGGAACTGATTCTCAAGTACGCGCGGAATTATCTCGACTATACGAAGATCTATCTCGAAGAACGCAAGCGCTGGTAGCAGCCGCCTCACTTCTATACTCAATTCATGAAAATGACTCGTTCCCGTGCGCTGCAGCAGCGCGCCGAAAAACTGTTCCCCGGCGGGGTGAATTCTCCGGTGCGTGCGTTTCGCGCGGTGAATGGTGAGCCACCGTTCGTCGCGCGCGGCGAGGGAGCGTACCTGTGGGACGCCGATGGCAACCGTTTTATCGACTACTTCGGCTCTTGGGGGCCGATGATTCTCGGACACGCCTTTCCGGCGGCCGTTGAAGCCGTGCAGCGGGCAGCGGAGCGCAGCGCGAGCTTTGGTGCGTCAACGGCAGCGGAGGGTGATCTTGCGGAATTAGTCGTCAAGGCTTTTCCGTCGATCGAAAAGCTGCGCTTTGTCAGTTCAGGAACCGAAGCGACCATGTCCGCCATCCGCCTGGCGCGCGCGTTTACCGGCCGGAAGTACGTGATCAAGTTCGAGGGCTGCTATCACGGACATTCCGACGGCCTGCTGGTGAAGGCGGGCTCCGGCGTGGCGACTTTTGGCATCCCCGGGTCGGCGGGAGTGCCCGAGCAGATTGCGCACCTGACGCTGGCGCTGCCCTTCAACGATCTTGCGGCAGTTGAGGCGGCCTTCGCGGCACACAAAAACCAGATCGCGGGCGTGATCGTTGAACCGGTGGTGGGCAACGCGGGCTGCATTCCTCCTGCGGTGGGGTATTTACAGGCCCTGCGCGAAATTACGGCGCGAGAGAGGTCGGCACTGATTTTCGACGAAGTGATGACCGGCTTTCGACTGGCTCTTGGTGGCGCACAGGAGCGGTATGGGGTCACCCCTGACCTGACGACCCTGGGCAAGATCATCGGCGGAGGTTTGCCGTGCGCCGCCTTTGGCGGGCGTGCCGACATTATGAATCTGCTGGCCCCCCTCGGGCAGGTGTATCAGGCAGGTACGCTAAGTGGGAATCCGCTGGCCATGGTCGCGGGAATAGCTACCGTGGGGCACCTGATCGAGCATCGTGGGACAGTGTACCCGCTGCTCGAACGACTGAGCGCCGCGGTGGCTGATGGCGTTGCCGCCGAAGCGGCAAAGGCCGGAGTGTCCATGACAGCGAATCGCGTGGGGGCGATGTGGACCTGGTTTTTCACATCGTCGCCAGTAACGGATTTTGCCACGGCTGGGACTTCTGACACAGCGGCGTTTGCGCGCTTTCATCGCTCGATGCTGGAGCAGGGCGTCTGGCTGCCTGCCTCGCAGTACGAGGCGGTTTTTCTGGGAAGAGCGCACACGATGGAGGACGTTCAGCGAACGATCGCAGCGGCCAAAGCGGCGTTCGCAGCAGTCCTGCAATCGTAGTCCACGCGGTCACAGAGTCTGCCTTTAGTATCAACCAGCGCAGGTTTCTGTCTTAGGAAGCTCCGTAGAGTTCAACCTCTGGCCGGTTGGGGTCTTCAGGTCGGGCGCGGGCATACCACAGCTCCATGCTGCGAATCACGCGCTCGCCGCCGGGCAGCGCGATCCACTGGCTGCTGGCGCCGGCGGGGATGAAACGGTTCACGGGGAGCGACTCCGCGGCTCCGTCGCCGTAGTGGATCACCACGTGATCGAAGAGGATCGGCGCGTTCCGCACCTGGAGCCTCACGGGGTGGAAGCGGCCTTCGTAGCGGCCCACCTTGATGTCATCATGATCGGTGCGTCCGTCGACGTGGGCCTTTCCCAGGTAGAAAACGGGCCGGTTCGCCTGTGGATAATACTGGGCCTGCGCGACGGTCGATAGCGCGGGGATGACGAGGCCGAGAGCGAGGACAGCAGGAAACAACTTTGAGCGTTGCATACAGTGCGTTCTCCTTGCGTGGTACTCATGCATGGGAACGCGTTGTTTCGGGCGAAGTTGCGTGTGCGAAGGCTTGAAATGCGAAGAATAAAGTTGCGGTGGGGGGACTAACTTTTTTGGGTGTCTCGATTCCACGCGTCGACGGTGACAAACCGAACTTGCTCCTGTTGCGCGCGAGCCAGCAGAACCGCGGTTGCGACGACCGTCGCAGTGCGGTCCTGACCGATGCCGGCTTGACCTCCATCATGCAGTAGCAGATTCGATCCGCGGCCGTGGCGACGGTTGCCGCGGATTCCCCTATTGAGATGGGCGAGGACGGTCTCAGGCGTGGTCGGCTTCCAGTCGTATCCCGTTACGTTCCAGAGAACGGGTGCGAGGCCGAGTTCGCGGGCCGTTCGGAGAACATCGGGACGGCGTGCGCCGTGGGGGGGACGGAAGTAGCGGACCCTTTCTCCGATGATGTCCTCAATGGCAGCGTTGGTGGACGCCAGCTCTTCGCGTATGCGGGCCGGTGATCGATAGACAAGCCAGGGATGTGTGAAAGTGTGGTTGCCGACCAGGTGCCCGGCGGTATGGATGCGGCGGGTGAGATCGCGGCGCTCGCGAACGAAGCGCCCGATAAGGAAGAAGGTCGCGGATACGTTGTGGCGGGCGAGGGCTTCAAGGATTTGCTCGGTGCAGGTGTCATTGGGACCGTCATCATAGGTGAGGGCATACTCATTGGCATCGAGGCCCGCGAGGACGGTCTGGCCAAAGATCTGCGAGGTCGGCCACATGGCGGCGTAGGCGTATCCGCCGCCGGCGAGGCTAACTGCAGAGAGGGTTGCAACGAGGGGGGCGAGCATCGTCGGATCTAAGCCGCAGTTGCCGATTTGACGACGGCCGCGCGACGGCCAAATCGTTTCTTCAGCACAGTGCGAATGCGATCGGTTCGCGATTCAAAGAGCCAGTATAGCGCGTAGGCAAAAAGGATGGAGGCGGCGAAGGGGATCGCAAGCAGCAGTAGATGCCGTGCATCGTTCGGCCATAGCGCATCGCGTAGCCAGAAGAGTCTCACGATCGTGAGAAACGGCGCATGTGTCAGATAAAGGGTGAAGGAAATCTCAGACAAGAAGATCGCGAGTGCTCGGTAAATTTTTGAACGCGGGGGAGGAGCAGTTATCGCAGCCCAGAGCAGCGGTAAGGTGCTGATTGCGTCCATATAAAACTGGTTACGGATCGGATTAATCTTGTGCGCTCCTTCCAGGGCAATTGTGGGGAGGAGCAGGACGACCGAGACTAGCACAGCCCCATACCGGAGCCCGGCGCTTGGCCGCGGATAACCTTAGCGAGTAGACCAGCTCCTACGCCCAGCAGCCATGCAGGAAATAGCGACAAGATTGATCCATGGACGAAGAAAGCTAAACCGACCAGGATCGCCAACTCCA
>CAYVSQ010000299.1:0-4300 GCA_964453815.1 uncultured Acidobacteriaceae bacterium | reverse complement strand
GAACGTCCGCCCAGGAAGAGAACACCACCGCCGCGTCGATCGACATACTCGCGCAGTAACTCCTGCTGCAGAGGGTTGAAGTAGTCGGCATCGACAGAACCGATAATGATGCCTGCATAGTCGAACAGGTTCTCCGGTCGCACGGGAAAACCATCCGCCAGTTCGCTGGGATCGCTGATGCCTTGCCGATAGACCTTGTTCTCACTGGTGCGCAACATCGTGACGAACTGTACTGTCGGATCGTCCTCTTCGGCGCGCCGGATGAACTTGAACTCCCAGCGCGGTTCGCCTTCGATGTACAGAATCCGACGCTTGGTGTCGGTTACAAGCAGAGGCTGCGTCACCGCATTGTTATTTGGATTTTCCTCGCCGGCCAGCGGCTCGATTTCAAATCGAAGACTCTTCGCGCCAACCGTACCAGCGGAAAAGAAAAGCTGTTCCGTCTGCAGGACTCCATTGGGTGCCAGCGTTACCTCGCGCGCTGCCAGCCTCTTGTCTCCATCGCGCACCGTGAGCGTTGCCTTCTGACCGGCGAAGCCATCCTGTTTAAAGCTGAGCGTCGCGGTCAGTCGCGCGTTGAGGATCGCGCTCGAAGCAACACTCACGTCCTCCAACTCCACGTCATGCGCTCTATTCACTTTGCCAAATCCCACCGTATGGACAGGCAAGCGGCGATCTCTTAGCGACTGCAGGGCATCCACCCCGATCCCCGATCCGTTCATACCGGCCGTGTTCTCTCCGCCGTCACTGAGCAGCACGATCGCGCCAATGGGCAGGTCTGCAGTCTCTGCAGCAAGCTGCTTCAGCCCATCCCCAATGTGTGTCGCCGTTTCTACGGGCAGGAGTTTGTCCAGCCGATCCAACTGCGTGACTCCATTTCCAAGCCTATAGAGACGTACCTGAAAGGGTTTCTGCAATCCGGATAGAATTCCGTCCTGAAGCGCGGCAATAGCTGCAGCCTCGCGCGTTTTGCCATCGCTGTCCGCGACCGCCATGCTGCGAGAGTCGTCCACCACTACGGCGACGATGTTTTCTTGCGAGCTGAGCGCTGACACGGTCATCGCGGGCTGCCACAGCAACAGCAAGATGAGTGCCACGCAGGCCGATTGCATTCCCCATACGGCCCAGGCCCGCCAGGTTTGCAGCTTGGGCGAGGCATCGCGCAGCCGGCGGCGAACCAGCATGGCGAGTCCAACCGAAAACCCAAGGATCAGCACTGGCAGCAGCCATTTGGGCCACGTTGAGAGCAGCACAAACCGTCCTTTAGTAAAGACCGTGGCTGAGTATTTGAAGAGAAATTGAAACATTTACGCTGGGGCCCTGAATAAAGTTGTGCGTGCCTGCTGTAACTTCGCTCGCCTCTCACTACTGGCGAATCTAATGTGTCATGCCGTAGATGATGTAATCGAGCCCCACTCGAAAGGCCATCGACGCAAAGGGTTCCGGATAATTCGGATCGTCGGCCCACTCCCACGCGTCGCCCAGGTGCATGTTATGGCAAATAGCAACCATGATCCGCCCTTTGTCATCGCGGATCGCCCGCCACTTGGGCTGATAACCGTCTTTCTCGTACGTGCGTCCGGTGCGAATCCACTGCTCGCCCGGAATTTGCATCTTGTCATCCACATCGTAGAGCGTGTGAAAGATTTCGTCGCCGCTGGCAAGATCCTCAACTGGGCGGTCAGGCAGCACCTGTCGCATGCCGTTCATGAAGTTCTCCCAGTCCTCGGTCCCGTGAAAGTCATCCACCATCAGAAAGCCGCCCTTCAGCAGATACTCTCGTAGCCGCTTTGCCTCCGCGTCAGAAAAGGACCACAGGTGTACCTGCACTGCGTAAATCCACGGATAGTTGAAGATTTCGTCGTTGTCGAGCGTGACCACCTGCTCCGTAGGGCGGCCATCGATGCGGGTCAGCCGGTGCATGGCGATAAGAAATTGGCGGTCAGCCTTCGGATAATCGCGCGACCAAGCAAAACGGCCCCAGTAACGATAATGGCCGTAACCGCCGAAGGCCTGCATATTAACGTTGTAGGCCAGGCGCGACCAGTAGAATTCAGCTTTGACGTTGGTTGCAGAGTCGTCGTTTCCAAAGCCGAAATCCGCAACTCGCTGATAGGCTCGCAACCCCACGCAGCAGCTCGCAATCAGTACCGATACCAGTGCGATCTGCCAGAGCTTCATGCGGACCTCCGCGAAGGGCGCTATGGGGCGAGAGTACCAGAAACACCAACTACGCTGTCTAAATAGACGAAGAGAACCGGTCGCTCGTCACTTCCCGCGCCTTGTCTACGCTCTCTCGCACGTGAGACGATGCACGCACGCTGCCTGCGGGAGATCTATCAGACATGTCTATGCAACGTCGCGACTTACTCAAGCTCGGCGGTATGGGACTGGCGCAGGCGGTGATGGCGCGCCTGCCACTTTTCGCCCAAACGGACTCGGTGGCGTCTCCGGCCAAAGCCGACTACACGCTGCGCATCGCCCCCGTGACCGTCGAACTCGACCGCTCGCATATCCTCTCAACCATCGGATACAACGGCTCCGCTCCGGGCCCTGTGCTGCGGATGCGCGAGGGCAAACCAGTCACAGTCGAGGTCATCAACGACACGGACTCTCCGGAATTCGTGCACTGGCATGGGATGTTCGTTCCGGCGGAGCTGGATGGTACCGAAGAAGAAGGCGCGCCCGCAGTGCCACCGCATGGCCGTCGGCGTTTTGAGTTCACACCCGGTCCGGCCGGAAGCCGCTGGTATCACTCCCATGCCATGGCAATGGACAACCTCCATAAAGGCTCGTATACGGGCCAGTTCGGCTTTGTTTATGTCGAAGCAGGCAACGATCCGGGCCAGTACGATCAGGAGTTGTTTCTTGCCCTGCGTGATTGGGAACCTTTCTTTACCAGCGTCATGGAAGATGATGACGACGATATCCACAACGCTCCCCTGCTGGAAAAGCCCACAACGTTGAATACCGATCCCGACGGCCTCGAGGTAGGTTCGATGACCTACTCGATCAACGACAAAGCCCTCGGTTCGGGCGAGCCGATCCGCGTCCGCGAAGGCCAGCGGTTGTTGATCCATTTCCTTAACGCCAGCGCCATTGAGAACCGGCGTATCGCGCTCGCCGGTCACAAAATGAAGGTCATTGCGATGGACGGCAACCCGGTTCCGTCACCACAGATGCTCGATTCTATCTTCGTCGGCGCTGGAGAGCGCATCGATATCGTCATCGAAATGAACCAACCAGGAGTCTGGATTCTAGGTTCAACAGAGAAGCCGATCCGCGAATCCGGGCTCGGTGTCATCGTGGAGTATGCCGGTCAGCACCGTCAGCCGCTATGGATTGACCCACCCAGGGCACCGTGGGACTACACGATCTTTGGAACTTCCACCTCCAGTTCGCAGGCGCCCCAACAAACCATCGAGATGATCTTCGAGAAGATCCCTCGTGGCTACGGAAAATTCAACTCCTGGATGATTAATGGCAAGCCCTATCCACATGATAGTGAGTTCGTGTTCGAACAGGGCACGCGTTACCGTCTTGTAATGCGCAATCGCACTGACGATGCCCATCCGATGCATCTGCACCGGCATCTCTGGGAACTGGCGGAAATCAACGGAAAAAAGACTGCCGGAGTCATTAAAGACACGGTGGT
The DNA here is from genome assembly GCA_964453815.1 of uncultured Acidobacteriaceae bacterium. Taxonomy (GTDB): domain Bacteria; phylum Acidobacteriota; class Terriglobia; order Terriglobales; family Acidobacteriaceae; genus Silvibacterium. The sequence continues at coordinate 645 of CAYVSQ010000299.1, read as the reverse complement.
TGTGCCCTACTATGGCCGTGCCGTTGTCGACTTTACGGCGAATCAGCCGGGCCTGGCGCTTTTCCACTGCCACATTCAGCAGCACATGGATTACGGGTTTAAAGCGCTCTTTCGGTACGCCTAAGGGAGCTGCGAGCTTGTCTGCTTGGCTTTGTGTGCGGCCACGATCTCGAGGAACAGCCTCTGTACGCGGGTATCGCTCGTCATTTCCGGATGAAACGTTGCCACCAGCAAGTCACCTTGGCGGACGAGGGTAGGGAATCCATCGCGCTTGGCGAGGACCTGCACGTTCTCTCCAACGCGGGTAATGCGCGGCGAGCGGATAAAGACCATCTCCAACGGGCCACCGGGCAGCTCCGTGTCGAGATTGAGGATCGTCGAGTCGATCTGGCGGCCGTATGCGTTGCGCTCTACTGTCGCATCCAGAGCCCCCAGGCTGCGCTGCGGCGGATGCAAAACTTCACGCGCGACCAGGATGCAGCCGGCGCAGGTTGCAAAGCATGGGGTAGTCGCGACAAACTCCCAGAGTGCGGCTAAGAACCCATCCTTTTCAAGAAATTTGAGCATCGTGGTCGACTCGCCCCCAGGAATTACCAACCCGTCAAGGCCGGCAAGCTCCTCTGCCTTCCGCACTAGGACCGTTTG
>CAYVSQ010000298.1:0-4768 GCA_964453815.1 uncultured Acidobacteriaceae bacterium | reverse complement strand
CCCCCCTGGCTGTGGAGTGCCCATCCCTGGCGCAGGACGTTCCCCAGTCACCATCTGCGGGAAAGGTCATTAACGGATACCTCACTCACATGTCGACAGATCTGGGCGGACACATCGTGGAACACTCCGGTAGCGACCCTATGTATGCCACTCTGGTCAACATTCAGTCGGGGCCGCGAATTCTCGACAACTTCCTTCAGATGAGGGCCGTGGATCCGGCCCACGCGCTTGTGTTCGACCGCCTCTCGTCCAGCAGCTTCGGGTATGGAGGCGACCCCTACAACGTCACTACCCTGAACTTCTCCAAGGGCCGTATCTACGACTTTTCTGGAAGCTTCCGCCGCAACCGTCAATATTTCGATTACAACCTGCTGGCCAATCCGCTGATTCCGCCAGAGTCCACGCCGTTCGCCCCCATCCTCAGCTCGCCACACCTCTTCAATACCGTGCGGCGGATGACGGACGTGAACATCAAACTTGCGCCGCTCTCCGCCGTCAGCCCACATTTCGGCTACTTCCAGAACGTCAACCAAGGGCCGACCAACAGTACGTTGCACGTCGGCGCCGATGCTCTTCTGACGCAAAACTGGCGCGTCTCCACAGATGTGTGGAACGGCGGTATCGACTGGAAGCCTCTGGCCCGCACCACCATCAGCTACGACCAGTTCTTCACGCACTACAAGGGCAATACCAGTTGGCAACTCACCGGGCTTGACTACAAGCTCTCCGACGGCACGCCGGTCAGCCTGGGGGTCAATCTCTCTTCCGTCTGGAATACTCCCTGCGCCGCACCCTTTAACCCGGACGGAACCGTGAATCCAACCTGCAACGGCTTTCTGGCATATACCGCTTCCGCGCCCACGCGCACACTCTTCCCCAGCGAGCAGTTTCATTTCCAGAGCTCGTCCATCCCCAACGTCACCATGAACGGGCGCGTCCTCTACATGGGCACCACCAGCAATCTCGTCAACTACAACGAGTACTTCAACGGCCTCAATTCCCGCCCCCAGGACCGCGCTACGCTGACGACCGGCTCAGCCGCAGCGCGCCGCATCAACGTCAACGTCGACTACGGAGTCACCTGGCAGGTGACTCCCACCATCTCTCTTAACGAAATCTTCGACTTCTGGAGTTTCCGCCAGCCGGCGACCAATCTCTTTACCGAAACAAGTTTTGCCGGAACCTCGATGCTTGTGCCGCCCGGAGCTGCCACTACGACGACAACGACCGACTACCAGGCGCTCAATCAAAACACGAAGGTCAATACACTTTACGTCGCCTGGGATGCCGCGCCGCGCGCGCGTGTTTCGCTCGGCTACCTCTATAGCAACCGCCGAATCACCGACGCCGGCGGCGACGATATTCTCATCCACTCCTACGGGCCGCTGTTCGGGCTCGTCCTAAGGCCGACGGCCGAGTGGCGGATCAACTTTAACGTCGATGCCCTTTATTCAGACAATGCCTTTACCCGCATCAGCCCGCGTGCGACGCAACACTACCGCCTGCGGGCCTCATACAATCCGCATCCCTGGTTGAGCGTTGCCGGAACTATCAACATCCTGGAAGACCGCAATAATGTCCAGACCGTCTACCATCTGGCGCACGACCGTGACTTTTCGTTTGCGGCGATGATCAATCCCAACGAAAAGTGGGGCATCGACCTTAACTATGCGTACCAGAGCATCTTCTCACGCACGGATTTTTGTTATACCTCGGGGGCACCAGTCGAAGGCGCTCAGGCGCAGCCGAGTCCTCCAGTGTGCCAGCAAGCAGGCCTGCCGCTGCAAAGCGACGGCTACTACAACCAACCCACGCAGTATGGCTCCATCGGATTCGTGTTCAGTCCCATGAAGAGGCTCCACGCGGCAGCGGGCTATCGGATGTCCGACGTCAACGGTCAGGCCCCACCGATCAATATCCGCCAGGTGCCGGGCTCCCTGCAGTCGCAATACCAGACTCCATACGGCAAACTATCCTTCGATTTAGATTCAAACTGGAGCTGGAAGGCAGACTACAACTACTACAGCTACGGCGAAGGAACACCGATCGGGCCCACGCTTCCGCGCAGCTTCCGCGGGAATGTTTACACCCTCGGTGTCCGTTATGCTTTCTAAAATTCACTGAAGTGCGCTATGATTCTCGACGCTAACAGAAGGAGCCTTCACCTATGCTGAAAAACATTGTTTACGCCAGCGCCTTGAGCCTGTTCATCACCGGCACCCTCTGCTCCGCTCAAACCGCTGCCGACATTTACAAATCCAAGTGCCAGTCGTGCCATGCCGCGGACGGCAGCGGCAATACGCCAGCCGGTAAAGCGATGAAGGTACAGCCATTCAGCCAGCCCGCGACGGTGAAGATGTCGGACGACGAACTCTTCAATATTACGAAGAAGGGCAAGGGCAAGATGCCCGCGTTCGGCGGCAAACTTACTGACGATCAAATTAAGGAACTAATCGCATATATCCGCACCTTACAGAAATAGCTCCGACAAGGGGGAATACCGATTGGGGGGATTCAGGGAAAACCGGCTTCGGCCAATTATCTTTCTTGCAAATAATCCAATAAGTCTGATCGGCGTCGGACTTACCACGGCGTCGGCCATGATCTTGGTCGGCTTCTGGGTCGTAGACGTCATCGCCCGCAGCGGCCCTGCGAGCCCCTACGTTGGCATCGTTCTCGATCTAGGCCTGCCCGCGCTTTTTGTTCTTGGACTCATCCTCATCCCCATCGGCATCTGGATGCGGCGAAGACGTCTTAGGGCCGCGGGTCAACTGCCTACCGAATATCCGAAGGTCGACCTCGGCAATCCTGTCTTTCGCCGCGGCCTACATTTCGTCCTTGCGGCCACTTTCATCAACTTTGTCATCGTGGGCACGGCAAGCTATCGCGGCGTCGCATACATGGATACTCCAAACTTCTGTGGTCAGACCTGTCACGTCATGGCCCCCCAGTGGAGCGCTTACCACGAATTTCCCCACGCCCACGTGGCCTGTACGGACTGTCACATCGCGTCGGGCGTCGCTGGATTCGTGAATGCGAAGGTCAATGGCACCAAACAGCTCTTTTCGGTGATGTTCAACACATATCCGCGACCGATCATGGCAGATAACAGAATCCCCCCTGCCAGTGCGACTTGCCTGCACTGTCATAACCCACAGCGAAACATCGGCGACAAGCTTCTGATGAAAACATCTTTTGGCGATGATGAGAAGAATTCTGTGACCCACACCCTTGTACTCCTCCATATTGGAGGCCGAGATCCGAGCGGCAGCCTGGTCGGGATCCACGGCGCACACCTTGGCCGTATTGAATACGTCGCCACGGATACAACCAACCAAACTATCCCTTGGGTTGGAAAAGACAACAGCGACGGCTCGGTGACGGAGTTTCAGTCGACCGACGCGACCGGACCGGTGCACGGTCAAAAGCGCCTGATGGATTGCATCGACTGCCACAATCGCGCAGCGCACTCCTTCGATACGCCGGAAGATGCACTCAACAAGGCGATGGCTGCGGGGAGCGTGGATCCGTCATTGCCTTTCGTTCGCAAGCAGGGACTGGTGCTGATCAAGGAGACGTATCCATCGCAGGCAGAGGCTGAGTCGAAGATCACTGCCGGCTTGGAGGATTTCTATCGCACGCAATACCCGGCGGTCTGGAGCCAGCAACGCACCCAAATCGATCAGACGGCGAAATCGCTCGCCGCAATTCATGGAGTGAATGTCTTTCCCTCCATGAATGTCAGCTGGGGGACGCACCCGAATAACATTGGCCATAACGCATATCCTGGATGCTTCCGCTGCCATGACGGCAGTCATAACACGAACGACGGCAAGAGCATCAACAACGACTGTTCGATCTGCCATAATCTGCTGGCCGTCGATGAAGTGAATCCAAAGCAACTGGCCGAACTTGGACTTCAGTAAAATAAGGAGATCAAGCTCAACTACTTATTCGAGTTGCATGATGGAGTTTTTGCGCACAGTGTCGCATAATCCTTCGGTCCGCTCACGCCGCGAAGGTTCGTCGCTAGGTGCGGATTGGTCGCCACGGAAGGAAAAATCCACGTCTCTCGTGCAGGCGCAATTCAGGGCTATGCTCAATCCGTAGCGCTCGAAGGGGGTGCTACTTCGTGGACAGAGCTTACCGCGCTTCCGTTGGTCATTACGTCAGTTACTTTCTCCAGAAAACCGACAGGATATTTCTTTTCATCAGGCTTGCCGTAGGGACATCCTTTAGGAAAGCTCCAACGGTGATTGATGCAGAATTCGCACGGACCACTCCCCCGCGTTAAGAAGCCCGCATTGCCGCGTGTCGGACTGGTGTAAGCCAAGTGGCCTTGCGCATACATCTGCTCGAGTACGATGGCCATCATGTTGTGTGGATCATAGAAACATTGCATCAACTCCGCCGCGGCACTCGGATCTTTTGCCTTCAAATCTGCCATCACAGCTGGGGCATCCTTCAAGATGCCCACCACGACGAAGCTTCCGGCTGGTGCCTGAAAAACTAGTCGCGGGTCTTTCTGCAGAAAATCTGCTACCGCAGGATACTGCTTTCCGAAGGCCATAAACATCTGTGGATTCATGCGGAACTGAGGTATGAAATTTTCGTTATAGGAGAAGTGTGGCGTGATAATGATTCGCGTTGACAGGGCGTAGGCGTGGCCGTCGACCTTTGTCGAAAACTCCAAACGGCATTCCTGCTGAGTCGTCATACGTAGCAGAGTGTAGGGCCCGTCTTCAGGAAGTTTGGGTAGCGGTGTTTT
>CAYVSQ010000297.1:0-4940 GCA_964453815.1 uncultured Acidobacteriaceae bacterium | reverse complement strand
CAGAGCTGGCTGTCGGCATTGACAGCAGTGCTCGATGTTTGCGCGCTGATGATTGCCGGTGTGCAGGATCACGCTGCGCGACAGGCGCAGCTGACCTTTGCCATTGCGCGCCACGCATTGGTGGACATCGCGCAGATATTCTCACAGCCGCCCGCGTTGGACGCCGAGGATCGTCTTCCGCCAGAGCGCTTTGACCTGCTCTACCAGCAACTATGCCAGGCGGGCATCCGTGTCTGCCGCGATGGTGATTCGATGGAACGGCTGAGGAAGATGCGTTTGCTCTATGAAGGCTACGCTGTCGCGTTGAGCCGCTATCTCTACATGCCTTTGCCGCCCTGGATTGCGGACCAGCCTCACAAAGACAACTGGCTCTCTGTGGCAAAGGTGAGGGAGCAGACCGAGTCGGTGGGAGCGGAGAATGTCAATCTGGAAACGGCGCTGCCGTTAGCGCTCCAGGACGACGAACATCACATGTTCTAGATGAACAGGGCCGCTTGCAGGACTTGAACTCTCAGGTTTTGGAAGCGATGACAGCCTCGAGCTTGTCCAGACATGCACTCAGTACGCCTTCGCTTTCGGCGTTGAGTGAAGTTTCTTGTGCCAGCAAGACTTCAATCATGGAGGCGAACTTGCTGCCTTCCGGGAGGCCGAAGGTGCCGAGAACTCCTGCAAGGTTATGAGCGGCTGCTTCGGCGTTGGTGCGGGTTTGGTTATCTAGCTGGCCCATGGCGAGCTCGTTTTGTGCGCCGCGCAGAGTTTTGAGGCGTTCCAGGATGGTTGCATAGTTGCTTTTCCAGAGAGTCTGGAGCAGCGCTTCCAGATTTTGTGCGGGGTGATCGGGTGGTTGGCTCATCGCGCGGCTAGTCTTTCCATCCGAGGGCATCAGACATCTGTTGGGCGAGAGTGAGCGGATCGAAGGGCTTAAAAAGGATTGCAGAGACACCGAGGTTCGCGAAGCGCTTCTGATCCGCTCCCTGAACCTTTGCGGTCAGCAGGATCACCGGGATTCCTGCGATTTCGGGATTTTTCTTGATCTCCAGGAAGGTGGTCGGACCGTCCATGCCAGGCATCATTACATCCAGCAAAATCGCGTCGGGCTTTTCAACCTGTGCACTGCGAATGCCGTCGGCGCCGGAGCTCGCGGTAACCACCTCCCATCCGGCTACCGTTTCAAGGCTGAGCGCCGCCACCTGCCGAATATCGTCTTCATCGTCAATGATCAGGATGCGGCGTTGCATGGGGAAATTCCTTTGCTGTGAGAGTAGGGCTAAACATGGCCCGCAAGATGGTGTTAGGAGTGTCCTCTGACGGCTTCATCCGTCTGCGTTTCCGCAGGCCCGTAGCGGCGAAGCAGAGTGAAAACGAGAGCTTCGACCTCTTGGGGCTGCACTAGCGTCTTGGTGAGAAATTCAGTCGGGCCCAACTGAAACAGCTTGCGTTCCGAGCTGGAAACCTCGCGTGCGGAGTAGACAACCAGCGGCAGGCGGCGAAGTTCTTTTTGGGTCCGTAGCCAATCGACAAGTTCGAGACCATCGCCATCGGGTAGCGCCAGGTCGAGGATGATGAGGTCCGGACGGACCGACTCACATAACTCGATGGCGCGGCGCAGGCGCGGAGCATGGTATACGACGATGCCGGCGTGCTCGAAGGATGCCAGGATCACGCGAGCGAGGTCCTCGTCGTCTTCAACCAGTAGAACCGTCGCGTGTTCGCTCGATCCCTGGAGGAAACGAGCCAACTCGGCGAGGAGCAGCGTTTCGTCGATAGGCTTCTCAAGCCATGAGTCTGCGGTTTGAGCCTCGGCTGGCCGCTCCCCTGGGGAGAGCAGGCTAAGAACGACGACCGGAATCTGTGCTGTCATCGGATCTTGCTTGAGAGCGCGCAGCGTCAGCAGACCGTCGCGCCGCTGATTCGATACGCCAAGCAGAATGGCGCCAAGAGAAAATTGCCGCGCGAGATGGACTGCCTGTTCACCGTTCTCCGCTTCCAGGATGCGGTAGTTCCGCTTGCGCAGCACTTCGACGATCTGCTTGCGAGCGGCTGAATCGCCTTCGCAGATGAGGACCGTATCTTCCCTCGTGAAAGATTCGTTCATGAAATTGCTGGCTTCTGGCGTCAAATCAAGTCTCGTTCGCTCCGGCAGGAAAATGCGGAAGGTCGCACCACGATCCGCATTGTGCTCGGCCCAGATGCGTCCGCCATGCTGCTGAATAATCGTGCGGCAGATGGCGAGTCCGAGGCCGGTTCCACCTTTCTGACGGGCGTCAGTGGCATCAACCTGCTGGAATCGATCAAAGATACTTTCCAGCTTATCAGTGGGGATTCCGCGTCCCTCATCGATCACAGTGAGGATTGCTCCATCATCGGCTGGCTCGACCTCGACGTAGACAGTGGACTCGGCGGGAGAGAACTTGATCGCATTACTGAGCAGGTTGGTGACGACCTGCTGCAGACGGTCGGGGTCACCTTCGATGGGTGTGGGTTCAGTCTTGAGCATCAGGCGAATACTCGCAGCCTCCGCCATGGGTTGCATGGCGTCAACGACCTGCTGAGCTACTTCGTTCAGAGCGCAGGGGCGGAAATTGAGTGGCGCTCGGCCCGACTGCATGCGTTCCAGATCGAGAATGTCGTTAATGAGACGAACGAGACGGTCGGAGTTGGAGAGCGCGATGCGCAGCAGGTTGGCGGCTTTGTCGTTAATTTCACCGAGGAGTCCCGAGGATAACAATCCTAAAGCGCCGCGGATCGAAGTAAGCGGGGTACGCAGCTCGTGACTGACGGTGGAGACAAACTCGTCTTTCATGCGGTCGAGTGCATAGCGCTGCCCGATGTCGCGGAAGCTGAGCACGCTGCCGATGATGATGCTATCTTCGAGCATTGGGGTGACGGAGAATTCAACCGGAAAAGAGGCTCCGTTCATACGGTAGAAGACGTCCTGGCCGCTTGTGCTTTCGTGCAGCAGAAAGGCGCGCCGGGCACGGCACTGATCGTCACAGATCTCTCCGGACGCGCCGGAGTGAATAATGGAATGGACCGGGCGGCCAGTCAGCTCAGATGGCAAGGCTCCAAGCATCTCGGCGGCGGCCGGATTGACGAAATCGACTCGACCCTCAGCATCGGCGCCGAAAATGCCGTCAGCTACCGACCTCAGGATAAGTTCGTTCTGCTGGTTGAGCTCGCGCACCCGGCTCTCCTGAGCCGAGCGCGCCATGAACTGGCCGATGGAAGCGCAGACTGTTTCGACCGTAGCCATGGTTTCGGAGTCTTCTTCGCGGCGCTGGCGGCTGAAAAATTCGACAGCCGCGATGATGCGATTTCCCACCCGCACCGGTACTGCCCAACCTGTCGTAATACCGTCAAATCGTGCGCCCTGGCTGCGAAGAAACCCGCGATCCTGGCGTATATCGGCAACCCATCTGGCTGCGCCCAGGGCCCAGACGTAGCCGGGCAGTCCCTGACCGCGGCTGAAGACCCGCGAGGTAGTCTCCCTTTGAAATTCTTCAAAGACGCGGCCCGGCGCCGACCAGCTGCAATCGAACCGAATGTGCTGTTGAATCTCCTCCACTACCCAAAGGTTCGCGAGATCGTATCCGAGCGTTGTGCACAGCACGCCCAGCACCCTGGGCAACGCTTCTTCCGGGGATATGGACTCGCCCACGATCTGGCTGACTTCAAGCTGCATTCCCAGCCGCCGTTCGCGGCGATTCTGCTGGGTCACGTCGCGGAAGATGCAACGCACTGAGACGGCGCGGCCTTCGTCGCGGCGGCAGCTCAGGCTGGCTTCGACCTCCACTCGGGCCCCGTCGGTGCTTCGCAGGTGAAGCGGTTCTCGCTCGACCGGCTCGCCATTCAGGGCGCGCCGGAAAAGCGCGGCTGCCTCGGCCTGCACGGCGGGCGGGAAAGGCGACTCAAAGCTCATCAGCCCTTCAAAGCCGTCGCTGCTAATGCCGAAGAGAGCTTGCCAGGCGGGGTTAACATACAGGTAGCGCCCATTCGGGCTGAGCGTGGCGATCATCTCGATGGCGTTTTCGAAGATGTCCCGATAGCGCTCTTCGCTCTCCCGCAGGGCCTGTTCCGCGCGCCTGGTTGCGGTCAGGTCCATGCTGATAGCGACCAGTCCGGTAACCTCGCCCTGAGGGGAGCGCACAGCGGCAAGATAGACCATTGCCGGGAAGGTGCTGCCGTCTTTGCGGCGATATTGCATCTCAACACCGCGGACGCGGCTGGCCGGAAAGCTGGTGACGTATTGAACGAAATTGTGGAGGATGGAAGACTCGGTCTGGGCTCTGGAGGCTGTGTGCACCCGGCTGAGCGAGCTAACCATTTGTTGGCCGACGCGCTCCATTTCGCCTTCTGGGAAGAGATCCTTGGCTTTTAATTTTCCGCAAGCTTCGTTTGCGGTATACCCCAGCATACGTTCTGCGGCGGGGTTGAAGACGAGCAGATCGCCGTCGAGATTGCCCGCAATGATCATGGGTCCGGCTGAATCAAGGATGCTTTGTTGAAGCTGGGCAACATGCTGGAGTTGCCGTTCTGCCTGTCTTTGCCGATGGAAAGACCTGAAACTCGAGATGCTGGCGGCGATAAGCAGAATCTGGGCTGCAAGCCAGCAGGCGATGAACCAGAAAAGCCGCTCAAGATCGGGTTCCGGAGAGCGCATGGCATGCGCCAACACGAATACGCCGCTCAGGGAAAGTGCCAGAGCTGCGACAAAAACGATAGTCTGCGTACGCGCGTTTCGGGGCAAAATCACTTCAGTCGCTCGAGAGAAGAGCTGGCCGCTGACCGTTCCAAGATCGTGGCCGAACGCCTTAAGCATTTACTGGTCATACTGTGTCTGCGATGCGGCGGGCATCTCACTGATTCCCGATCACCGAATACGCGTGGTTCAGCTATTTACGCCGCAGATACAAAGAGAACAAGGGAAAGTCTTTCAAAGT
>CAYVSQ010000296.1:0-16422 GCA_964453815.1 uncultured Acidobacteriaceae bacterium | reverse complement strand
GTAGAGTGGAGCGATGTCTTTCTGAAGGCCGATGGGCAGGAGGCGATCGACGTGAGCCAGTGCAATGGAACAAATTGTGGACAACCATCCTTGTCCGCAGATGGCCGGCTGCTCGTCTTCGTGAAGACCGCACCCGAATAGGTTCTATTTTCTGCTAACGTTTCGTTACAGCAGGAATAACGACGCGTAGTTGCAAGGCATTCTTGATGGCGTAAATATTGCAGATGGAGTTATGCGAAAGTTATCTCACTTATCCACCAATATAGTTGGATATCTGCTGGTGCGTCTTGGAAGGGCAACTATTGGTGGATGTTGCTCTATTCCGTATTTACGACCTCGTTCTTATACGCCAACCATCTCCGGATATAGCTCTTCGAATCAAACTTCTTTCCCGTCGACGCGCCCGACATATACCGGATTGTCCCGAAGACAGGCCGGTCGAACCAGGGCCGGTCATGTACTCCGCCTATTGCCCACGCAATTCCGTTGTAGCCATTTGGATCGCGCCCATCGAGTTCGTATTTATCATTCAGGATCACCGCCCACTCCCACGCCAGTGCCGGATTCGGCGCCCACTCCAGAATCTTCTTCGCCCAATACATGCGCATGTAATTGTGCATCCATCCGAACTTCACCATCTGCGTCTGCGCAGCATTCCACAGCTCGTCGTAGCTCTTCGCTCGTTCCAAATCTTCGAGGGTGTACACCGGATCGCGCCTGTCGCGCGCGTGTTCCCGCAGAGTCTTCTGCGCCCATTCGGGAGCGCAGTCGATCGAGTCGTAATTCGGAACGTATTTGACGAAATTCACCGATAGCTCACGCCATCCGATGAGTTCGTTGATATAAGCGTCGCGTGCCGCCTGCGAAACCTTGCCTTCGCGCACTGCCTTCTCGACCGCCAGAGCAATCGTCACCGGACTGATGTGGCCGAAATGCAGATAAGGAGACATCTGGCTCGTGCCGTCCAGCTCGGGATGGTTCCTCTCCTTCGCGTAATCCGCCAGCCTGTGCGTCACAAAGTGTTTCAGTCGCTTCAGTGCCGCGTGCGTTCCGCCCGTGAAGGTATCAACGGGTCTAACGGAGCGGTCGAGCTTCTTCCAGCCCGTTGTCACATCGTCAGTCACGTTGAAGCTCTCAAAGTTTGGCGGGCGATGCCATGCTTTCTGTGCCTTTGTTCGCGGCATCGCGACCAGGTACTTGGGCAGCTCGGCATATAGCTTCGGCCGCATGATATGCAACATGTACTGGTGTTTGGGAAAGAGTGACGACGGAACGACAACATCGGCATCGACCGTCCAGAAGGGCAGCGTCAGTCGTTTTGCCAGTACCTTGCGCCAGCGCGCCGGCTCGCGGCAGGGATTCTCATCGCCGACGATTATCGCGGCGCTCACTTCCTCAAGCAGCTTGTCGAGCGAATTGTCCGGAGGTCGCCGCACTACAAATGTGACGTTGCGCTCGGCAAGATCGTCCTCGATATCAGGCAGACCCTGGTTCAGAAAGGCGTAGTGCCGCAGATTCGCATGAGGAACGTTGGAGATCGCGGAGAAAAAGACGATCACCGGCAGGTCAAGCTCATTGCCGATCTCGATGGCTATGTCGAGGGCCGGATTATCGATCCCTCGCATCGCTCGCTGTATCCAGTAGACGACGGATTTGCCTTCTTTCAAAGGCAGGCCCGAACGGCGAACCGTAATGCGTGGGTTATTGGCCAGTTTTGCGAGAAATTCCAGCGTGGATTCCTGTTCCTTTGCGTGCTCTCGCATCAGCGTCCAGTCTCGTCACCATCGTAGATGCAGCGTATCTTCCAGAGGCTTTGTCTCCAATCGACTTTCTACTCACCAAAGAAAAGAGGCAGCCGAAGCTGCCTCTCGAAAATCGATTTTTGCGCCGGAGGCGCATATGCCTGGACGGCCCGTCCTACCACATTCCCCAGGCGCGGCTGATGTAGTCGGTCATCGACATGGTGATCAGCACAAGGAACGTGAAGAATCCCGCTGCCACCGTCAGCTTGGTCAGCCGCGAACTGTATTTCACGTGCATGAAGAACAGGATCACCAGCACCGCCTTGATGCACGCGATTGCCAGCGCAACGACTACATTGAAGGGACCCAGCTCAGCATAGGACGCGGCAACCGTGAGAGCAGTGAAAAACATCAGCGCTCCAAAGATCACCATGTAGACTATAGGGCTGACAATGTGCTCTGCGTGATGCGTCGGCTCAGTATCGAGTATTTCTTTCTCAGTCAGTTCAGACATCGTTTGCCCTCAAATCCTTTCTACTGCAATCACTGGTGCCGGCTGATCAGATACAGCAGCGGGAACAGGAAGATCCACACAATATCGACGAAGTGCCAATACAAGCCGAAGTTCTCTATCGTCGTCATGTGCCCTTGCGTATACGCACCGCCCCACGCGCGTATCACCAGGATGATCAGAATCGAGACGCCGATCACCATGTGCAGCGCGTGCATACCGGTCATCGCGAAGTACAGTGAGAAGTAGACCTGCGTCTTCTCGGCCATGTCGCGCGGTAGCGGCTTGTCTTCCGGATAGTTCGGGTCCTCATGCATGAATCCAGCTGCGCTAAAGTTCAGCCCCGGAACGTGGTGCTTCTCCCACTTTTCGTGATACTCGACCGCCTTGATGCCAAGGAAGACGCTGCCTAGCACAATCGTGGCCAGCAGCCAGCCCACCAGCGCCTTGCGCCAGCGCATCTCCGACGAGTAGACGGCCATGGCCATGGTAAAGCTCGAGCAGATAAGCACCGCCGTGTTGGTCGCGCCCAGCACGATCGACAGTTGATGGCTGCCGGCGACAAAAGCCGGGTAGTACCAGTTGCGGTAGATCAGGTAGGCGGTAAACAACCCGCCGAAAAACATGATTTCCGTCAGCAGGAAGAGCCACATGCCGAAGGTCGAGGTCTCCTTTTGCTGCTCCACCGTGGCAAAGTGGTGGCGCAGGTACGGCGGATGCTCTGCGTGCTCCTGCTCGGGATGGGTTGCGATCGCCTGACTATCCAACGGTCTGCACCTCGTGTTTAGTCTTGTTTGCCAGCCACTCGTAGTCGTAGGCCTCGTAGTCGACGACCGGCGTTTCTACGAAGTTTTCGGTCAACGGAGGCGACTGGATTTGCCATTCGAGCCCGGTAGCCTGCCACGGGTTCGCGCCTGCGATCTTGCCATACTTGAGGGACCAGACCAGATACAGCATAGGCAGCAGGTAGCCCACGCCGAGCACCGTCGCGCCCGCCGTCGAAAGCACGTTCAGCACCTGGAATTCTGGAGGATACGCGGCATAGCGCCGCGGCATGCCCAGGTATCCAAGGATGAATTGCGGGAAGAAGGTCAGGTTGAAGCCGATAAAGGTAGTCAACGCCGCCAATTTCGAGAGCCCCTCGGGATACATTCGGCCCGTCATCTTCGGCCACCAGAAGTGGATGCCCGCGAGGAACGCCATCAGCATGCCGCCCACCATCACGAAATGGAAGTGCGCCACGATAAAGTACGTCTCCGTCAGGTGGATGTCCATGCCCATCGAACCCAGGAAAACGCCTGTCAGCCCGCCGATGGTAAACAGGCCCATGAAGCCGAAAGCGTAAAGCATCGGCGTCTCGAAGGTGATTGAGCCCTTGTACAGCGTGGCCGCCCAGTTGAAGATCTTGATCGCCGAGGGCACCGCAACCAGCATGGTCAGAAGCGAGAAGACCAGCGCGGAGTAATTCGAAACACCCATGATGAACATGTGGTGCGCCCAGACGAAGAATCCGAAGACGGCGATCGCTACGGAGGAAAACGCCACGGCGGTGTATCCGAAGACCCGCTTGCGAGAGAAGGTGCTGATGACCTCGGAGATGACGCCCATGCCCGGCAGGATCATGATGTACACGGCCGGATGCGAGTAGAACCAGAACAGATGCTGGAAGAGCAGCGGATCGCCGCCCTTGGCCGGATCGAAGACGCCGATTCCCATCACGCGCTCCAAAATGACCAGGACCAGCGTAATCGCGAGCACCGGCGTTCCCAGCACCATCAGGATCGACGCCGCGTAGTGCGACCAGACAAACAGGGGCAGCCGGAACCAGGTCATGCCGGGCGCGCGCATACGGTGAACGGTCACGATGAAGTTAAGCCCGGTAAAGATGGAGCTGAACCCCGCGACAAAAATGGCCAGTCCGGCCGTGATCACGTGAGTGTTTAGATAGTGGGTGCTCAGCGGAGTGGTAAAGGTCCAGCCCGTATCCACGCCGCCCAGGGTGAGCGCTGCCAGCACGAGTATGCCGCCTACGACGTACAGATACCAACTCAGGAGGTTAATCTTCGGAAACGCCAGGTCTTTAGCGCCTACCATGATCGGGATCAGGAAATTTCCGATGGTTGCCGGGACCGAGGGCACCAGGAACAGGAAGACCATGATGATACCGTGCATGGTGAACAGCTTGTTGTAGGTATCCGCCGCCATCAAATCGGTCGGCGGAGTCAACAACTCGAGACGAATCAGCCCCGCCATCGCACCGCCGATGAAAAAGAAGAACGTAATCGAGATCAGGTACAGGATCGCGATGCGCTTGTGATCTCCCGTCAGCAGCCAGCTCTTCAGGCCGTATTCTTCGTTGAGATAGGACCGCTTCGGCAAGCTCGCCGTCTGCTGGTCCGGAAGAGTAACGATCGTGCTCATGGCTTCACCATCCCCGGCGTTGCTGGCGCCGTCTGCTGCACCTGGTTCGAAGCCGGGCTTTGCGCCTGGCTTTGTACCTGACTCGTATTCAGCGTTTGCTGAACCCGAGAGTTTGACTTGAGTTGCTTGATGTACTCGACCAGATCGATCAAGCCCTCTTCGCTGATCTGGCCCTGATAGGTCGGCATGATGGGCGCATAGCCCGCGGTGGTGTGCATGGTGGGATTCAGAATCGAATCCCGCAGGAATGCGTCATCAACCATGGCATACGACCCATTGGTAAGCTGCACCCTCGTCGCGTATGCTTCGGCGAGGTTCGGGCCGCGCGCCCCGGCGTTTCCTGAGTGACAGGCATTGCAGCCCATGCTGGCAAAGAGGCGCTCGCCATTCTGCGCCAGCGACATCCCGCTGGTCGAACCCTGCGTCCACGCCTCGTAATCATCCGGTTTCATAACCACAACTTCGCCGATCATCTGCGAATGCAGGGTGCCGCAATACTGCGTACAGAACAGGTGATACGTGCCCGGCTGCGTAGCAGTAAACCACACCGTCGTGTATCGCCCCGGGATGACCTCCCGCTTCACGCGAAATGCGGGAATCGAATAGCTGTGAAACACATCCTGCGAAATCATGGTCAGCTGGACCGGCCTCCCCATAGGAACGTGCAGTGAATTGATTTCGTGCTGCCCGCCTGGATGCTCGGCCTTCCACATCCACTGTTTACCCACGATGTAGATATTCATCGCGTTGGCCGGCGGATTGTAGATCCGGAAATACAGCAGCGCGCCCCACACGAAACACACCATGAAAAGTGCCAGCGGAATAATGGTCCAGGTGGCTTCAAGCAGCGTCGAGCCTTCAATCTGCGTAGCCTCCGGATTCCGGTCCTTACGGTAAAGGATCGAGAAGCCGCCCACCAGCGCCATCACGATCACCATCCCCACCAGGGATATCAGAATCAGAAAGAAATAGAGTGCATCCGCATAGGGAGCGATCGCCGACGCTTCGGGCGGAAAGAGCGCGAAGTGCGTGAGCCAATTAACGAGAAATTGCCATAGTACTGGACTGATGAAGTAATGCATCGTTCCCTTTATCCGTTCGCGTTTTTCCCATCTCGCTTCAGGTCACGCCGGAACATGACCGTCATATAGCTGCCCAGACTGAAAACGGTTATCAGCCCGCCTAACTGAACGACGCGAGCGACGACTAAACTGTGCCGGTTCAACTGTGGATCGTAGCGATAGCAGTAAGTCAGGATCGCGTCCACAGGCGTGCCAATCCTGCCCGCTGAGGCATCCACCAGACCCAGCCGCAAATCGTTCGGCGAGTACTCCACGCCGAGGTAGTACTGCGACAGCTTGCCCTGCGGGGTCAGGATCTCGATCGCGCTCGCATGAGCAAACTGGTTCATCATGCCGTCCGGACCAGGCACACGCACGTAGCCGAATCCGACTGCGTTCGCCAGGGCGTTAATCGCCGGCTGCTGGCCCGTCAAAAAATGCCAGCCGCTCGCCGTCTCCGGGCGCCCATAGCGTTTCACATAGAGCGCCTTTTCCCTGGCCGCGATCTCCGGCGTCTCGCTGGGATCGATGCTGACGAAGACCACATCAAAATCCTTGCCGGGCGCGAACTTCACCATCTCCAGCGCGCCCACCAACCCGTCAATCTCCTCGGGACAGACGATCTTGCACTGGTAGTACACCAGCGACAGGATCACGGGCCGCTCGCCGAAGTAATCGCCCAGCCGGACTGCCTTACCTGTCTCATCGCGGAACTCGCCATCCAGGGGGATCCCAGTGTTCAGCTTCTGGGTAATCGTGACCTTGTTGAGGATCGTCGGCGGATGGTCACTCACCTCGCCCATCTGCTTGTCACCATAGCCTGAAACCTGTCCGCGCGCCGCAGGGACAACGAGGCATGCCAGCGCCAGGCCCGCGCCTGCCGCAGTCATTCGTGCCCGCATTGTCACCAATCTGAACATTCGCTCCATTCTCTATAGTTTAATTATTGTTCGGCTTGGCCGAAGCTTGCTCGGCTGTCGGCCTCGTCGCTCCCGCCTGTTGTTGCTCGAAGCCCGTACGCGCGAACCCATCCGTCAGCGGCACCCGCACCACCGGTGTCGCGTCGCCGGCCATCAGTGGCTGAGAGGAGGCTGCCGTCTGCGCGGCAACTGGCAAACCGCGCTGCGCAATCAATTCCATGGCGCGGTCAATGGGAATCCTCACCTTGCCCTGCGACCGGTCGACCCAGCTGAAGTGTCCCAGCAGCAAATCCTCGCGCGCATGCAGATCAAGCAGATCCTGGTTCCCGTCATCGCGCTGCAAGCGCGGCGTCGGAAAGGTCTGGGTCAGCTGTTGCAGTTGTTGCTGCTCCTGCGCCGGGTTCGATTGCATGTTCTTCAGCTTGCCGGCCTCTGCGGCAGCGTTCGCGTTCCATTTGTTCGGCGGCCCATCGCTCTTGACCAGTGCGTTATTGATGACCTTGCCCATGCCGAAACAGAAAACAAAGAAAACGCCCACGGAAATCAGAAGCGCAATCAGGAAAACCGCGATCCCATGCACGCTGACGTCGGTAACTTCATAGCCTTCCCGGACAGACGCCGGCATATTGTGAGACTCGTGCTCGTTAGGCGTGTGCATGTTCAGGCTCCAAAATCTCCGCCAGGTGCGGATCGTTCGTCGCTATCAGCGGCCGTTGCTTGAGCTGCGTGAAGTAATACGCCATCCAGAAGGCGATCAGGGCCACCGGCACCGCTCCATATTGGAGGATTCCGACGCTGAGGTGCAGATTTCGTGCGGCATCGGGGAAGTTCGGCTCAATGAGCCAGAACATGTCCAGGCAGCGCGCGAAAATCATGATGCAGCAGACCACGGCCAGACGGCTCTTGATGCGTTTGAGATCGGCGGACAGCAGCAGCGAAAACGGAATCAGCCAGTGGAAAATGACGTTCAGCGTTGCGACCACGCCCCAATTCCCGCGTATGCGGTCGAGATACCAGGGAATCTCCTCCGGCGAGTTGCCTGACCAGATAATCAGGAACGCCGCGAAGGCAAGATAGATGTTCAGCATCACAAAAGCAAAGGCAAGCTTGCCCATGTCGTGCTGTTCGGTCGTGCGAAACATAGTCTTGATCGGATCAGCCTGCGACAGCCCGATCAACGTCAGAAGCGACAATGCAAAGACGCCGTATCCCTGCGCGACCAGGAACTGGAAGCCGTAGACGGTTGAGTACCACGTTGGATCGAGCGACATAATCCAGTAGATCGCCACCGCGAAGAGCAACAACGCGTAGAGCAGAACGCCAAAGCCGCTGAGGTTCTCGAATTTGGTTCGCCAGTATGTGACGTTCGGCTCAGGGTCGGCATCTCGTTGCAGCGACCACTTGTTCAACAGGTGAACATAGAGTCCCAGAACGGCGAAGACCAGCAACGATACGGTCCAGAAAGTGGTCACGTTGAGGATGGGATGTTTGAAATGGATCGCGTGCGCCTGTTCATTGCTGATCAGGCCGCGCTTCAACGCCGTGGCCCAATCTGCGTATCGCGCCCAGATATAGAGTTTTCCGAACGATGCTCCGAATATTCCCACGGGCAGAAACATCAGGAAGACCAGCGGCCAGGTGCGCGTCATTGCTTCCAGTGGCCGGCGGATGATCAGACCCCACTTGCCGCCGGAAAGATACTGCACCATCAATAACACCATGGCGCCAAAGGTGAAATTGAAGCACATCATGTAGCCGTGCAACCAGGCGCGCAGAAAATGGTTCCACCCACCCAAAAAGCCGAGGATGATTGCGATGACCGAGAAAACAACGCCCACGATCAGCGCCCGGGTACGCCAGACATCGACAAATGCCGGCGCATTCAGATTGGCGGGCAGCGTTTTCGCGTGATATCCGTTTGCCATGCGTTCTTCCTGCATTCCTTAATTCGAGACCGGCGGCTTGGCCGCTTCGCCGCTGCTCGGGTTTGTCGTTGCTGAGTTCTTCGGGGCTGAATTCTTCGGGCTCTGAACCGTCGCGTGCGGAGCGGTCAAGTCTTTCGCCGGAGCTCCGGCCAGGATTCCTGTCGACGGCTTAGCCTCAACATAGGTAGAGGCCGCCAACGGCCAGGGACCGGCAAAACTCGTCGGCAGCCCTTGCTGCTGCGCGACGTCGGACAGGGTTTCGATCTGCGCGCCGTGAGGCACATCCGATTCCTTCGCATTCTGACTTAATTGCAGTGCGCGGATATACGCGGCCACGGCCCATCTGTCCGCCGGAGGAAGCTGCGTCGCGTAATCAGGCATCGCCCCATAGCCGTTGGTCATCACGACAAAGTAGTGGCTGAGCGGTTCCGCCAGGCGCTTGGCGTCGTGGAAATTCCCCGCCGGCTTATAGCCCCGCTCGACGATCATGCCCAGCCCGTTTCCCACGCGAGAATGGCAGGGCGTGCAGTAGACGTTGAAGCGCTCCTGCCCGCGCTCCAGCACCGGCAGTGTCGCCGCGAAGGGCAACGCGTCCTGTTCCTTGCCATTCACCAGGCCGGTATAGAAAAATTCATTCTCGCGCAGTTGCCCGCGCGCCACTGTGTGTTCCACCTGCGGACGTGCCGAGCGCCCGTCAGCGAAGAATTCCGATTGGCGCTGCGGAATCATCTTCGGCTGATCCTGCATATCCTGCCGGCAGCCGGCAGCCAACATCAACGCCGCGGCGCCACAGAGCGAAAGCGCGCGGACGGAATGTGCCCCGATCATTTTGCCGGCCGTCTTCATCGCGTTAATACTCCACCTCCACAATGGAAACCGGCGTCAGGCGCTCCAGGAATGAGCGTGCATCGCCCAGCTCGAACTTCGGATCGTTGGCTTCCAGACACAGAAAAAACTTGTCGCTGGTCGCGCCGTTGCGAAAATTCGGAGCATTGAACAGCGGGTGGTATACCTTCGGCAGCCCGTTCAGTGCCAGCATGCCAAAGCACGCTGAAAGCCCCGCGTACAGAATCGTCCACTCATACGCCGGCACCACGAACGACGGCCATGAGAAGTACGGGCGTCCACCAATGTTCAACGGATAGGCCCATACCGAGATCCAGGTCTCTAAGCTGAACATCGCCACCACGCCCAGCAGGCCGCCGATCAGGCATACCAGCGAAACCTCGTTCTTGTGAAAGCCTATGGCGGCGGCCGCTTCTTCGACGGGATAGGGCGTGTAGCAATCCATCCGGCGATAGCCCGCAGCATAAGCGTTCTCGGCAGCCCGCACCAGTTGGCTGGGCGTATCGAATTCGGCCAGCAGGCCGTATGTTCCTTCACGTACAGGCATTAGTCACCTGCCTCCGGTTGTGGTTCTGCTTCCGCCCGCACCTTTGCCTGCGGCAGCATCATGCGAATCTCCGACATGGGAATCATGGGCAGGAAGCGGACAAAGAGAAAGAATAGAAACGTAAACAGTCCCAGCGTTCCAACAAACGTCGCATAGTCCCACTTGGTGGCGCGGTAGGTGCCCCACGACGAGGGCAGGTAGTCGCGATACAGGCTGGTTACAACAATTACGAAGCGCTCGAACCACATGCCGGTGTTGATGACCAGCGACATGAGGAAGATCAGGATCGGGGTGCGCCGGAATTTTCTCATCCACAGCAGTTGCGGCAGCGCGATGTTGCAGGTAATGAGCACCCAGTATGACCAGCCCATCGGCCCGAACATGCGGTTCCACATCATGAAGTATTCCCAGTGGCTACCCGAGTACCAGTAGGACATGAAGACTTCGGTGGAATACCCGTAGGCCACGATCAGGCCGGTCGCCAGCATCACCTTGCCCATGTTGTCGATATGCCGGATCGTGATCATGTCTTCCAGGTGATAGAACTTGCGGATGGGAATAGCCAGGGTGATGACCATGGCGAACCCGGAGTAGATCGCGCCCGCGACAAAATAGGGCGGGAAGATCGTCGTGTGCCAACCGGGTAAGAGGGCCACGGCGAAATCGAAGCTGATAACCGTGTGAACCGAGAGCACCAGCGGCGTCGCCAGACCGGCCAGCAGCAGGGAGGCCGACTCATAGCGGACCCAGTGGCGCACCGAACCGCGCCAGCCGAGAGCCAGCCAGCCATAAATGAACTGTCCAACCTTTGACCTGGTGCGATCCCGCATTGTGCCCATATCGGGAATCATGCCCATGTACCAGAAGACCACCGAAATCGTCGCGTAGGTCGAGACCGCGAAGACGTCCCACAGCAATGGCGACCGGAATTGCGGCCACACATTCATTGTGTTGGGGTAGGGAAAGAGCCAGTATCCCAGCCATGGGCGGCCGACGTGGATCAGAGGAAACATGCCGGCGCAGACCACGGCAAAGATGGTCATGGCTTCGGCGAAGCGGTTGATCGAGTTGCGCCACCCCTGCTTGAAGAGCAATAGAATCGCCGAGATCAACGTGCCCGCGTGGCCGATACCGATCCACCACACGAAGTTAATGATGGCAAAGCCCCAGGCCACGGGGATGGTGATGGCCCAGATGCCGACGCCCCTCAGGAAGAGCCAGGTTATCGCGGTCAGCAGCACCCCTACGATTCCACCCGCAAGCACGAAGCCGGCAAACCAGCCGATTGGCGTGTGCGGCGTAAGGACGATGCGCGAAATCTTTTCCGTGACCGACTTGAAGGTATGCCCGGGCGCGATGACCAGCACTTCCCCGGTTACGGGGTCGAGCATGGGGTCATTCACCGGTGCGTCTTTAGTTGCCATCGCTTTAACCTCTTAGCCTCGGACCTCTTATACCCGGCCTGCCCACCCTCGACGCCTGCTCTTGGCGCAAAGAGTCGAGAGACCGCTTCTCCCGATTGCAAAAACCTGCCTCAACCGTTTTCCGCTGCGAATTCCCCGCGCGCCGCGGCCAGTTCCTCATTAATGTTCAGCACTTCCGCCATATACGTCGTGCGCGGACGTGTGTTGAGGTCCGCCAGCACGCCATAGGTGCGCTCTTCACCCTTCAACTTCGCCACTTTGCTTGTGCCGTCGTTAACATTGCCGAAAGCGATTGCCTCCGTCGGGCACGCCTGCTGGCACGCCGTCACAACCTCTCCGTCGCGAATCTTGCGATTCTCCTTGTCCGCCTGGATCTTCGCTGCGGTGATGCGCTGCACGCAGTAACTGCACTTCTCCATCACCCCGCGGCTGCGCACCGTTACGTCCGGGTTGCGCATCAGCTTAAGACTCTCCGTCTCGAAATCGGAGTAGAGCAGGAAGTTGAATCGGCGAACCTTGTAGGGGCAGTTGTTCGAGCAGTAGCGCGTGCCCACACAGCGGTTGTAGACCATCATATTGAGGCCTTCCGGGGTATGCACGGTCGCGCCCACCGGACAGACCAATTCGCACGGCGCGTTTTCGCAGTGCTGACAGGTCATCGGCTGGAAGTGAGCGCGTGGCGCGGCCAGATCGCCCTCATAATAGGTGTCGACCCGTATCCACTGCATAATGCGCCCCATCGTCACCTGGTGCTTGCCCACGATGGCCAGATTGTTCTCCGCATAACAGGCCACCACGCAGGCACTGCAGCCGATGCAGGAGTTCATATCGATCGACATGCCCCAGGCATTGTGGTCGAAGCGGAAAGACGGGAACATGCTGGTGGTCGGCTCCGGATCGTCCATGCCCGGGCCGGAGTGCGCAAACTCCGGATCCTTCTTGAATTCCTCGAGCGTCGCCCAGCGGATGATTCCGCGGTCGATCGCCTCATTCCCCTCGAGAGAATGCGTCCCACTGCCATCGCCGCCTACCGCCTTCGAACGATGGTCGATGTACATGCTCTTGGTAACCGCAAAACCCCATACATCGCCGGTCTTCCTCACCGTCGCGCCGTTCGCGAAGAGCGGCGAGGCAGAAGGACGGATCTGATAGGCGTTGAAACCCACTCCACTGCCCACGCGGCCCGCATTGCGGCGGCCCTGGCCCAGATGCAGCGTGATGCTGCCATCGGCATGACCGGGAACCGCCAACGACGGAGCCAGCACCTTCTTGCCGTTCAGGGTGATCTCGATCACGTCGTGTTGGACTACGCCCAGCTTCTCCAGCGTTGCAAAACTCATCAGCGCCGCATTGTCCCAGGAGAGATTCGTCACCGGGCGAGGCACTTCCTGCAGCCAGCCGACGTTTGCATAGCGTCCGTCGTAGACATTGGAATCGGGCCGGAAGACGATCTCCAGTGAGTCCGCCGGAGCCTGTGCAGCCGGGGCGGGAATCGACGCCCTGCCGCCACTACCTTTCGAAAAGGCCGTATCGGCGATGAAACCGTCGTGCAGCGCCTTGCGCCAGCCGAAATCGGGATCCGTGCCCTTCGATGCGGTCGCGCCCTTCCATGTATCGCGAACCGCTTCATAGGCTGAGACATCGGGGTTGTCGAGCAGCGACTGCACGATCTCGTGCGCCGAATGTCCGCCATACAGAGGATCGATCATCGGCTGGATCACGGTAACCGTTCCGTCGTAGGCCCGCGCATCCGACCAGGCCTCGAGATAATGCGTCCCGTTGATATGCCATTGCGAGATCTGTCCGGTTTCGTCGTTATGCAACCCCAGATGCACGACCGTCCGCACCTTGCCCAGCGCATCTTCGAAGGCCAGGTCGGCGGGCGCCGAGTAAACCGGGTTGGCATTCAGTATCACCAGCCAGTCCACTTTGCCGGCATTCATATCCGAGACAAGAGACTTCAGCTCGTCGCCCTGGATTGAGGGCAGCGGATTTACGGTCTCCGTGTACACCACGGTCTTGCCGATATTGCCCAGCGCATCGTTGATTGCCATGGCCGCCAGATGCACGCCCGTCGATTGCTGTTCGCCGGGAATCACTATGCACTTGCCGCCATTCGCCTTCAGGTCTTTCGCCACCGACGCGAGAAACGCCTGCGCGTCGCTCGACCACGTATATCCCGAGGGCGCGGAGCCTGCGCCTACGGCCGCCGCCAGAGCCGCGGAAAAAGCTGCAATGTCGCTCGCCCGCAACGCCAGGCGATGATCCGCCTTGAGCCCCGTGGTCGTCGTCAGGCTTTCGACCGAATACAGCCGGTTCATGCCGTAATCACCTGCGCCGGCACTCTCGAGCTTCCTGCGCTTCGCGTAATCCCTGGCCAGCTGGTGGAAGCCCGGCTGCGCCGCACCGGAGAGAAAATCCGCATCCAGGGTGACGATCACATCTGCCGCTTCGAGCCGGTACTGCGCATCAGCGTAGTCACCGAAGGCCGCCTTCGAAGCCGCATAGGCCGAGTCGCGATTCACCGGGTCGTATTGCACCCACTTCGCCTTGGGATACGCCCCCTGCGCCTTCTTCCATTGCCCCGCCAGGGTCGGCGAAGTCACCGTGCCGCTCAGGAAATACAGCCCCTCGCCACCCGAGGCCTTCTTGTCGGCCAGCATGCCGCGGAAACTCGCGAGAAACGCCGGCCAGGTGGCGGATTCGCCGCGATGCAGGATATGCTGCGACCGGTCGGGATCATACAAGTCGAGCAGGGTTCCCTGTGTGATCGGGTCCGAAGTGCCCCGGATCACAGGATGCTCGGGATTGCCGTCGATCTTGATCGGCCGATATGCGTCGCTCTTCACCAGAACCGGAATGGCACCGGTAGGGAACGGGAAGGCCGTGGCAAAATACACCGGTTTGCCCAGAATCAGGTCTTCCGGAGCTTTGACGTAGGGAAAAATCGGCTCGTCCGGTTGCTTCGTGCATCCTGCGAGGCCGGCCAGCGCCATCGAAGCACCCATCATCTTCATGAAGCCGCGCCGTGAAACCGGATCAATCCATTCCGAGCTGTGCTGGGGAAACTCCTGGCTCAACGCCGCTTCGAACTCCGGCGTCCCGGCCAGCTCGTCGATCGACCGCCAGTACCTCTTTCCCGTCTGCCCGGCCAACTTCGCCCGCACCTCGGCAAGCGTCAGCTTTGCGCGACCATTCTCCTCTGCCATGTCCTGTCTTTCTTCGCTCACCCCGTCCATCTCAAGCTCACGGTCCTTCATCGGTGGCATACCTCACAGCTCGAAAGATCCCGCGGAGACCGGATGTTGTAATGCTGCACCAGGAATTCGCCTAGCGCCTGCTGGCTCGTGAACTTCGTGTAGCTTGCCGGTGGCGGTGAAAGCACGCCGGTCGTCACATCTGTGGCCTGCGCATTCACCGCCGGCGTCAAATGCAACGAGGCCAGTTGCGGATCGCCTTCGCCCGCCGGATCGGAGGTTGTGCAACTCACCAATTGCGCCGTGGGCGTGCCCGGCTTTGCATCGGAGGCCGCGCACCACACCGGGCTCCTGGTCGACGCACCCGTCCAAGCCATGTTGTAAATCTCGCTCGTAGGACGTACGTTCGCGGCCGGGTTGCGATGACAGTTCAGGCACCACTCCATCTGCAGCGTGTTTTCCTGATACATGATCGGCATATCATCTACGCGGCCGTGGCAGCTTGAGCACCCCAAGCCCTTGTTCACGTGAATCTCATGACTGAAGTAGACGTAATCGGGAAGGTCGTGAACCTTGGTCCACGCAATCGATTCGCCCGTAGCCCAGCTCTGGCGAACCGGCTCGAGCAACGCGGCATTCGTCCAGATCTGCGAATGGCAGTTCATACAGGTCCGCGTGGGCGGAATGCCCGCATAGCCCGACTTCTCGACCGAGGTATGACAGTACTGGCATTGCAGGCCCAGGCCTTGCACGTGATGCTTGTGGCTGAAGGGGATTGGCTGATCGGCCCGCTGCCCCTGTCGCGTAACCCACGGTGACCGTTGCAGTTGATCGAGCGTCACTCCCAGGGCGATCACAATCAGTCCCGTTAAGACCAGGCTCGCGCGGGCCAGTGCGTTCGAGCTGCGGTCAAAAATCTGCGCCATGAATGCGTCCTTGCTCCTCAAGAAACCCATTGGTTGGAGGTCTACCGCGCCGTTTTCGCGCAGCAGTTATCCGGGACGCGAACCCGCCCCGAAACGGCTTTGATTGAAGATTCAATATAGCAGGCAAAAGGGCCGCAGAATCAAGAGCGCGAGCACCATGATGAAAAAATCCGAGCCAATCTTTCACGGGGAGCAATCAGGACTAAAAAGGTCGTAGATAACGTTGGCCACATCGCAGCTTTCAGACCTTACGCATTCTCGATCGCAGACCCGTCCTGACTGCGCCTGTGCCGCAGTCGCCTCCACACGAACCAGACCGCCAGCAACAGCAACCCGATCACAATGTATGGCAAGCGGGAAAAAATCCAGATCGCATGACGCAGATGTCTGTCAAACTTCTCTGCCGCGGTCACTTGCTCGGCCGGAATCGTCACCGTCTGACTCCAGTCCAGCGCGATCATCCGTGGGAGAAAGCCCTGCCGAATGCAGCCCTCCAGGCTGTAGATACCGACAAGGTGAGAAAAATGACTGGCGACTATCAGGTCGCGCGAAAATTCCTCCCAGGTCAACGCCGTCAGACCTGCCGCCTTATCGTCGAGTGTCGTTCCCACCGCCAGCGTCTGGGTCTGCGGACCGTAGATCAGGGGAATCCCGCCTCCCGCCGCATGATTAAAGCTGCTGTAAGCCATCAGCACCTCATCGCCACCCCGCACATCCACAATTCCGAACAGCCGTTCGATCAGCGTCGAATGCACCGCGCGCTCCTCGGCTAGAAACGGCATCTGGTAGGTCTGAACCGGATACCCCGCCGCCTGGATTTTCCGGATGAGCATCGAATAAGCCTCGCGCCCCTGCTCCACCTGGCCGTAATCAAAGAAGCGCCTGATCATCAGCCACAGAAA
>CAYVSQ010000295.1:0-7976 GCA_964453815.1 uncultured Acidobacteriaceae bacterium | reverse complement strand
GTTACGGTGATCTCCAACCCCTACAACGCCTCATTTGGTGGCTTGGGCGGCGCGCAGATCAATGAAATCTCCCGTTCTGGAACGAACAAGTTCCATGGCAACGCCGCCTACTGGTGGAACGGGCGTGTGATGAATGCCAACAACTTCTTCAATAACCAGACCGGCACTCCCAAGCCATTCAGCAATGTCAATCAGTGGGCGACCGCAATCGGCGGGCCGATTCTCCATGACAAGACCTTCTTCTTCTTTAACTATGAAGGCTTGCGCGTGGTTCTTCCCACGCGCTCCTCTGTTTTTGCTCCGGATGACAGCTATCAGGCTGCCACTTTGGCAAATCTCACGGATGCCGGACTCACCGACGAAATTGCGGGTTATCAAAAGATATTCGGGTTGTATAACAATGCTCCGGGCCGTGCCAATGCAGTTGTTTCCACTCCGGACACCCCCGACAACCCCTATGGCACGGTCCTTTTCAATGGCTCGGCCGGCAATTTTACTCACGAATCGTTAATGAGTGGGCGCGTCGATCAGGACTTCAACGAGAGAAACCATCTTTTTGGTCACTTCGAGATTGATAAAGGGTTGCAGGCGACGTATACCAGCGTCCTCGACCCTCTTTTCAATGCCGATAGCCCGCAGCCGCAATATCAGGGGCAGTTGAACTACACCCACATCTTCAATCCCAATATCACGAACCAGTTCCTTTTCGCCACAATCTACTACCGCGCCATCTTCACCAACACCAATCTGGCAGCCTCCACTGCAATAGTGCCATTCACGCTCATTTTCGCGGATGGCGATCTGGGCAACAATCCAAATGCCGCATTGATCGGCGGTCTTAATATCATCTGGCCCCAGGGACGCAACGTTACCGGGTATCAATTCACGGACGATGTGAACTGGAATCATGGCAACCACAACATTCAGTTTGGCTGGACCATGCGCCGCAACGATGTTACCGACTACAGTCCTTCGGAATACACGGCCTCGCCCGAAGCCGTCGCCTTAAATAGCTCGTTTCAAACCGGACAGGTTGACGAGTGGTTCCAGCAGTTTCCTGAGAGACCAACCCAGCCCGTGGCCCTGTATAACATGGGCTGGTACATTCAGGATCAGTGGAAGGTGAAGCCAAACCTCACCGTTACCTATGGCATGCGCTTCGAGCACAACTCGAACCCGGTCTGCCAGACAAACTGCTTCGCCCGCTTGCCCGTCGGCTTTTCTGCCTCCAGCACATCTCCCGACACGCCCTATCAAAACCTCATCCAGTTCGGCCAGCATCAGGCCTTTCGAAGCCTCCAGAAGCTCGGCTACGCGCCCCGCGTCGGCTTCGCCTACCTACCTGACCAGAAGACCACGGTTCGCGGCGGCTTCGGAATCTTCACCGATGCCTTCCCCGGCCAGATTGCCGACTCGTTCCTGAACAACGCCCCTACCAACGTTCCGTTTACGATTGTCAGCCAGAACTTCGGAAATCCCGGTGCGCCTGCGGCAGGCTATCAATTGATTCCTACCTCCGCTGGTAGCGCGGGCGGGATTGCAGCAGCTTCAAATGCGGCGTTTAGTGCAGGTTTCCTCAATGGAGCTTCGCTCAACAGCCTCTCCTCGGTTCCGGGATTCAGCGCGCCCGGCATCGTTACCGCGGTCGACCACATCTCCTATCCCACCTATCATGAGTGGAGCCTGACCGTCGAGCGTCAGTTGACGCACACGGCAGCCTTGTCGGTTGGCTATGTGGGTAACCATACCTATCACCAGCCGATCGTCAATAACTCCGTGAATGCCTTTGGATTTGGCGGTCTGCCATCATCCATTCCGAATCCGAATTTTGGCGGTGCCACCCAGGTCTACAGCGCTGGCACTTCCAATTACAACGGCCTGGTGACATCGGTGGTCAATCGTTCCCGCTACCTCACCCTGCAGTTCAACTACGTCTTTAGTCACGCGTTGGATCAGATTTCCAATGGCGGCTTCAACCCCTTCGGGTCCAATGCCGTCTTTCCGCACAACCCTTACAACTTCGGCCAGAACTATGGCAATTCCGATTACGACACCCGTCACTACATCAGCGGAAGCTATTTGTTCACCGTCCCCTATTGGGGAGGTCCTAGGATTCTCACCGACGGCTGGGAAGTCTCTGGCACCGTCTTCCACAATGACGGCTTTCCGTTCTCGGTAACGGCGGACTCGGTCGGCGCCGGTATCGCATTTTACGGCGGCGGCACCGGCAGTGGTAACAACAATACGATGTTTGCCCAGCAGATCGCGCCCATCAGGAACAACCACTGCGGTGGAGCGGCCCACAGCCTCTTCAACGCTACACAGACTCCCTGCTCCTTCGTCTCTTCGTACCAGGATCCGACGGCTCTTGGTCAGGGTCGCCGCAACCAGATTTACGGTTCGAGCTTCACCAATACGGATATGTCCGTTTCGAAGAGCTTCGGAATTCCCGGTTGGGAAGCGGCTCACCTGAAGCTGGGATTCCAGTTCTTTAACCTCTTCAATCATCCAAACTTCAATCAGGCCTCCGGCAACATAGATGGTGGAACCACAGGACTCATCGACAACACCGTGAACACGCCCACCTCCATTCTGGGCTCGTTCCTCGGCGGCGATGCTTCCCCCCGTCTGATCCAGGTCACAGGAAAATTCAGCTTCTAACCCGCAAGCTTAGCTAAAACCTTACAGGCGGCCTCATCGAGGCCGCCTGTTTATTTGGGCGCCCCATTTCTTTCGCGCTGGGTGGCCCATCTTAAGCTCAGCTAGGGTATGTTTCTGAGCAGAGAGGCGGGTGCCCCATCTTCGCGAAGCTAAAAGGCGGCTCCCTATGCGTGAGCGCTGTGAGTCCGGGTTGTCAAGCCAAAAAACTCACGACTCCTTCTAACTATTTTTGCTTAACCGGATAAGCAGAAGATGCCTAACTCATTTAGAATCATTGCAGGTTAAATAAATCATTTCCTTTCACACACTTGTCAACGTTAAGGTTCGTAACTCAGGCGAAATCACGCACTTGTCAAGAACAGGGAGGGGAGGGTATCTTGCACCGCCAGGAAGAAACCAGAGCTTGACCATTCGCTTCCCGGTTTATATGGTTAACCAACTAGAAAATATGCAAGACAGCGAGCAACCATTTCTCATCGGACCCCGTCTACCTGTAGGCAGCAAAGATTGAATAAAGGACTGAATGAGTAGTAGCAGTAAACCTAAATGAATGCTGAAGTTCTTCTAGTTGACGATAACCCTATCCAGGCTGCGACGCGTCAAGCGATCCTTTCCCTTCCCGGACGAGCGGTCGCGGTGGCCGAGGGCGCACGTCAAGCCCTGGAGATGCTTGAGGACGAACAACTCCTCAACTCGATCGGGCTGGTCATCACCGACCATTGGATGCCTGACATAAACGGCCCTCAATTTGTCGATCTTCTTCGCCGGCGCTTGCCCCTAGTTCCAGTGCTCGTTCTGAGTGGCTTGCCCGACGTCGAAGCAGAGTATGCAGGCCTTGACGTCATCTTCCGGGTAAAGCCCATCGCCCCCACCCAACTGATGGCCCTCGTCGACTCCCTCCTCGATGAGCCGATGGCTGAGCCAATGAGCCGCACCGCCTGAATCTGCACACGGCTTGAGCCTCCACGTCGCGGTCTGCGACAATAGGTTGTTCATCCATGCCTACATTCGGCAGTTTCGCTCTTCTGCTCGCTCTCGCTCTCTGCGGCTACTCCCTGCTGGCAGGCGCCATCGCTCTGCGCCAACTCGCGACCGGAGCCCGTAGCCGCGTTGCACCCGAGCGCCTGGCAGAGACGGCCCGCCGTGCGGGCATCGGCAGTTTCATCGCCACGACGGCAGCGGCTTTCGCACTTGTCTGGGCAGCCTTCAACAACGACTTCTCCGTCGCCTACATCCTGCACCACTCCAACCGCGCGCTGCCCGGCCCCTATAAGTTCGCCGCCCTCTGGTCCGGCCAGGAGGGTTCACTCCTGCTCTGGGCCTGGCTGCTGTCGGCCTACGGATTTGTCCTGCGCCTGCGGCACAAAGTTGATGTGAAGCTTACCGCCTACGCGTCGGCCATCCTTGCGGGCGTGCAGGTCTTCTTTCTGCTTCTACTCAACTTTGCAGCGATGCCGTTTTCATTGGTTAGCGGTCCCGTCCCGCAAGACGGCTTCGGTCTGAATCCGCTCCTGCAATATCCCGAGATGGTCATCCATCCGCCGATGCTCTATCTCGGATATGTGGGATTCGCCGTACCCTTCGCCTTCGCGTTAGGTGCGCTCATGATGCGCTATCCCGGCGAGAAGTGGATCCACATTACCCGTCGCTGGACCATGGTGACTTGGCTCTTTCTGACCTGCGGCATCTTCCTCGGCGCACATTGGGCCTACTCTGTGCTGGGCTGGGGCGGCTACTGGGGGTGGGACCCCGTCGAGAACGCCTCCCTCATGCCTTGGCTTACCGGTACCGCCTTCCTGCATTCTGTCATGATGCAGGAGAAGCGCGGCATGATGAAGAGCTGGAACGTGTGGCTGATCTTCTCCACATTCCTGCTGGCCATCTTCGGTACGCTGTTGACGCGCTCCGGCTTGGTCAGCTCCGTTCACGCCTTCGCGCAGTCATCCATCGGCACCTGGTTTTGGACCTTCCTCATCATCGTTCTCTCCGTCTGTCTCTTCACTTTTATCCTGCAGCGTGATCACTTGAAGGCTGAAAACAAGCTCGAATCGCTGGTCTCCCGCGAATCCAGTTTCCTCTTTAACAATCTAGTGCTGCTCGCGGCATGCTTCACAGTCCTTTGGGGAACTCTTTTTCCTGTCCTCTCCGAATATGTTCAGGGGAACAAAGTCACAGTCAGCGCGCCCTTCTACAACCGAGTCGCCGTGCCTATCGGTCTCTTCTTGCTTTTTCTAACCGGCATAGGCCCACTGCTCGCCTGGCGCAGCTCTTCGTTTAAGAGCATTCGCAAGAACTTCGTCCTGCCGTGCATTGCCGGCCTCGTCGCGGCCATCGTCGTAATCGCGTGTGGTGTACATCCCTGGGAGATTTTCACTACTAAGGACCAGGGCTCCTTCTACTCCTTTATCGCCTTCACCCTCGCCGCTGTCGTAGTCACGGCCATCAGTGCGGAATTTCTGCGCGGCGCAGGTGTCATCTCGCGCCATACCGGACAGAATCTTTTCGCCTCGATGGTTCAGCTCACGCGCCGCAACATGCGCCGTTACGGTGGATACATTGTTCACTTCGGCGTCGTCGTCATCTTCATTGGACTAGCTGGCTCCGCCTTCAACCAGAGCAGGGAAGAAGAGCTCGGCTTTAAACAGAGTCTCAACATCGGTCCTTACCGTCTCGAGTGCCAGAGCTACTCGCAGGACTCGAACCCCAACTACGATACCGAATACGCTCTGCTCGACGTCTATCGCGGCGACAAGAAGATCACGCAGCTCGCACCGGAAAAGCGCTTCTACACGGCAAGCCAGCAACCCTCAACCATCGTTGCCAACCACTCCACGCTTGCCTGGGACCTCTACGTCATCTACGCCGGCAAAAATCCCGACACTGGCCAGCCGATCATCAAGGTCTTTTTGAATCCGCTGGTCGCGTGGATCTGGATCGGTGTCGGCATCATTGTCTTCGGCACTGGTGTTGCGCTGATACCCAACATGACGGCTGCGCTTGCCGCCAGCCGTAATCGAGTTAGAGCAGTCGCACCAGCAGCCGAAGCTGTTTCAGTTCGGGGTGGTGACTGATGACGAAGCTCTCGTACTTCGGTCGAGCGCTGGCTGTGATTGTGGTC
Organism: uncultured Acidobacteriaceae bacterium; assembly: GCA_964453815.1. GTDB lineage: Bacteria > Acidobacteriota > Terriglobia > Terriglobales > Acidobacteriaceae > Silvibacterium. The sequence continues at coordinate 2,197 of CAYVSQ010000295.1, read as the reverse complement.
GCCGTTCTCACTATGGGGTCAGCGAGCACCGCTGTCCGTTATAACGATCTCGGTCACAAAATGATGTGCGTTTGCGGTTGCAATCAGATCCTCATCGAGTGCAACCATCTTGGATGCCCGGATTCAGACCGTATGCTCGGCGAACTTCGCGTCAGTCTCGCGGGGGGATCGAGCGATGACGCCATTTTAACCGCGTTTCAAGACAAGTACGGTCCCACGGTACTTGCCGCCCCGATGCTGACCAAATTCAACATTGTTGCCTGGATCGTGCCGCCAGCCGTACTCATACTCGGCATCGCAGCGACGGTGATTCTGGTGCGCAAGTGGCGTTTGCGTGCTGCCGCGGCTCCGGCTGTGCCACGTGCAACTGAGTTTCCAGCCATGCGCGAGAGAATCCGGAGGGAGACGCAACTATGATTATCATCGCCTGCAGCCTTCTTCTCCTGGGCATTCTTTTCTATGTCTTCTATCCCGAGCGCCACGTTGAGGAGCAGCATCAGAAGACGCGTCTCGAATATCTTCGCGAGCGTAAGGATGTCCTCTACGACAACCTGCGCGACCTCAACTTCGAGTACCGTGCCGGCAAATATGTGCAAGAGGACTACGCCATGCAACAGGCGGATCTTGAAAATGAAACCGCCGGAGTACTGGCCGAAATCGATGTGCTCGAAGCGCAACCTCACTGAGCCATGCCCTATTTCCGGGCCCTATAATTTAAGGACGATCATGAAATCATTCGTACACTCGCGCCATCGCCGAGCCTCTGTCCTTGCAGGGCTGGCTTTTACGGCTTCACTTGCTGCGCACGCAGCCTCGCTGACCGGTACCGTCACCAATAAGACCACCAATAAGCCGGCAGCAGGCGACGATGTCGTGCTCATCGCTCTCGCGCAGGGCATGCAGGAGGCGGCCCGCACCAAGACCGATGCCCACGGCCATTTCACCATCGACGTGCCCGACAATGGCATGCACCTGGTGCGCGTCGACCATGAGAAAGCTGCATACTTTGAGCCGGTTCCTCCCGGAACATCCAAGGTCGACGTGGCTGTGTATGATGTCGAGCCCAAAGTCGAGGGGGTTTCGACTGAAGCCGATGTGATGCGCCTTGAAACCGGGCCGCAGGGCCTGCACGTAATTCAAAACTACTTCGTCAAGAACGAATCGAAGCCTCCGCGCACGCAATTCAGCAAGCAGGCTTATGAAATCTATCTACCCCCCGACGCCAAGATCGAAGCGTCGGCTGCCATGGGCCCTGGAGGGATGCCGGTTGCTTCGTCTCCGATACCGCTTGGGGAGAAAGGCCACTATGCCTTCGTTTTCCCGGTGCGCCCGGGTGAGACCCGCTTCCAGCTGAGCTACACGCTTCCATACAGTGGCAGTTACAAATTCGCGCCGCATCTCGCTCTGCCTACAGAAAACGTGGCCATCATGATGCCCAAGAGCATGCAGTTCGAGGGTGGCGCGCCGTTCCAGGCAGCCGACGTCGATGCTCACGCGCAGACCTTTCTCGCCAAAAATGTTCAGCCTTCGCAGCCGCTGGAATTCACGGTGTCCGGAACCGGAGTCATGCCACGTGATTCGGAGCAGGCAGGGGCGGGCGCCCCCGGTGGTCCGGCGTCGGCAGATGCGCAGAGCGCTGCCCAGCCGTCTTCTGCTGCGACGGATACGCGTCCCGGCGGGGGACTCGGCAATCCGATCGATACGCCCGATCCGCTGCAGAAATACAAGTGGTGGATTCTGAGCGGCCTCGCGCTCGTCCTGGTTATTGCGGCGGCATTCTTTCTGCGAGCGAAGCCGGAAAGTGCCCTGGCAGCAGCCGCGCCGGCTATGCCTTCGCCGCTCGTGCCCACGCCCCGGCAGGCCGGCAATCCGAACGGGAATTCTGGAGCGCTCTTGTCGGCCCTCAAGGACGAGCTATTTGCCCTCGAAACGGAGCGCCTGGAAGGGAAGTTGTCCGACAATGAGTACGCGGAGATCAAGTCTGCGCTCGAAGTGGTGCTGCGCCGCGCCCTCGCTCGTCAAGCGCTGGTGTAACGTGGACCCCTTCCCCTCGATTTCTAAATGGCTTAGTAGAGAGATTTTGCATTACTTTCGGTAGTGCTCTTTAGGTTCTCGAGCAAATCATTCATAATGTTATAGTTATCGAATCGTCCCCGACTCAAAAAGAGTTATGCTCCCCCAATTCCTTGACAGCAAA
>CAYVSQ010000294.1:0-17830 GCA_964453815.1 uncultured Acidobacteriaceae bacterium | reverse complement strand
CCGGAATGGCGGCCAGCGAAGACGGTAAATACGAAGCCGGCATGGGGATCGATGCGTCGGACGTCGACGGCGACGGATGGCAGGACGTCTATATCACCCATCTCGACTTCGAACTTAACCGCCTCTACCACAACAACGGAGACGAAACTTTTACCGATGACACGTTCGCCTCCGGAATCGGCAACAAGGCAATCTTGATGAGCGGGATCGCTGCCAAGTTCATCGACTACGATAACGACGGCTGGGCCGACATTCTGCAGTTGAATGGCGCCATGTTGGACAACGTGAACCTTTACCACAGCGAGGTCTCTTATAAGGAACCACTGCTGATGTTCCGCAACCAGGGCAAAGGCCATTTCGACAAGGTTTCTGATTCCCTCGGTCCTGACTTCATACACCCCGTCGCAGGACGCGGCCTTGCTACCGCGGATTTCGACAACGATGGCGACATCGATATTGCCGTCAACGTGCGCGGCGATTATCCGGAGCTGCTGCGCAACGATGGGGGCAACTCCAATCATTGGCTGGAGGTCCTGCTGATCGGCACAAAATCCAACCGCGACGGTACCGGTTCTGTGCTGAAACTGACTTCAGAAGGATTTGCGCAGGTCAAGCAGGCAGAGGGCGGAACGAGTTACATGTCGGCCAGCGATCCGCGCATTCATTTTGGTCTCGGCAAGCGATCCAAAATTGAATCACTCGTCATCACATGGCCGAGCGGACAGGTGGACAAGCTCACGAATGTGGCGGTGGATCAGATCATCGCGATCAAGGAAGGTGCAGGAATCGTTCCGCATCCGTTTCCGAAAGTGCGGAACAAATGAAGCGGAGCATCGGTTTGTTGGGTAGTGGATTTCAACCGAAGGGAACGTTTTCTCCTTTACAGTGAGAATATGTGCAACATGAAGGATGACCGTTGGGCTGATTTGCAGGGTGGGTAATCGCAAAATCCTCCCAGCTTGAGTGCTCTCTGCGATTCGTATGGGAACTGTGAACAACCATTCGTCTATAAAGTCGCCAGCTCGGACAAATGCCCTCTCGATAACAGGCTGTACGCGATGTATTGAGGGGTTAGGCTCCAGGGCGAGCTCCTGTCTTTATAATCATCCCAATCCATGATTTTTCCACGGCGCCGGTTTCTCGGCTCATCTCTCTTCTTACTCGGCAGTTCTCTGACCGACGCCCTTGCGACTCCGCTCTCGAAGTGGGATCCAGCCCTCGTCCAAGCCGCGCTATCGAATCCCGCACCGTCTCCCGTTTCGTCTCCCGTCCAGTTTGTCGATGTGGCTCAGCAAGCCGGGCTGACCATTCCCAACGTGTGGGGCGGCGTTGACCACAAGCGGGTGATCATCGAGGCCAAAGGAAGCGGGCTGGCCTTTTTCGATTACGACCATGACGGATGGCTGGACATCTATCTCACCAACGGAGACCGCCTCGATACGAAGTGGCCGTCCGGGAAAGCTCCGACCTCGCACCTCTACACGAACACCCGCGACGGTACGTTTACCGATGTCACGGAAAAATCGGGACTGGGGCGTACCGGCTGGCAGACCGGCGTCTGCGTAGGCGACTACAACAATGATGGATGGGATGACCTGTTTTGCTGCTTTTGGGGACACAACATTCTTTTCCGCAACAATGGAGACGGCACGTTTACCGATGTCACTCATAAAGCCGGGCTCGATCAGAAGCAGGTTCGCTGGGGCGCTGGTTGTACATTCCTCGATTATGACCGCGACGGTCACCTTGATCTGTTCGTCTGCAACTACATCAAGCTGGATCCCGAAACAATTCCTCCCGCCAGCAACACGAGCTTCTGTCAATGGAAGGGCGTTCCCACCATGTGCGGCCCGCGCGGCCTGCCGGGCGACACCAACATTCTTTATCACAACAACGGAGACGGCACCTTTACTGACGTTTCGGAGAAGTCGGGCATTCTGAAGCCCGGCCCGCGATACTCGATCACGGCTGTTTCCTATGACTTCGATAACGACGGCTGGCCTGACATTTATGTCGCGGTTGATTCCGAGCCCAGCATTCTGTTGCAGAACAACCATGACGGCACATTCACCGATATCGCCGTTATGGCCGGATGCGCCTATGGCGAAAACGGGCACGAGCAGGCCGGAATGGGTGTAGCCGTGGCCGATTATGATTGCGACGGCTGGTTCGACATTTTCAAGACCAACTTCGCGGATGACACCAGCAACCTGTACCACAACAATGGCGATGGAACCTTCACCGATGTGACCTTTGCTTCCGGCGTTGGCATCAACAACCGCTACGTGGCATGGGGCTGCGGCTTTGTGGATTACGACAATGATGGGTGGCCGGACATCATCCAGATCAATGGGCACGTCTACCCGGAGATTGACAACTACAATTTTGGCCAGACCTTCAAGAATCCGCGAGTTGTTTATCAGAATCTGGGCAATGGGCGCTTCAAAGACGTGTCGTCGGAAATGGGACCCGGCATCACTGAGCATTTCTCCAGCCGGGGGGCGGCTTTCGGAGACTATGACAACGACGGCGATATCGATGCGCTCGTCCTGAACATGAACGATCCGCCATCGCTGCTTCGCAATGAAGGCGGCAACAAACAGAACTGGATCAAGATCAAACTGGTGGGCACCAAGTGCAATCGCACCGCCATAGGAGCGCGCGTGCGTGTGATTACCGGCAAGCACGCTCAGATGGATGAGGTCCACAGCGGCACAAGCGTGATGTCCCAAAGCGACTTGCGCCTTCACTTCGGTCTGGGGAAGGTCGAGACCGTGGATGTAATCGAAGTCAAGTGGCCGACCACACAGAAGATCGAACGATTCACGCAGGTAAAAGCAAATCAGATCCTCACCATCCGCGAAGGCGATGGCATCGTCGCGACCGTCAAGAAGCCAGCAAAGTAGACCCGCACGTTACTTCTTCAAAAGCGCGTCGAGGCCTGCTTGTGCGATTTGTTCGTCGATCTCAGACTTCGCGCCGCTAGCCGCAATTCCGCCGAGAATCTGGCCGTCTACGAGAACCGGCAGGCCTCCCTGGTTGGGAAAAAATTCTGGAAACGCGAGGGCCTCAACATTGCCTTTTTTTACGGTATCCGCTCCGTCCTTTGAGGGGCTTTTGTAGAACGCAGCGTGCCGCGCTTTCTTCTGGGCGAACTGTATGGTGTTGAGTGAGGCTTTATCCGCCTTTTCAAGAAAGAGCAGATTCCCGCTTTCATCCACGATGCAGATGGTCACTTCAACGTTGAGCTCTTTGGCTTTTGCTTCCGACGCCGCGACCATCGTCTTGATGGCTGCTAAATTCAGATATTTCTTGCTCGGCAGATCGCTTCCATACATTGTCATAGCGGGAATAAGCATAACGGCCAATAGTCTGAACACGGAAGGCCTCCTGTCACCCTTTGAGTTGACCACTTAAACATTGCGATCTTAGCCCGCTGATGGGTCCACTCGCATCTTCAGTTGGCCAGTGGATGAGTCGGCTGACGTTGCAGAACTACGAGAAACTGCTTAACCTCCCGCCGCTGCTGTTCGATGGCAGCTGCCTGCTGCTTTTCGATCTCGTCATGCAGTTGGAATTCCTGCTTGGCCTTTGCCGGCTCGCCGATCCGATCGTAGGCCACACCCAGCCGATAGTGGGCCTCGCCCAGCTGTGGGTTCGCTTCGATGGCCTTTGTGTAAAAGCGAATCGCCTTCTCAAAATTGTGTTGGGAAAAATAGACAACCCCGAGTTGCAGGTAAGCGTCGCTGCAATTTCGGTCGATGGTCACGGCTTTAGTAAGCAGGGCTTCCACTTGTTGCAAGGCCCGCTGGTCCGCCGGCTGTTCCTGGCGTTTCCAGATGGCCATCGCGTAAAAGTAATTTGCGAGAGAATTGCCGGGCTGCTCCTGCACAAACCGCGCCAGCCTCGGCTCAACGCACGCCAATGGTGTTGGTGCGGCCATCTGGATCCTGCCCAAAAAAATGTAGGGCTCGGGGTCTGCCGGATTCAAATCGGAAGCATCGCAAAGGCGCAACGCCGCCTCATCGTAGCGAGCGCCCGCAAAGAGAGCCGTCCCCAGCGCAGCCAGCATCCTGGCCGATTTCGGATACGCCTTTGTCCCATTCCCAAAAACCTCCACGGCCTGCCACACAGCCCGGTGAAGGAGCAACTCCGAGGCCCATTCGAAATAATTCTGCTCGCTGGGATCCAGGCGGACGGCCTGCTCGTATTCGTGGACGGCGGCCAAGGGATCGCCCAGTTTTTCGTCAAGCTCACCCAACAGGCGGTGCAGATCCGCGGTGTCCTTGAGTGCCAGTAATTTCTGGACGTGCTCGCGGGCCTGCGAGAGATCGCCGTTTTCTTTGTAAGCCAGCGCCAGATCATACGCATTGCCGGCATTCGCGGGATCGATCTGGAATGCAGCCTGCAACAGCGGAATAGACTCCCGATATCTGCCAGCGTGGAGATAGAATTCGCCGAGCTGATGGTTTGTCTCGAAGCTTCCGGGAGCACCGGCAAGAGCTGCGCGCAACTTGCTTTCAGATTCACTCACTGCACTGGCGCCGCCAGGGAGACCTGCTACCCTGTTTCCCGAAACCTCCGGTTTGAGCGTGAGAGTTTCACGCGCGAGATCTTCGCTCGTTCGCAGGATGGAATCCGAGCCATGGCCGCCCACGGCAGTCCAATCGGTGACTCCGGCCACGGTGAAATTCGGCTTATCGGCGAACTCCATGGTTTCCGGTGAATTCGACTGAATAGCTCCTGAGGCTTCGAGCCTCACATTCACGTGCTGCTGTGCTCCCTCGGACACAATAAGGGTTTGTGCTGCACTACGCAGTCCTGACTTTTCTGAACTGAGTTGATAGGTCCCGGCTCGAAGTGCGGAAAACACGAAAGCTCCGCTTGCATTCGTTTTCGTCTTCACATCGCCTGGATGATCCTTTTGGATAAGCACTACGGACACGTCGGCGACGGGATTGCCGGCCGCATCCATAACGGTGCCCTGAATCGTGGCGCTGATTATGGCGTGGTCCGATTGTTGCAATGGAGCTTGCTGCGCGAATCCTGCCCAGCCTAAGCCGCCTGTCAGAACCATGAGGACTGCGATGAGACCCCGGAGACAGCGAAAATTCTTACTCTCGGATGAATACGGCAATGTGGATGAACTCTTCACATCTAGTGGTGTGCTTTCCAGATGATATACGCCGATCTTGAAAGCTACGGCTTCCAGCCTCCACCGAGTGCCTGGTATAGCTGAACGTAATTCTGCAACTCAGAGCTCCAGGCCTGTGCCAGCTGCAACTCGGAGGTAAAGTACTGCTGTTGGGTGACCAGCACTTCGAGAAAGCTGGCGTATCCCCCTGTAAACCTGACGTTGGCGAGATGCGCGGTTGCCTTGTACGTGGCTGTCTGCTCCTCGATCTTCATACGGAACTGCCGGGATTGGTGATAGCCAACGAGACCGTTTGAGACATCTCCGAACGCCTGTTGCACGGTTTGCTTATACTGCAGTTCGGCCTGATCCCGCTGCGCCCATGCCAACCGATAGCCACTCCTGATCCTGCCACCCTCGAAGATCGGTTGCGCCAACTGGCCTCCAACGGACCAGAATGTTGCGGGTCCCTGCAAAAAGCTGGTTAAGGCCGTACTTGACGCGCCGAATGACCCGGTCAATGAAATCTGCGGGAAAAAGGCAGCCTTTGCCACGCCTACATTTGCGTTGGCCGCGACCAGCGCTTCTTCCGCCTGGCGCACATCGGGACGGCGCTCCAGAAGCGCAGAAGGAAGGCCTGCCGGGACATCGGGCAAATGCGGTTGGTCGGTAAGGCTGATGCCGCGCGCGATGGGCCCGGGATTTCTGCCGACGAGGATACTGATCTGGTTCTCAGTCTGCTCGATCGATTGCTTGAGGGTGATGACCTCCGCTTCGGACTGTTGCACCAGCAACTGAGCCTGATAAACGTCGGTGATCGCGTATTCGCCGCCTTTGAAGTTGATGGTGTTTAGCCTGAGGATCTCATTGTCGGCGATAACGGTTTCTTTGGAAAACTCCAGCTGGGCATCGAATTGCCGGAGGGCGAAATAGGCGGTCGCTATTTCGGAGATCAGTGTTATCTGGACGACATTCCGGGCATATTGGCTGGCCAAGAGATTGGCGCGCGCCGCTTCGGTTGCACGACGGTATTGCCCCCAGAAATCGACGATGTAGTTCATTTGCAGCCCGAGGGTATCGATCCAGGGCGAGCCGATGAACAACGGCGGAGCCTGCTCATTCTGGATACTGCCGGCGCCAGTGACAGTGGGAAACTGATTCGCACGGGTAACTCCCAGAGAAGCCTCCGCCTGGAGAATGCGGGTGGCGGCGATGCGAATGTCGTAGTTGTTGGTGAGAGCTTCCTTGAGCAGCGCCTGCAATGCCGGGTCTTGGTAGACGGCTGGCCACTCCATGTCCCCGAAAGGTCCGCCGGCCGGCTGTTGCGGTAGGTTGGGTGCGGTACCGCGATACTGTCCCGGGACATCCAGGCCAGGACGTTTGTAGTTGGGCCCGAGCTTGCAACCGCCCAGCGAGAGCAACAGCATAAGCCCAATAGATGTTTTCGTCCGCATCATTCGTGCTCTCCTTTCGGCCCGGCGCTGACCGCAGGTTGCGACTCCGGCTTTTCTTTCTCCTTCTTGAATAGATTGCCGAAGCGCTCCACAACGCCAAAGGAAACAGGAACAAAGAAAATCGCGATGACCGTGGATGCGAGCATCCCGCCAATGACCGTCGTTCCCAGCACCTGGCGCGAAATAGCGCCTGCTCCGAATGCCCGCCACAACGGCACGCAGCCGAGAATGAAGGCAAAAGCAGTCATCAGAATTGGCCGCAGTCTCACCCTGGCGCCGGTCAGGGTCGCGTCGACGAGCGGTCGACCCTTGTCGTACTCAAGCTTGGCAAATTCCACGATGAGAATGGCATTCTTGGACGAAAGTCCAATCAGCATGACCATTCCGATCTGGGCATACACATTGTTGTCGAAGCGGCGAAGGTAGAGCGTGAAGAACGCGCCGAAGACGGCAATGGGAAGTCCCAGCAATACGCTGAAGGGCAGAGTCCAGCTCTCATATTGCGCGGCCATGATGAGGAAAACCACAAACAAGGCCATGCCAAAGATGATGCCGGGCGAAACGCCTTGCGCCGCCTTTTGCTCCTGGTACGACATACCGGAGTAGTCGAAGCCCATCTGGCCGGGCATCGTCTTGTGGAAGACATCTTCCAAGGCAGCCATCACCTGGGCGGAACTATAGCCGGGCGCCGCCGCGGCATTAATCTGAACGCAGTTGAACAGGTTGTAGCGCATAACAAATTCAGCGCCACTGCGCGCATATGTGGTGGTCAGCGTGCTCAGGGGGACCATGCTGCCGGAAATGTTCCTGACGTAGAACTTGCCGAGGTTTTCTGCCCTGGTACGGAAGTCGCCATCGGCTTGAACGTATACCTGCCATTGCAGGCCGAAGCGGTTGAAGAAGTTAATCAGCGAACCGCCCATGAAAGTCTGCACGGTCTGGTACAGGTCACTCAGCTGGATCTGCTGGGTCATCGCCTTGGCGTTGTCCACCTTTACCCCAACCTGGGGAACGCCGAAGAGGGCGGTTGTGAAGAGTCCCGCGAGCTCCGGGCGTTTGCGTGCCTCGGCCATAAATACTTGCGTGTTTTTGGCCAGAAAGTCGATGCTGCCGCCCGAGCGATCTTCAAGAATGAAGGTGGCTCCTCCCGACGTGCCCACGCCCGGAATCGCTGGCGGCGGGAAGGAGAATGCAATTCCCGATGGGACTCTGGAGAGGGCTTTTTGGAGATGGGCTTTGATCCCGTCGTAGCTTTCCTCCGGAGTCTTGCGTTCCTCCCAGGGCTTTAGTGAGACAAAGAAAAATGCACTGTAGGTGGCGCTGACGCCGCTTAATAAGCTGTATCCGTTGACGGTGCTGACGTATTGCACCCCAGGTGTGTCCATCATGATCTTCTCAACTTCGCGCGCGGCTTCCGACGTGCGTTGCAGAGAGGACGCATCCGGCAGTTGCAAGCCGGCATAGAGGTATCCCTGATCTTCATCGGGGAGAAAGCTCTTCGGGAGCTGTTTACCGAAGTAACCCGCACCCACGGCCAGCCCGGCGAGCAGGAGAAACGCCAGAACGGCTTTGTGAAACAGATGCCTGCAAATGTTCACATACCCGTCAGTGACGCGACCGAAGACACGGTTAAACCCGCGGAAGAAGGCGCCGAGGGGTCCTCGCACCGGCTTCTTGGGACGCAGCAGCATGGCGGAAAGCGCTGGGCTGAGGGTGAGCGCGTTGAAGGCTGAGAAGAGCACGGAAATCGCGATGGTGATTGCGAACTGCTTGTAAAGCTGGCCTGTGATGCCGGGAATAAAGGCTGTGGGAATGAAAACTGCAGCCAGGATGAGGGCAATCGCAATGACCGGTGACGAGACTTCTTCCATCGCTTTGATGGTCGCGTCGTGAGGCGACAGTCCCTGCTCGATATTGTGTTCGACCGCCTCCACAACGACGATGGCATCATCGACGACCAGCCCAATCGCCAGAACCATACCCAAAAGCGACAGGGTATTGATGGAGAACCCAAGCGCGGGAAAGACCATGAAGGTCGCAACCAGAGAGACAGGGACGGCCAGCAGCGGAATCAGCGTGGCCCTCAAGCCCTGGAGGAAAAGGTAGACGACGAGGATGACCAGAAACAGAGCCTCTCCCAGTGTCTTGTAGATTTCGTGGATACCGGCACTGACGGCGAGTGTCGTGTCGAGCGCGGTAATGTAGTCCAGCCCCTGGGGGAACCTCCCTTTCGCCTCGTCCATCATTTTGAGGACAGCGGCTCGCGTTTGCAGCGCGTTGCTGCCAGGAGTGAGGTACAGCGCCATGAGGGCAGCGGGCTGAGAAGGCTTATTCTCTCCCGACACTCCCAACCGCGAAACATAAGAATAGTATTGCGATCCAAGTTGCACACTCGCCACGTCTTTCAGCCGCAGGATTGACCCGTCGGACTGAGCGCGGACGACGATCTCACCAAACTCCTCAGCCGTAGGCAGGCGCCCTGGAGCGCGGACGTTGTAGGTGAATTGCTGACCGGAAGGAACGGGCTCGCCCCCAACCTGGCCCGCAGGATTGACTTTATTTTGAGCCTTGACGGCGTTCGTTATATCGGAGACGGTCACGCCCAAGCTTGCCAGCTTGTCAGGATTCACCCAAACGCGCATGGCATAAGGGCCGGCGCCAAATATCTGAACCTGCCCAACCCCCGAGATGCGGGTGAGCGCGTATTGCAAATTGATGGTGGCGTAGTTGGCCAGGAAAATGCTGTCATATGTGCCGGAGGGCGAGTAGAGGTCGAGGAGCATGAAGGGCGCCGTCGTCCCTGGCTGGACGATCACACCTTGCTGGGTTACTTCGGAGGGCAGTTGCGAGTTGGCCTGGCTGCTCCGCATCTGCGCCAGAATCTGGTCTGTGTTGATATCGGTTCCCAAAAGGAAGTCAACGTACAGCGTCATCCCTCCGCCCGAACTCGCACTCAGGGAGTACATGTAATTCATGCCGCTGACGCCCGACATCTGCTGTTCGATCGGTGTAGCAACGGATTCGGCAATCGTCTGGGCGTCCGCCCCGGGGTAGGTGGCTTTCACCTGGATCATCGGGTCGGCGATATTGGGGAACTGCGCCGTAGGCAGCTCGAGTATCGCGACCCCGCCGGCCAGCACCATCAAAATTGCGATGACTATCGCGACGATGGGGCGATTGATAAAGAATTTCGACATGGTCAGTTGCCCCCGTCCGCGATCGGGGCTGGCACGTATGGTTTAACGACTACCGGCAGACCTCCCTTGGCCAATTCCGGCTCCCGGGCCGCAAAGGCTTGTAACTGCTGGATACCTTCGACGACAACCCGCTCGCCCGGCTTTAAGCCCTCCGTGACGATCCAGTTCGCCCCGACCCGGTCTCCCATCTTGACAGATCGAAACGTCGCCTTGTTTTCAGGCGTGAGCACAATGACCTGGTATTGCGACTGAACTTCGATCACGGCGGCCTGAGGAATCAACATTGCGTTCGTGTTGACGCCGGTCCTGATCCGCACTCTGCCAAAGCCGCCGGGGCGGAGACTGGCGTCCTTGTTGGCGAACGCGGCGGCAAGCTGGATGGTGCCTGTCTGTGAAGCGATCTCGCGATTCACGAGGATGATTTGGCCCTTCTCCGGATAGGTGAGTCCGTTTGCCTGGATGAATTCGACGTTGGTCGGTAGGTCGCGTCTATTCCGTCCGCGGATGATTTCGTCAACTTTTTGCGCGTTGGCGAGGTAGGCGCTTTCGGGGATATTGAAGTATGCCCAGATCGGATTGACCTCGGAGATCGTTGTCATCTTGGTGGCTGTTCCCACCAGGTCGCCGATCTGCGAACTCGCTATACCCGCAATGCCGTCGATAGGCGAAAATACCTTGGTCCAGGAAAGATTCAATTCGGCCTGAACCATCTGCGCTTTCGCGGCTTCCAGTTGTGCCTGGTTCGCGGCCAGAGTCGACTTATCCGTGTCGAGCTGCTTTTGCGGAATCGCATTCTGCGCAGCGAGCGGCGTGTCCCGAGCGACGTTGTTTTCCGCCTCGCCGAGATTGGCCTGGGCCACGGCGACCTGCGCTTTGTCCTGATCGAGCGCGGCCACGAAAGGCCGAGGATCTATCGTAAACAGCAGTTGGCCCTTTTTGACGAAGAAGCCGTTGCTGTAATTCTGCGTCAGGAGGTAGCCCTGCACTTTAGGAGTGATCTCGGCGTTAATCGGACCGTTCAGCTGGGCGACCCATTCTACATATATGGGGACGTCCTGCTGGATCACGTCGGTGACCCTGACTTCGGGAGGCTGCGGATGGGCCGGGGCCTCTTTCTTTTCGCAACCGATAATGGGCAATCCAAAAAACAGCGCTAAGACTGTTATGGCGAGGCCAAAGGTGTGACTCCTGGCCCCGGTCCGGCGAAGCAACCCCGCCTTGCGGGTTCGCACTCCAGTTCCCCAATGCATGTGCCCTCTCTGTCCGGCGGCGATGCGATTATCTCAATTTCGTGACGCCTTTATAGAAAATCACGCAGCCCAACGATACTAATTGGAGAAATGCAGGATCGGAACTGTAATTTTTGCTAGGTAAGTCCATTGAAAGCGAAACCCAGACGGGATAACGACATCCGACCAGTCAACTCTCAGCCGAGAAGTTCGAGCCGCGTTACAATGAGCAGCGCTTAAGCGCCGCCAATTCTATGAACCAGTTCGATTCGAATCTCGACTCCGAATCCTTACCTGCTTTGCCTGAACATCCCCGAAGTGAACGCGGCTTCTGGGCCCTGATTGCCACCCAATTCCAGGGAGCCTATAGCGACAACATTCTGCGCAATCTCCTACTGTCGATGATCGTCGGCATGGGGCTGCCGAAGAATGAACGCGAGAGCTTCGTCTCCCTGATCACATTTCTATTCTCCATGCCATTCGTAATCTTCAGCATGACCGGAGGGTGGCTCGCAGACCGCTATAGCAAACGAGGAGTCACGATTTGGACCAAAGGGATGGAGATTGGCTCCATGGTGGTGGCTACTGCAGGGCTGGCGGTTCACTCACGAACGATCTCGCTGGTAGCCCTTTTTCTGGTGGCAACGCAGTCGGCGCTGTTTGGGCCATCGAAATACGGGTTGCTGCCAGAATTGCTGCCGCCGAAGCGGCTGTCGTGGGGCAATGGCGTTATCGAATTGGGCACATTCATGGCCATCATCGTCGGCACCGTGACCGGTGCCGCGATGGCGGAACACTTTAGCGGACATGAAGTGTATGCCGGCTATGCGCTGCTCGGGCTGGCCTTTGTGGGTCTGCTTACGAGCTTCGCCATTGATCGAGTTCCGGCTGCAGCGCCGGAGAAAAAGTTCCGCCTTAACTTTGTCGGCGATCTGTGGCAACAGATTACTCTGATGCGCCGCGACCCGACGCTCTTTCTCGCCGTGATCGGCAATACCTATTTCTGGTTCCTGGGTTCCCTGTTGTTTTCGACCGTCGTTGTGTACGGGCCGGATGTGTTGCACATCGGGCAGACAAAGACCGGTTACCTGAATGCTGGGCTGGCCGTGGGCATTGGCACTGGCAGCATGATTGCCGGACTGGTTAGCGGCAACAAGATCGAGTACGGGCTCATTCCGCTCGGCTCCATCGGCATGACGTTAACGGGGCTGGTATTCGGAGGGACGCAACATGGCCTGATCGGCTCGGCGGTTCTGCTGGGAATGCTTGGTTTCTGGGCGGGATTCTTTGCCGTGCCGGTCAATGCCCTGGTGCAACATCGACCAGCAGAAAAAGACAGAGGTGGAATCATCGCGGCCGCGAACCTATTGTCGTTCGTCGGGATCGCGCTATCGGCTGGCGTCTACTATGTTTTCACTGCATTCATTCATCTCAACCCGCGTGAGGTGATCGTTGCGGCCTCGATCATCACCGGCGCAGGCACTGTATATGCACTGTTGCTGTTGCCGGAGTGGTTCGGACGCCTGCTGCTCTTCTTCTTGGCGCATACGGTGTATCGCGTGAAGGTTCTCGGGCGTGACAATTTTCCGGATAAATCCGGAGCATTGCTGGTGAGCAACCACATGTCATTTGTGGATTCCCTGCTGCTGATTGCTTCTACGGACAGGCCAATTCGCTTCCTGGTCTACGAGGGCATCTACGATATGAGGCTGGTCAAGCCATTCGCGAAAGCGATGAAGGCGATTCCCATCTCCAGCGAACAGCGCCCACGCGATATGATTCGCTCCCTGAGAACCGCGAGCGACGCCCTGCGGAACGGCGAGATTGTATGCATTTTTGCCGAAGGACAGATCACGCGCACCGGACAATTACTTCCTTTCCGGCGCGGCCTGGAACGAATCATGAAGGGAGTGGAGGTGCCGATCATTCCGGTGAATCTGGACGGTGTGTGGGGAAGCATCTTCAGCTTCGAGCGAGGGCGCTTTCTTTGGAAGGTGCCGCGGCAGATACCGTATCCAGTCACCGTGAGCTTCGGCCAGCCAATGCCGCCATCCTCCACTGCCATCGAGGTACGCCGCGCTGTGCAGGAGTTGCAAGCAGTGGCGTTCCAACAGCGCAAGCGGCGCATGAAAACCCTCGACTACGCGTTGGTGCGCACCGCTCGGCGATTCCCGCTGCGCTTCATGATGGCTGACGGAAAGACTCCGAAAGTGACCTTTGGCTCCGCTCTGACAAAAACGATCTACATCGCGCGCCGGCTTCGACGGCAGATCGGCGAGCAGAAGATGGTGGGGTTGTTGTTGCCTCCGTCAGTGGGCGGAGCGCTCACCAACTTTGCACTTATGCTGCTTGGTCGCGTACCGGTAAATCTGAACTACACAGCGTCGAGCGAAGTGATCGCGTCGTGCGCCAAGCAATGCGATCTGGAATCGGTCATCACGTCGAAGGCTTTTGTGGAACGCTTTCCAAAGCTGAAAATTCCAGGTCGAACTCTCTTTCTGGAAGACGCATTGCATGCGCCGCGCTCTGCCGAGAAGCTGGCTGCGATGATTCTGGCGTGGCTCCTGCCTCAAGGTCTACTGCGTAAAGCATTGGGCACAATGCGACCGAAATCCGGGCCCTTTGGCTCTCCCGAGAGTCAGGGAACGTCGAATCGGTCTGGATCGTCGGTGGATGATTTGGCCGCGGTGATCTTTTCCAGCGGCAGCACCGGCGATCCCAAGGGTGTGATGCTCACACACTTCAACATCACCTCGAACATTCAACAGGTTTCGCAGGTCTTCATGCTCGGCGGGCGCGATAAGGTTCTGGGCATTTTGCCCTTCTTCCATTCATTTGGATTTATGGCTGCCCTGTGGCTGCCGGCTGTGAATGGCGTGGGTGTCGTCTACCATCCAAACCCGCTTGACACGGGCATGATCAGTGAACTCGTAGGCAAATACAAAGTGACGTTCCTCATCGCGACCCCGACATTTCTGCAGGCTTACATGCGGCGCTGCTCTCCTGAAAGCTTCGGCAGTTTGCAATATGTCCTTGCCGGCGCGGAAAAGTTACCCGAACGGGTCGCCCTGGCATTCGAGGACACCTTTGGCATTCGACCCCTTGAGGGCTACGGGTGCACTGAGTGCTCGCCGGTGGTGACGGTGAACGGACGCGATTTCCGTGCGCCTGGATTTCGCCAGGTAGCTGCGCGGCGAGGCAGCATCGGCCATCCTCTCCCGGGAGTCTCCGTGAAGGTGGTCGATCTCGAAACCGGCGAGCCTGTTGCTCCAGGAACTCAGGGAATGCTGCTGGTGAAGGGGCCGAACGTGATGAAGGGCTATCTCGGCAAACCGGAAAAGACCGCCGAAGTATTGCGCGATGGCTGGTACACGACAGGAGATGTTGCCTTGATCGAAGAGGACGGCTTCCTGACGATAACCGACCGTCTCTCGCGGTTCAGCAAGATCGGTGGCGAGATGGTGCCGCACATCAAGATCGAAGATAAACTCCACGAACTCGCGGGAGTGACAGAGCAGGTGTTTGCCGTAACAGCATTGCCTGATGAGAAGAAAGGCGAGCGAATTGTGGTCATACACATACTCCCAGCCGACAAACTAGCTCCTGTTCTGGATAAGCTGCCTCAGTGCGATCTCCCTGCGTTGTGGAAACCCCGGGCGAATCAATTCTTCTACGCGGATGCATTGCCTCTGCTGGGCACAGGAAAGATCGATCTGCGCGGAATCAGGGCGCTCGCAGGCGAACTGGCGCAGACCGCAGATGCATGAAACGGCTATAGACCTGATGAGTTACAGACGGGATCATTCGCGCTCACCTCAATTGCTAACGAGCCAAATCGCCGCCTGTTCTATGCTTCAGCATCTTCGATCTGCTCCAGAGATTTTCCTCTCATCTCTGGCACGACAAAAAAAACGAACAACGCTCCCAGGAAGCAAATGGACGCATAGGTCAGGAATGTTCCCGCGGTTCCCAGGCCTTTGTTCAACAGCGGGAAAGTGTATGTGAGCGCGAAGGATGCGACCCAAAGGGCCGCAACGGATATGGACATGGATGTTGCTCGAACGCGGTTGGGGAATATTTCAGTGATCAGAACCCAGGTGACCGGAGCGAGTGACATCGCATAGCAAGCAATGGCGGAGAGCGTAAGCACCAAGACCCAGGTTCCCAGCAGACTCTGGCGATAGGCGAAGCTGACTGCGGCGTGCGAGAAACCAACACCAAGGCATCCCAGAATCATCAGCCACCGCCGGCCAAATCGATCGACTAACAGCATCGCAAAAATAGTGAATATGAGGTTTATCGTTCCCGTCGCCACAATGTTGAAGAGAATGTCGTTCACGCCATAGCCGGCGCTTTTGTAGACCTCTTCGGCATAATTGAAAAGCACGTTGATCCCGCTGGCCTGCTGCAGGACCACAAGCGTGATACCGATCAGAACCAGTTTTCGAATGCGGGGAGCGCGAAACGCCTGCCAGTCGCGCTTGCCGGCCGAGACCGCGAGCGTTTCAGAAACGGCCCGCAGTTCGTGTTCGCTGTACGCCTCCCCGCCTATGCGCTCAAGAACGCGCCCAGCCTCTTCGCGTCTGCCGCGAGCGACCAGCCAGCGTGGACTCTCGGGGATGAATGGAGCCGTGACGAGAAAGATCAGGGCCGGCACAGCAACAGCGGTAAACATCCAGCGCCAGCCATATTGAACATTCCACGAAGCCAACAGCGCCGTCTGCGAGACGTGTTCGGGCACCTTTTCCGCTATGCGCCAATTAGCGATTTGCGCCGCGAGGATACCGACCACCAAAGCAAGCTGATTGAGGCTGACAAGCCGGCCTCGCCATGTAGCCGGGCTGATTTCGGCTATGTACATCGGCGAAACACTGGACGCGAGTCCAATCGCTACCCCGCCAAGAACACGCCATGTGATGAAGGCGGCAAAGCTATAAGACCAACCGGTCAGGACTGACGATATCAGGAAGAGGAGTGCTGAAAATATGAGCACCCTCTTTCGACCCACGCGGTCACTCAGCTTTCCCGCAGGCAAAGAGCCAATGAAGCAGCCAATCAGCGCGCAGCTATTGGCCCATCCCACTTCAGCTGCAGAAGTGAGTTGAAAGAAAACCTCATAAAACGGCTTTGCGCCGCCGATCACTACCCAGTCATAGCCGAAGAGCAGACCGCCCATCGCCGCAACAAGGGCAATCGTCCATATGTACCGCATGTGCAAATGCCCCTCGAAGGCGGTCGAATGGGGCTGGGCGGCGGTCACGATTTGCATGCTTTATTTCACTCCGCAGGAACTTTAACTTAATTGATGAATCAAGTCAGCAGCGCCCGGCTTGAACCGCTCCTTGGTTAGTAAAGAGTCGAGTGACTTTCCAGCAGCGCTAGGAACTGAGTAGCAACCAATTTCGCGGACTCCATTGGCGAGAACGATTGCACCCCCAGAAAGTTGAATTCAGAGGAAGTATTCGAAATCCGTCTCGACCTTCATGCGGCGGTGGATTTTCAGGATGTGGCCGGGGAGTGAGGCCGGATTGAGCTCAACGTAGTTGCGGGCTCCGTGCCACAGATAGCGTTCGCCGGTGAGGAGGTCTTCGGCCTCGTAGGCGCGGTCGGTGGGGATCTGCAACTCGTCGAGGGGAAGAGTGACAAAGCCGGACTGGGTGTGATGCGGGTCGAGATTGACGACCACAAGGATGAGGTTGGAGCGGTCGTCGGATTCTTTGCTGTAGCAAATGAGCTGGTCGTTGTCGGCAGGGTGGAATTTGAGCGACCAGTCGCTTTGCAACGCTTCGTTGTCGTTGCGTATGCCGTTGACGTGCGCGATCAGGTGGTGCAGGCTGTCGCTCCGCTCGAGATCCCAGCGGCGGATTTCGTACTTCTCAGAATCGAGATATTCTTCGCTGCCGTGTCGTACCGCGCGATACTCCATGAGCTCGAATGCGGGACCGTAGATGCCGTAGTTTGCGCCCAGAGTGGCAGCCAGCAGCAGGCGGATGGTGAAAATGGCGCGGCCGCCGATCTGGAGAAACTCAGTCAGAATGTCGGGTGTGTTGGGCCACTGGTTCGGGCGAAAGAAGTCGCGCACCGGCGGCTGGGTCAGCTCGGTGAGATAGGCGGTGATTTCGGCCTTGGCGTTGCGCCACGGGAAGTAAGTATACGACTGGCTGAATCCCAGCTTAGCGAGGCGGTACATGATCTTGGGGCGTGTGAAGGCCTCGGCCAGAAATAGGACTTCTGGGTGGTCGCGCTTGATTTCGGTGATGACCCACTCCCAGAAGGGAAAGGCCTTGGTGTGCGGGTTGTCGACGCGAAAGATGGTGACGCCCTGATCGATCCAATAGAGGAAGACACTCTTGAGCTCCTCCCACATGCCGGTCCAGTCTTCGCTCTCGAAGTCGAAGGGGTAGATGTCCTGGTACTTCTTGGGAGGATTTTCGGCGTATTGGATGGTGCCGTCGGGGCGCTTGCGGAACCAGGCCTCGTGATCGCGCACATAGGGATGATCGGGCGCAACCTGGAAGGCGATATCGAGCGCCAGGGACATATCGAGATCCCTGACTTTAGTGACGAAGCGGCCGAAGTCGTCGATAGTGCCGAGTTGGGAATGAATGCTCTTATGGCCCCCCTCGGCAGAGCCGATGGCCCACGGACTACCGAAATCGCCGGGTTGGGCTTGAGGCGAGTTGTTGCGGCCTTTGCGAAACATGACGCCGATGGGATGGATGGGCGGGAGGTATACCACGTTGAAGCCCATCTCGGAGATGTAGGGCAGGCGCTTTTCGCAGTCGGCGAAGGTGCCGTGGCGGCCGGACTCAGGCG
>CAYVSQ010000293.1:0-16554 GCA_964453815.1 uncultured Acidobacteriaceae bacterium | reverse complement strand
GCGTCGCCGATCCAGCCCGCCGTCTGTCTCCCGGTGCCGGAGCCGTTACGCTTTGCCAGCAATTCGTTCAGCAGAGCCTGCGGCTTCGATGCTTCTCGTTCGTGCGCCCTGCGCGGATAGCGCTGCCGGATCAGGCTGCTCAACTCACGATAATGGTCGCGCTCTTCCTCGATCACCTGCCGAAGAACGGCGAGGCTGGCCTCATCGTCCAGCTCTTTAAGTTGCTGGCCATAGAGGGCGATGGCGCGGCTTTCGTCAATCTCCAGGCGCCGCAACGCCATTCGCTGGCCGCCCAGCCGGTTTGCAAGACTATCGGCATCCCCAGTAACTTTGCCGCTGTATTTGGGCTGCTCGCCTCCCAGCTCAAGAATGCGTCTGGCCCACAGCGCGGCATGTTGCGCCTCAGCCTCAGCCATGTGCCGCAGCGTCTCTTTACGTATTGGATCGTCATCGCGCTCGAAGAGAGTGCGATAGGTGTAATAGCCGCTCATTTCCGCTTGCCAGTTGCCTTCGAGGGCGGCGAGCAGTTTGCGCTGCCTTTGTGTTTGCCTCGTATTCTCGCGCTTCGGGTCAGCCATCGTGAAATCTATTCTCCGATTTGATAACCGAAACTGAATCGCCCGATTTGCATCAGTGGACGATCCCCAGGCGGCCAGACGCGAAATGATTCTACCCGAGTGATAGACGGATTCAATGTTGCTTTTACCGAGCCCAGCAGCTTGCCTGAAGTGGCTTCATAGAACTTCACATTGAGTCCGTCTTCCAGATGCTCCCAGCCAATCACATAGGTGCCCGGAGCCAGCTGAAAATCGCCGATCTTCAAGGGGACTTGCGTCACGAAGTAGTGAGAGTATTTGCCATCGGCTGAATACCCGGCGGTGATTAGAACCACCCCGGCTATAAACTTGCCACGGCCATCCGTAATGCCGGAAGCGGTTCGCATCTCCGTCTCGATACGCTCCTGTTGCACGGGTGCGCGCGTCGGCAGCAGGTTCTTCAGCTCGTCTTCTGTCGCGGCGCGCCAACCCGCACTTCTTGCTCCTTGGATGGCGTACAGGAGCGAGCAGGTAAGAATCAAAATCCCTATTGCACTGAATCTTCGCATCGTTAAAAACGCTCCAAAATTAGTCAAGATGAACAATGCCGCGTTGCAGTGCCGACGTCGCTGCCTGGGTGCGATCCGATACGCCCAACTTGCTCAGCAGGCTGTTGATGTGAGTCTTTACGGTGGCCTCAGAGATGTGCAGATCGCTTCCGATTTCTTTATTGCTGCGTCCGGCCACTATTCTCTTCAGCACTTCAAGCTCGCGCGTGGTCAGAGCGGGGCCGCCCATGCGTTCCGCTAATTTTTCGGCGACGAAGGCCGGAATCCTCGA
Source organism: uncultured Acidobacteriaceae bacterium (assembly GCA_964453815.1). Lineage (GTDB taxonomy): Bacteria > Acidobacteriota > Terriglobia > Terriglobales > Acidobacteriaceae > Silvibacterium. Next base: position 15,178 of record CAYVSQ010000293.1, on the reverse strand, counting down.
CTTACCCGCATAAACCGAACGGATCGCCGACGTGAGCTCATCTGCATCGGTGCCTTTCAGCAGATATCCCTTGGCCCCCGCCTGCAGTGCTCGAAAGATATCCTCGTCTCCGTCGAAGGTCGTCAACACGATGATGCGCGCCGATGGGCATTCCTGACGAATCAGCGCAATCGCATCCGCGCCACCCAACTTCGGCAGCCGCAGATCCATCAGCGTCACGTCCGGCCGGTGCTTGCGGTGGACCTCAATCGCCTCTTGCCCGTCAGCGGCTTCGGCAATCACCGTCAGGTCCGAAACTGTGTTCAGCAGCGCGACAAGGCCTTGCCTCACAACAGTATGGTCATCGACAACCAGGATGCGAATTGGTTCGCTCATTAGTCTTTCACTCTCATTCCTTTTCTTCCATTGCTACTTCAACACTCACGCGCGTGCCCTGGTCTTTTTTGCTGCTTACCGTCAGTGTGCCGCCAATCTGCTGCGCGCGTTCCTTCATTCCCGTCATTCCAAAATGTCCATCCGGCGTCGATGGAGGCTCTCCGGAAAAACCCCGGCCGTTGTCCTCAACGCTTAACTCCACGCCCTTCCCCGTAAATCTCAATTGAATCTCCACGCGGTTTGGATCAGCATGTCTCACCGCATTGGTGACGGCTTCCTGTGCAATTCGCACCAGCTCGTCCTCCACCCGCTCCGGCAGAGGACGGTACGTGCCATTCACGCGTACCTCGGTCTTGATCTCGGTCCCGGTCGTCACGCGGTCGACCATCTTTACGAGCTGAGCGGCAAGATCCTGATTCTCTGTGCTCTGCGAACGAAGCTCCCAGATTGCTTTGCGCGCGTCTTCAAGTCCGCTGCGTACCAGCTCCTGCGCCTGTGCCAGGTGATTCTTCGCCGCGTCCGTTGAATTCTCGAGCACACGCGAGACAATCTGCAATTGGACTGACACTGCCACAAAGCCCTGCGCGAGCGTGTCGTGAATCTCGCGCGCGATGCGGTTGCGTTCGGCCAGCACCGCATTGAATCTCGACTCCACCTGCTGCACACGCCAGCGATACCACCCATACCAAAGGAGCGCCGCGGACAAAATCAGCAGCACGTAAAACCAGATCGTCTGGTAGAAATACGGCTCCAGCCGAAATGCAAGCGAAGCCGGAGCAACGCTCCAAACTCCATCGTTATTGGAGGCCAGAACCTGAAAGATGTAATGCCCGGGCGGAAGATTCGTGTAGTAGGCCGTGCGCAGCCCTTCCGCATCGACCCAAGCGTGATCGAAACCATCGAGTCTGTATTTGAAACGTACCTTTTGCGGAGCAGCGAAGCTAAGTGCGGCATATTCAAACGCGAATCGCCGACCTCCTGGTTTAATCGTAACCGTGGCGCTTGCAATTACTGGTTTGTCGTCAACACTGACCTGCTCAATGCTCATTAGCGGCGGTATGCGATTCGTCGCCAGGTGCGCAGGATCGACCGTGGCCGCGCCTTTCAGCGTGGCGAACCAGAGCTCTCCGCTGTTCAGTCTCCATGCCGCGGGATGGCCGCCGCTGCTTGCCTCGTTGACTTTCATGCCATCCGCAACACCGTAGGCGGTGACCGCCACCGTCGACGCAGCGCCATCCACGTAGCGATTTAGGTCGTTGCGATTCGCGCGAAAAATTCCCTGGTTCGAACTCATCCAGAGATTGCCGCCGCTATCTTCCAGAATGCTATAGATCGTCTCTGACGGTGCTGCATCTCTCAGCGCGATTGCCTTGAAGATGCCCTGCCGCCAGCGATTCATGCCTCCGCCATTGGTCCCGATCCAGAGCGTTCCATCCGCGTCTTCGTGCAGCGCCGTGACGGTGTGGTTTGAAAGGCCATCCTTCTCCGCATAGTTCCTGAATTGGCCGTGGTCCAAATGCGTCAGGCCGCCCAGCGTGCTGATCCACAGGGTTCCATCTCGCGATTGCAGGATCGATCCAACCAGATCGCTGCCCAGACCATCCAGCGCGGAGTAGGTCGTGAACTTCCCATCCTTCAGTTGCGAAAGGCCTCGCCGCGTTCCGATCCACAAGGAGCCCTGCGCGTCGAAATAGAGTGAGCGCACGAAGTCATCCGCCAGCCCATCGGCTGAGGTGAACACCTTCACCTTGCCCTCGTGTATGCGATCCAACCCGTCCGGCGTACCCAGCCAGAGATCGCCATTGGACGCGCTGGCAATCGAGAGAACCACATTGCTCGAAAGTCCGTTGGCCGTGCTGAGCGCAGTAAATCCGTCCTTATCCCTACGATCAAGCCCTCCGCCACTAGTGCCCAGCCACACCGTACCGGCGTGATCCTGATATACCGAGCGAATGTGGTCATCTGAGATGCCGTCCTGCGCCGTGTACGTTGTGAACGTGCGGTCGCGCAGAATATCTACGCCGCCCGATTCTGTTCCCAGCCAAAGATTGCCTTCGCGATCCTCGAGAATCGAAAGAACCACGTTGCTCGAGAACCCTTCCTTCGGTGTGAAAGCCTCGATTTTCCCATTGGCGATGCGAGCAATCCCGGCGCCGGTTCCCAGCCACACCGCGCCCTCACGATCGCAGACCAGCAGCTGCACAAGTTCTGACGGCAGCCCGTCGCTTGCCGTGTAAGCAACCGTCCGCGAACCGTCGTAACGGAGAAGCCCCGCACCTGTACCGATCCACATTGCGTTTGTCGTATCGGTGGCGAGAGCGGCTACATTCATGCCCCTGGGCGAAGCGCCCGGCAATGTGAATGGATCACAATTGTCAGATCTACAGATCTCAAGGCCGTTCGGCATACCTGCCCATACGCGGCCGTTCTTGTCCAAAGCTACGGCCTGAATCACAGCCGCCGGTCCTACAAGGTTGAACTGGGGCGATTCGACTTGAGCTGCATGGAATAGCCCTTCCGGAGTGCCCAGCCACAGCGAACCATCCGCGGCGTCGAGCATTCGACTCGTCTCACTCAATGGTGGAATCCCGGCTACGCCGCTAAAGCGCTGGCCGTCGAAGCGGGCCAAGCCGCTCGCGGTAAGCGCCCAGATCACGCCGCTGCGATCTTCGTGCAGAGACCACACGGCGTTGGCCTGCAATCCATCCGGCTCGGAGAACGTTTGAAGGCTCTTATCGCGATAACGCGTCACCCCGCTCGACGTACCGATCCAAAGCGTGCCCGACTTGTCTTCCAGCAGGCTGTAGATAAGATCGCTGCCGAGTTGCGGTGTGTCCTTGTGTGTGAAGACCGTAAACTTCACCGAGTCGAAACGCACAAGGGCCGCCTCGGTTGCGAGCCAGATATAGCCGTCATGCGTTTGCAGCACCGCGTGGACTGTGTTCTGAGGTAACCCATTGTCGGTCTGCCATGATTGGTAACCGTAGTGCCGCAGGCTCTGGTGCGGATCGAGTGCGAAGCCGGTAGCCGCGGCGAAGAGCACCGCAGATATCAGTACGGTACTTCTTAGTGCTGCATTGCTCAGGGCTACTGTATTTCTCAGACGGCGGAACATTCGCATTCTTGTCCGAATACTACACACCTGGCGGGGGAGAAAAATATCCATCATAAGGTGGAGAAACCGTTGCATGTGGAAAGTCGGTTGGAGGTGGAGAGGTGCGCGCGGACGCTCTTCTTAGTTTTGTCGCCGCGCGCCGCCTCCGGCGTTCTGGGCTCGCGGTTTCACCCAGACTTTTTCCGCCGCAGGCGCCCCCAGCGTGAAGGAGCCGGTTGGCGTTTCAATCGCCAGCGTCTGGTCATAGTTCTTTTTGAGCACACGGACTGCGCCTCCCGGCTCAATGCCTGTCTCATGCAGGAAACGCAGCAGCATGGGATCGCGCTCATACAGGCTGGCAACTGTATACTCGGCATCTTCGGCACTTTCCGCAAGGGTCCGCAATCCGCGCTTCGCACGCTTCGCGGGATTCTCCGGCAACACCGCATTCCCGTGCGGGCACAGTTCTTCCTTGCCGAGCTTTTCCAGCAGACGCGCTTCAAATGCTGGCGACACTGCATGCTCCAGCCGCTCGGCCTCGTCGTGAACCTCATACCAGGGCATGCCAAACATCTCCGAGAGCATGCGCTCGATCAAATGATGCCGTAGCGCAGTCTTGTGAGCAGTCTGCTTGCCCTTGGGCGTCAACCGCACCACGCCGTCGGCCTTCACCTCAACGTAGCCGTCGCGCTTAAGCCGGCGGACGGCCATCGAGACTGCCGGCGGCGACACGCCCAGCCAATGCGCCAGTGTCGCCGAAATGACGGTCTGTCCCTCGCTCTCTGCTTCGAGAACGGCCTTGAGGTAATCTTCCTTGGATACGCTGATCGCTGTCTTCACTACTCCCTAAGCATCGCGCCTGCGTTACATTCTTGTAAAGCATAAGGATGCCGTGGATCTTCGTAACCGCTTTTCAGCTAATCAAGTTCTTGGCTGAACGACACATCGCCAACCGTAAGGAGCACTTGCATGACTCAATCCTGGGGATACGCCGCACAACAATCCACCACGCCTCTCGCCCCGATCAGCTTCAGCCGACGCGACCTCGCCGACCATGATGTCGCTGTCGAAATCGACTATTGCGGCGTCTGCCACTCCGACATCCACTCCGTTCGTAACGAGTGGGGTAACGCCATCTATCCCATGGTGCCCGGACACGAGATTGTGGGCCGCGTCACCGCTGTCGGCTCCAGCATCAGCAAATTCAAAGTGGGCGATCGTGTCGGTATCGGCGTCATCGTAGATTCCTGTCGCACCTGCCCAGGTTGCAAAGCCGGCGAAGAGCAGTATTGTGAGATAGGCGTCACTCTCACCTACGGCGCCTATGACAAGTATGGCGACCTGACCCACGGCGGCTATTCGAACAATATTGTCACCGATGAGCATTTCGTGCACAGCGTCTCGACAAAGCTCGATCCGGCCGGCGTTGCTCCGCTACTCTGTGCCGGCATCACCACCTACTCGCCGTTGCGGCACTGGAAAGTGGGCCCGGGCAAAAGAGTGGGGGTGGTGGGACTCGGCGGTCTCGGACACATGGGCTTAAAGTTTGCTCATTCCTTCGGTGCGCACGTTGTCCAGTTCACGACTTCAGCATCGAAAACGGCCGATGCAAAACGGCTGGGCGCCGACGATGTCGTGCTCTCGAACGATGCCGACGCTATGAAGAAGGAGTCGAACAGCTTCGACTTCATCCTCGACACGGTCTCCGCGGTGCACGATCTGAATGCCTATCTCCCGCTCATCAAGCGTGATGGCGTGTATTGCCAGGTTGGCCTGCCGGATCAGCCTCCCACGATCCAGATGGGCAATCTCTTGTTCAAGCGGCGCGCTCTCAGCGGATCGATCATTGGGGGCATGGCGGAGACGCAGGAAATGCTGGACTACTGCGCCGAGCACAACATCACTTCTGATGTCGAAGTGATTCCCATCCAGGAGATCAACGAAGCCTTCGAGCGCGTGGTGAAAGCCGATGTGAAATACCGCTTCGTCATCGATATGGCTTCGCTTAAGAAACCGTAACAGTCGACGACCTTGGCAGCTTGGGTGCCCATGTCTCAAAAAACCGGACATGGGCTCTGGCCGAAGCGACAACCTTTCGCAGCCGCGCACGCTTCTCAACCTGCTGGAGGGGAAACCCCGATGCCAGAAAAGAAGAAGAGCACGACAAAAAAGAGTTCTGCAAAGAAAAAATCGACTGGGAGGAAATACGGTCCCAAAGCTTCCCAATCAGTCGAGCGCGAGATGAAGGCGATGAAGCAGGGGAAGCTGAAGTCGGGACGGAGCGGGAAGAAGGTTACGAACCCCAAACAGGCGATCGCGATCGGCCTGTCGGAAGCCCGCAAGGCGGGCGCAAAGGTGCCGCCGGCTAAGAAGAAATAGGCGACTTAAGAGCGAGCATGGCATCACTCGCTTTTGCTTGACGCGGTGGATGTCCCAGACCCTGACGAGGACCTGGAAGGAGCCGCAGAAGCCGGTCCTGAATTCGATGTAGTCCCTGAAGCTGATGTGGACCCGCCACCGTCGGACGAAGACGCTGCCACCGCCGGTTTCTCCGAACCGCTGCTCGACTCGGCCGAATTCGCAGCGGGTTTTGCGCCTTTGCCGGCGTAATCATTTACATACCAGCCTGCACCCTTGAATTGGATGGCTGGCGCGGAGATGAGTCGTTCCAGTTCGCCCTTGCACACCGGGCACTCCTTCTCATCCGGGGCGCTGAAGCTCTGAATTTTCTCGAACTGATGGCCGCATTGTTGGCAGCGGTACTCGTAAAGCGGCAAGGCTAACACTCCTCAAAAGCTTACAGTTTCTATTCTACTGACACCGGCTGAAGCTTCTCGCCCAGGCTGGCCACATGAACTTCGGTAATCGCTTCCACCCCGCGCAGTGCTTTCAGTACAGCCTCAGTCACTTCGCCATCAACCTGCACCACCGCCAGCGCCGTTCCCTGAGGAAGCCGATGATCGCGGCCTGCGCGGCCCAAGGCGAAGTTGGCAATATTAATATTGTGCTCGCCGAGGATCGTACCCACGCGACCGATTACTCCGGGAACGTCCTGATTGCGGATCGTCAGCACGGTGCCCTCGAGCGGCGCTTCGATATCGATTCCGTTGAGGCTCAGCAATCGCGCGGACGACTCATGCAGAACGGTACCGCTCGCCACCACGTCGCCGGCATGCGTATGGATGGTGAGCTTGAGCACATTGCCCGCTCCGCCGGAGGCAGATGCTTTCTTCTCTTCATGGATGCGGATGCCGCGCTCTTCCGCGACCGAAGCGGCGTTGATGCGGTTCACGCCCTCCGCGTGTCCCAGGATCCCTTCAATTGCGCTGTTACGAATCAAGTCCGTCTTACCTTCCGCGATGCGGCCATTGTAGGAGAGATGGACACTCTCAATGCTGCCCTCCGGGAACTGCGCCAGGAAAGCGCCCAGCCGATCGGCGAGCGTGATGTAGGGCGCAAGCTCCAGATACTCCTCGTGCGAGAGCGAAGGCAGATTTACGGCATTCTGCACCACGCCGAGCTTCAGATACTCGCGCACCTGGAGAGCGATCTGCACACCCACCGCCTCTTGCGCCTCAGCCGTCGATCCGGCGATGTGCGGGGTGAGAATCACATTTTCCATGGAGAAGAAGGGTGAATCCTGCGGCGGCTCCTTGTGAAAGACATCGAGCGCCGCTCCCCCTACGCGGCCGCTCTTGAGCGCATCGGCGAGCTCCTCTTCGACAATCAGTTCACCACGCGCGCAATTCACGATGCGCACACCCTTCTTCATCGTGACCAGGGTCGCCTGATTGATGATGCCCGCGGTCTGCGGGGTAAGGCCCACGTGCAGCGTGAGGTAATCCGCTTCACGAAAAAGCTCTTCGGTGGAGACCAGCTGAATCGCGTTCTCTCTTGCGATCGATGCTGAGACAAACGGATCATGTCCGATCACCTCCATACCGAAGCCCCGCGCTCGTCTGGTTACTTCCAGCCCGATGCGGCCCAGTCCCAGTACCCCCAGCTTCTTGCCGCGAAGCTCGACTCCCTGCAGGGACTTCTTGTCCCACTTGCCCGCATGCATCGTCGTGTTCGCCTTGGGCAGTTGCCGAGCCAGCGCGAGCATCATGCCCAGCGTGAGCTCGGCGACGGCAATGGCGTTTGCGCCTGGCGTGTTCATAACCACGATGCCGCGGCGCGTGGCGGCATCGGCGTCAATATTGTCCACGCCAACACCGGCGCGGCCAATCACACGTAGCTTTGGCGCTGTGGCGAGCAGGGCATCGTCGACCTGAACCGCCGATCGGACCACCAGACCATCGGCGTCAGTGATTTCAGCGGCCAGTCCGTTCTTGATCTGGTCATGGCTCACGATCTGCCAGTTTGGTTCACTCTGAAACACGGCGAGAGTGGCGGGAGAAACCTTCTCCGCCAGAACGATTTTCATTCTTACTCCTCTTGTTTTGCCCGAGTGAGGCCTGGGTACAGGCCTCTGAATCTAGCGCGCGGAAACGGCCTCGGCCAGCTCCGATTTCGCTGAAGAGCCTTCTCCGGTCCCGCCATCGGCAAAGACCCGCTGCGCGACAGCCAGCGCTTGTCCAAATTCAAAACCCGGAATCTTCAACGTCGAACGCGCAACCTGTTCCAGAGCGCCGATGATGGCGATCGTATCCATGTAATCGAATAAACCAATGTGCGCCACGCGGAAGATCTGGCCCTTCATCTCGCCTTGGCCGTTGGTAATGACCGCGCCGAAGCGGTTCTTCAACTCCTTCACGATTACGCCCGAATCAACGCCAGCAGGTGGCAGCACTGCGGTCGCAGCGGCAGCTGGAGAAACGGGTGCGAACAACTTGAGCCCCATCGCCTGTACCGCAGAACGTGTCATGGCGGCGCAGATCTCCGCATTATCGACAAGCGCCTCACGACCCACGACCAGATCGCCGCCGCCTTGCGCCGTAATGTAATCGAGTGCCGCGCCCAGAGCCGCGATCAGCGATATCGCAGGGGTATACGACGACTCGCCCTTTTGCGCGTTTTTGCGCTCCTTGCGCAGGTCAAAGTAGTAGCGCGGGTTCAGCGAGATCTCCATTGCCTCCCACGCTCGATCGCTTACGCCGAGGTAGGCAAGGCCTGGCGGAATCATGACAGCCTTCTGCGATCCCCCGATGATGACGTCCACTCCCCAGCCATCCACATCAAAGTGGGTTGTACCCAGGCCGGTGATGGCATCCACCACAAGCAGAGCGCCGCTGTCGGTCTTACGTAGAAGATTGGCCACACCCTGCACGTCGTGGCGCACACCGGTCGAGGATTCCGTCGCCTGCATGAACACGGCGCGGGTTTCGATCTTCAGCGCCTTGCGCACTTCGTCCGGGGAAAAGGTCTGTCCATAAGGCGCGCTCATCACATCCACGGCGCAGCCGAAAGCCTTGGCCAGGGCAACCCAGCGCTCGCCAAATTTTCCCGCCGAGAGCACCAGCACACGGTCGCCGGGCGAGGTGAGATTCGAGACTGCGGCTTCCATGGCGCCGGTGCCCGAGGAGGCGAGCAGCAGAACATCGTTTTTGGTGCCCACGAAGGTCTTCAATTGAGCGAGCACGCGCTGGTACAGTGCGCGGAACTCCGCCGTGCGGTGATGCATATCCGCGGCCGCCATGGCGAACTGCGCGGCAGGCAGGAGAGGAGTCGGGCCGGGCGTGAAAAGTCGTGTCTTCCGGATCATCGTAGGTGGGTTCCTTTACCCACTATTGTACCGAGCACGCGCCAGCCGCGCTTTGTTTCTATAATGGGAGGTTTGGAGTCACACATGACGCACGCAAGCATTGCAGCGCGGATCGAGAAAGACATCATTGCCGCCATGAAAGCGCGCGACGGCGAGCGCACCACCGCGCTGCGCATGGTAAAAACTGCGCTCAAGAACAGAGAGATCGAGAAGCGCGCGCCGCTTGACGAAGCCGAGTCGCTGCAGATTCTCACCACACTGATCAAGCAGCGCCGCGATTCTATCGAGCAATTCACCAAGGGCAATCGCCCCGAACTTGCCGCGAAGGAAGCCTCCGAAATCGAGTTGATCGAAGGCTACATGCCCAAGGCCGCCGACGAGCAGGAGATCCGCAAGCTGGTCGAAGAAACGCTGGCCGAGTTGGCTGTTTCCGGTACCGACCTTGGGCCAAAAGACATGGGAACTGCGATGAAGGCCGTGCAGGCTCGCATCCAGGCAGCGGGTCTCCGCGCCGACGGTCGCCAGGTGAGCGAAATCGTCAAAGGTGAGCTGGCGAGATAAGATTTGCGAAGTTAACGAGGATTTCTGCGATGCGCAAAGTTGCCCTCAGTCTCGGAATCAGCCTGGACGGTTACATCGCGCGCCCCAACGGTGCAGTTGATTTCCTCTTCATGCCCAGGGACTACTCGATGGCTCCTTTCTTTGCCACCATTGACGCCGCAGTCATGGGCCGTAAGACCCTCGACGTAGGACTCAAAATGAGCGGAGGCGAGACCATTGCCAGTTACGGGCTGACCTGCTACGTCATGTCGCGATCCCAGCCCGCCGGCGAGCGCCATGGGGCAATCTTCACCCGCCGGACTCCATCAGCCCTCGTCAACGAGCTTCGCAAGCGCCCCGGCAAGGACATCTGGCTCATGGGAGGCGGCGAACTGGCTTGCGACTTTCTCAAGGCTGACTTGGTCGACGAACTCTATCTCGGCATCGTACCTGTGCTGCTCGGTGAAGGCATCCCGCTTTTCCCGAGCGGCTTTCCGCAGCGCGACTTCAAACTGATTGAGAACAAGACCTACTCGAAAGGCCTCATCGCTCTGCGCTATGAGCGCTTACGCAAGAAAGCCGCATCCAGGAAAGCCTCATCAAAATCTTGATTTATGACTGCAGGGACCTACCCGCGCTCGGGGATAATCCTCACAAAAACCCCATCCGGCAGATCGCCTTCGAGAAAGTGAACGACGCCACCCTTCACAAAGCCGCGCACCACAGGCTGCGGAGCCGCGGGCTCTGACCGTCCCTCCGGCCGGGAGCTGCTCGCCATGTCGCGATCCGTCCTGCGTTCCGGACCGCGATTCATACCACGGTCCATCGCGAGGTTTGCCAAGCGGTCGGCCTGTTGGTTCTTCTCTCGCAGCACATGCTGAATCTGGAACGAGTCGAGCTGGGCGATCCTACGCTTGGCTTCTTCGTACAGAGGACGCAGCTCCGGGCTGTTGACGCGGTATTGCCCCTTGATCTGCTTCACCATCAGTTCGGAGTCGGATACCACCTTCAGCCGTGAGTGCCCCTGCTGCAGGGCAAAATTCAAAGCGGCCAGCAGGCCTGAGTACTCGGCAAAATTGTTGGTTTTCTTCCCCAGATATTCGCTTAGCTCGCCGATGGATTCGCCGTGCGCTCCCTGAATGTAAACACCGAAGCCCGCCGGTCCGGGATTGCCGCGCGATCCACCGTCGCAATAGGCGGTAATTGTCCGCTCGTCCTTTTTCGGGTCCTCCGGCCAAAGCTGTCCACTTCCTGCTCGTTTATATCCGCTGTTCATGACGGGAGTGTAGTCGATTTGTGGGTAGGAAATTTCACCAACCTGCTAACGAACCGCCTTCTCATCCGTCTTGATCGCAAGGGTTGGTCTGCCCGTTTTGAGGAAACCTTAATGCCCGCTGATTCACTGCGCTTTTTCCCGCCTTCCAGTATCCGGTCCCCATCCTCCCCCGCATCAAAGATACAATCCTCGCCAGGTATGGCGATCGATCCCAGCGCGCGCGCCACGGAAAATGATCTTATTCGCGAGGCGCAGCAGGGTTCGCGCGCAGCCTTTGACACTCTCGTGCGTCAATATGATCAGGCGGTGTTAAGACTGGCCCTGCATCTGACTGGTTCCGAGCAGGACGCTGAAGATATCCACCAGGAGGCGTTCCTCAAAGCGTATCGGTATCTCGGAAATTTCCGCTTTGAGTGCTCCTTCTATACGTGGATTTATCGCATCGTCACGAATTTGTGCCTTGATCTGCTGCGACGCCGCAAGTCGCGCCGGGAAGATCAGGCGGTCATGCTCGATGCATCGGGCGATGAGATTGACCTGTTGACGAACGTCTCCGATCAGCGCGCAAGCGCTAATCCAGACCGGGAGTTGAACAGGAAGTTTTTAGGGGAACGGATTCGCGAGGCACTCGATAAGCTCACGCCGCGCGAACGAATGGTCTTTGAGCTGAAGCATTATCAAGGGCTCAAGTTGAGGACCATCGGCGAGATGTTGAACACAACGGAAGAGACGGCAAAAAATACACTCTTCCGCGCGACCAGGAAGCTACGTGCGAACCTGGCGGAATTGCGCTAAAGCCCCTGGGCAGAGGCCGTCTTTTGAGGCGAGTGAGGCAGGGAAACACCATGAAGTGCGAATCGGCGCAGGAAATCATTGCTCTCGCGGTCTACGGCGAGTTGCCCGACGATCAGAGTCCACAACTCGAGCAGCACCTGGCGGAATGCGATGCCTGCCGGCGCGAACTTGAGGCTGTGCAGGCGCTCTCGAAAGCCATGTCGCTGCTCCCGGTCGAAGAGCCGTCAGCGAATCTCATCGCCCGCTCTCGTCTTCGCCTGGAGGAAGCCCTCGACGCCGTGCCGCATGGCAGTTGGCTGTTGCGCGTCTGGCAGCGCTTCTGGCAAGGTGTGGGACGTCTGCGCGCAGCTCCCGTTGCGGTCTCCGCGGTGCTTGTGGTTGGGCTCACCGCGGGCGGATACTCGGGCTACCTTGCGGGTGAGCACGCGCACGATGCGGGGCATATTTCCCCTGACTTGCATCCGGCGCAGGTCGATCCGTCATTGGGGAATATTGCCAATGTCAGCAGCATTACCCAGGAACCCAACACCGAGAATGTTGAGGTCGTCTACAACCGGCTTCAGCCCGAAACCATCCGCGGCACTCTCGACGACCCGCAGATTCGCCAGCTGCTTCTCATCGGTGCGCAGAGCAGAGTGAATTCCGGAGTCCACGGCGACTCCGTCGGCCTGCTCGCCGATGAATGCCGTGCCGGTCACCAATGCAACGGTGGCCCCATCCGCGACGCACTCATGGTCGCCTTGCGTTACGACAAGGATGTCACCGTCCGCCTCAAGGCGCTTGAAGGCCTTGAGCCCTATGTCGCCGACGATGTCCATGTCCGCGACGCCGTGCTCGAAGCCTTAATGAAGGACCCGGACCCGAAGGTCCGCACCCAGGCCATCGGACTGCTGGAGCCGGTCGAGGCGGACTCCAGCGTGCGGGAGGTCTTGCACACGGTCGCCGCGCGGGACGACAATGCTGAGATCCGAACCGCATCGCGTCTGGTGCTTGACCAGAGCCCGCAAGTTCAGTAGTCGTCACGTTCAGCTTTCGCTATTCGCTGGAGAAACAGGCGACTTCCCGTAAGAAAGAAGCGCCGCATCGAGGGGAACCCACATGAGGCATTTTTCGAGGTTGGTGTATACGGCAGGCTCGATCACCGTCCTGATTGGCTCTACGGCATTTGCGCCGGCGACCGTCGCCGCGCAATTGCTCATCGTGCCGGATTCGTCCGCACTTATGTTTCGCACCTCACAGGGCTACCTGGGCATTGAGATGCGCGACATCGACAACGATCGGGTCGCCGCCCTTAAGCTCAAGGATGCGAGCGGCGTCGAAATCACCACGGTCGATCATGACGCACCGGCAGGCAAATGTGGCCTCCGGGTCCATGACGTTATCCAGCAGATGAACGGGCAGGTGATCCAAGGCGTCGAGCAGCTGCGACGCATGCTGCATGAAACGCCGGCTGGCCGCTCCATCGTTCTAGCCATCTCGCGGGATGGCCAGCAGCTAACCATCAACGTACAGCTTGCTGACCGCGCCATCGTCGAACAGGACGCCTGGTCGCAGATTCACACTGTCCCCGATCCCGGCGATGATTCTTCCTTCCCACTCGTTGGTCCCAGCAATCACGGCCTCGGGGGTTCCAGCAGCTTCTTTGGCACATTATCCCTCGGCACTCCCACAGTGGGTGTCGATGTTGACACGCTCGGCTCGCAGCTCGCCGACTATTTCGGAGTCAAGGATGGCCTGGGCCTATTGGTGAAGCATGTAGCGGAAAATAGCCCTGCGTCCACAGCCGGCTTTAAGGCCGGCGATGTCATCACCAAAGTCAATGGCGAGTCCATGGCCACATTGAATACGTGGCTTAAGACTCTCCACGCGAATCGCGGCAAGCAGGTTCAGGTCACGATCGTGCGCAATCACAAGGAGCAGGTCCTGAACCTGTTGGCCGGCGACGCCAAACATAAGGGCGAACTCGGCTGGCCCGATGTCGACATCGAGATTGTTCGGCCTGAAATCGATGCCGGCCTCGCAGAACTCGATATGCAGCAGCTCAAGCAGCTCGATCCGGTGCTCCTCACCCAGCAAGTCCGCCAGGCCGTGAACGAAATCGACATGCCAAAATTACAGCAAGAGATGAAGGACCAGCAGAAGCAAATCCAGAAGCAGATGCAGGACCTCAGTAAGGACCTCGAATCGCTTCGCTCGCATGAGAAGTACAACGAGATGTACTAAGACTCTTCAGCATCCTGCAACAGGAGGGGCTGCTCTCCAACAGTCCCCGATTCTCTTGTAATTCCACCCCTTCTCCGTTCGACCCCTGAGAAGCCCCGTTCAGCCTGCGTCGCTCGCACCCACCCCCCGCTTGTGATTCAATAATGGGAGGTTATGTCCCCAACCGTCGCACAATCCGGACATGGCGTGTCGATTCAGACCCGCAAGCAGACCCCGGCTCGCCGCATCACAGCAGCCGCGCGCAAAGTGCGCGAACTGGCCATTGTCGGCCACTCGCTGGCCTCGACGAGTCATCCGGTCATGGCGCAAATCGTGCCTATGCGCCGCTGCAATCTCGCCTGCGCCTACTGCAATGAATACGACGATTTCTCGAAGCCGGTCGTTCTCGGTGAGATGATCCGCCGCATCGACCATCTGGGACGCCTGGGCACAAGCATCATTACCATCTCTGGTGGCGAACCGCTGCTTCATCCCGAGCTTGACGACATCATCCGCCGCATACGTTACAACGGCGCCCTGGCTGGAATGATCACCAACGGCTATCTGCTCATGCCCGATCGCATCGAGCGGCTGAACAAAGCTGGCCTCGATCACATGCAGATCTCGATCGATAATGTGCAGCCCGACGAGGTCTCAAAGAAGAGCCTCAAGGTACTCGACAAAAAGCTGCAGATGCTTGCGGAGCACGCCGACTTTCACATCAACATCAACTCCGTAGTCGGGGGGGGCATCAAGGATCCCTACGACGCCATCGTTATCGGCAAGCGCGCCATCCAGCTTGGATTCACATCGACGATCGGCATCATCCATGACGGAGACGGCCAGCTCAAGCCGCTCGAGAACGAAGAACGCCGCGTCTACTTTGAAATGCGCAACTGGAAGAAGCGCAACTATTCGCGTTTTAACCAGTTCCAGGAAGCGATCGCCAACGGCGAGCCGAATGACTGGCGCTGCCGCGCCGGATCGCGCTACCTCTACATCTGCGAGAACGGCCTGGTGCACTATTGCTCGCAGCAGCGCGGCTTTCCCGGCGTACCGCTCGCCGAATATACCAAGGCCGACCTCAAGCGCGAATTCCTCACGGAAAAGACGTGCGCTCCGCACTGCACCATCAGCTGCGTGCATCAAATCTCATACATCGACCACTGGCGCGCTCCGCAAACCTCGCGTA
>CAYVSQ010000292.1:0-7382 GCA_964453815.1 uncultured Acidobacteriaceae bacterium | reverse complement strand
GAGCATCAAGCCGAACGCCGCAGCGAAAGTGAACATCGGAATCTTCCGCTTTCCAACAGTGCGCCGCGGCGCACGAATAAAGCCTCTTTCTTGCATCTTTCTCCCGCCAGTCCGCCGCCGCCATATCGGCCAGTTCTTTGCTCTCAGTGCCCTTGCCAATCGCATCTTGTCTCCTGAATCGTTGCTCTGTTGCTCCTCTTAGCTGGCCATCGTGTAGTGGATTCTGACCACCCCGAACGACCCTTTTCGGCCATCTGGGGCAGAGCCTACGTGTCACCAATTCAGTGACCAGTCTCTCCGACCACGAAGTGAATTCCACACTGTCTCGAATTCTTGCTGCGTTTCAGGCGATACATCGACCGTTAAAGTCATGTTTGAACTCTGCGAATGTCAAAAATTACGTGTACGATAACGGACGCGGTTCTTTGTACTCTTCGCTATGAAGACGTGTCAAGAAATATTTTGCAAATCTCTTTCTTGGATCGCTACACCGCGCGAAAGTTGATTCGAGTTTGCTTTCGAAGATGTCCCGCATGTTTTCCAACGATGCGGCTGGAATGGCGCAATATCAGATTGCAAATAGGCTATGGCGCAGAGCACATTCTCACTCGAGCTCAGTCGAGCACTTTAGGATCTGCGCAGGAAAGGCCACCTGTAAACACTTTCATCGAGCAAGCGCACGGGTGAGATTGGCCACTGCTTTTCGCCGACACGCAAGCACTTAATCAGCGCAAGACGGATTCTACGGCGTGACGAAGAGCGCCAAATTGCTACGCAGTACGATATCCGGGGCAAGAGACGTCACTGGTTTCGGAACCGAACCGTCAACTAGGTAGCGCACAAGCAACTCAAATGCAGTCCTGCCCTGGCTGAAGGGGCGTTGATTCAAGGTAGCAAAAACATCGCCCGATTCAATATAAGGTACAAGCTCTGGAAAGATATCCGTGGCGATCACCTGAACTTTGCCGAGCAAATTCATCTCTTTTAGCGCGCGCAGCACCGGCAAGCTGTTGGCTGTGCTGACGTAGATTCCCAGCGGACGGGGCGTGCGTGACAGCAAGGCCATGGCCTGCCGATAGGCTTCCTGGGAGCTTTCGTGCGACTCGATAGCTGGCAGCAGAGCCAAGTGCGGCGCGTACAAAGCGAGATTGGCCGCAAATCCCCGCAGTTTCTCCGCATGATCGAGCGTAGTCAGTTTCCCGGTGATTGTTGCCAAATGCCCCGCTTTGAGAATGGTGCGCGAAAAAAGTTCCGCGGCGATAGCGCCGCTGGCATAAGCATCGATCGCTACCGAAGCCAACCGCTCGCTGCGCGGAGCGTCGCTGGCGACACAGATGATCGCCACGCCCTGGCGCGCCAGTGTGCGCAGCGCAGGCTCAATGCGGCTCGGATTGCCTGGAGTGATCAGGATGCCACCAAACTTCCGGCTAGCATCGGAGGCGAGTAACTCCACATCTCCCGCATCGAGCCGGGGAAACGAGCGGAAAGCCAGATCGACATTCAATCCAATAGAGGCTGCGGCGGCAGCGCGGACCCCTGATCGCAAGGGATCGAAAAACGAAGCGATCTGCTCGGGGAAATAAGCGCCAATATGCAATCTGCGATTCAGCTTTAGGGAGCGGGCGGCAAGATTCGGCCGGTAGCCGAGCTGCTCGGCTTTCTTGAGAATCCGCGCCCGTGTCGCGGGACTTATACCGGAACGGTTGTGCAAGGCGCGGTCCACCGAGCCGATGGAAGTGCCTAGAGCCTGAGCGATGTCTTTGATGCTGGCAGGTTTCATATAGATCCGCTCGAAGATTCGATTGTATGGCATAGGTGGAGGCGGCTGGCTCAAGCGGTTCTTAGACGCCGCCCTGCGCTGCCTATGGGTGCCAAGTTTCGCTTTTTGCCCGTGAATAAGACGGTCTTCTAAAACTCGTGTACGTTAACGGAAAACGACAGTGCGGGCCGCTGTGCGTCGCCTGATGGCTTCGCTCTGCTCTCCGCCGTAATACTGCAGAGGCTTGAAGCATGACCTCAAGGGCGTGCTGCAATGGTTGCAGTCGTGCAGAAATCCTGATAGTTGAGAGGCCGGCTGGCCCCGGCTAACTGAATCTGCAGTTTCCACCTAAAGTGCTCTCGAGCGTTCAGACTGCGAATTGTTTTGTTGAGACAGGCAGATGCTAAGGAGTCCATATTGCACGTCGTGGGTTCAAGCGCCACGGTGTACTGTTTTTCGGCTCCGGACGCAGGCCATGCGCCGGAGCAGATCCACAGTCCAAGGTAAGGGAGAACGGACGGGTCAAACCGCATCACGAGCCCTTGTCCAATCCTCCGCCGATACAGTGCCGCCCAGCCGGACTTGCCCATTCGGGCAAATAGCTTGTGTGCAGTTGTACCGTCCCTATCGCTCATTTTGCTGAGATCAAGAGAACAGCCCGATGTCGACTGTGCAAGTGGCCACGGAACTGAACTGGCCTTTTCGAGGAGATCGTTGGCAGAGTAGCTCACGGTGAGATTTTCGATCTCATGAGGCAATACGATGCGATCACCACTATCGACCTTGAGTAGCGGGTGAGCGGACCAGAGCCATGTAGCAGGCCTCTCCGACAAGTTCACAAGGTCATACTCGAGAATCAACGATGAACCATCCAGTATGGCCCGTCTGGTCAGACGCAGGGGACGTGACACTGCATCGCAATGGAGGACAATGGCGTCGCCCTTCGAGACGACATTCCACGTGGACCGCCATAGATCGCCGTGGTCGGGCACCGGAGGTTCGTCCGCAATGCTGTCGCAGGTCGCAACACTTGGCAAGCACTCGTCGAAGCCACCCCCGTCACTTTCGCTGAAACTGGCCGAAACTGAGACGTGCCGGTAGCCTTGGAGGGGAGGCAGCAGAAACTCTTCCCCCGTTCGCACACTACGCAAGGAAGTGATCTTGCCGCCGAAGGCGGGCAGAATTTGAACCTGTAAAAGATCATTCTCAAGCAAGAGCTTTTTAGTTTCGTTCACGAACTCAGCCAATCTATCGCAATCGCGTATTTCGAAATCGTCACATCTGAGAACACCAATCTGGGTGATGGCGAGGCGGTCACGTACACGTCGAAGTCCCATCGAGGTTTCGTCGGCTGTCTCATGATCGTCCGCATACACTGACCTAACTCGCATGACAGCCTCTAGGAAGAGAGGTTCGTGAAGCGCACACCCGGAGAGTAAGCATATTAGGTGGGTCACGTAATCAACATCAATTAGGTCCCCGTTAGAAGACACCATTTTCACCAGGAGAACAAGCTGAAAGCGAAGCGGTAAAGTCGAATGATTTCGTAACGACCGACGTCGCTACTCTGTGGCTCAGGAGTAAACTGCGCCGATTCGCCGCCTCCTTCCGGGGGTTCAAACATTGATCTTTCCTGATGTGCCGTCCGTGATTGAATACGGAGTGGTGTTCGTCAGTTTGTATCAGCGGCCTCACAATCGATGGGCGGAAATACCCATTGACAACAATGAGAATCGACGACAAAATTTACGTGTACGTTACCGACGGTAAGAGCAGAGAGTTACATGTCAATCGAAGGCCGCAATCTCGAACCGGAAACTGACGAGAGTCTCTTAAAACTTCCGGAGGCCCCATCTGGTCTCAATGGTCCCGTGAAAGCATGGCGCCAGGCAGTGGAAATATTGACGTACGAGCCCGCTAATCCCGATCTGAATCCGATGTTCTTCGAAAAGCGCGTTTACCAGGGCAGTAGTGGTCGGGTGTACCCGCTACCGTTTATCGATCGAATTGCCACTGAACCCAAAAAGCGCAGTTGGCAAGCCATCCATATCGAGAACGAATATTTGAGGCTCATGATCCTGCCCGAGATCGGCGGCCGAATCCACGTGGGACTCCACAAGACGACAGAATATGACTTTTTTTATCGGCAGAACGTGATCAAACCAGCTTTAGTTGGTTTGGCGGGACCTTGGATATCAGGCGGTGTTGAGTTCAATTGGCCGCAGCACCATCGGCCAGCTACGTTCATGCCGGTCGAGACCGAGATCGAGCAAGATTCAGACGGCTCCGTAACTGTATGGTGCAGCGACCACGACCCCATGCTGCGCATGAAGGGCATGCACGGCATATGCCTTCGCCCCGGCCGTACCATTGTGGAACTGAAGGTCAGGCTCTTCAATCGCACTCCATATGTACAGACATTTCTCTGGTGGGCAAATGTCGCAACGCGGGTACACGAGAAATATCAGTCGTTCTTCCCCACCGATGTTCGCTTCGTTGCAGATCATGCCAAGCGGGCGGTGACGACCTTTCCGCAGAGCACCGGGACCTACTATGGAGTGGATTACGCGGGCCGCGCCGCCTCGGGCGTTCCGATTGAGGAGAAGCCTCGGTGCTTTCAGCCCGATGGCTCTTACCCACCAAACGACCTGAGCTGGTACTCTAACATTCCCGTGCCGACCAGCTACATGATCACAAAGACGGAAGAGGACTTCTTTGGCGGATACGATCACGCCGCGAATGCCGGAGTAGTTCACGTGGCGAATCACCACATTTCTCCCGGCAAGAAGCAATGGACCTGGGGCAATCACGAGTTCGGCTACGCTTGGGACCGGAGCTTGACGGATCACGATGGCCCCTACATCGAGCTGATGGCAGGCGTCTATACGGATAATCAGCCAGACTTTTCCTTCCTTGCGCCGTGGGAGACGAAGACGTTTGCCCAGAACTGGTTTCCTATTCAGGCCATCGGAATACCCCAGGCCTCCAACCTGGATGCAGCGCTCAACGTGCGCCTGGAGAATCGACAGGCGCATATTGGCATCTGTGGAACTCACTCACTGGGAAGGATCACTGTCTTCTGCAGATCCGGGCCTACGGAAATTGATCGCCGTGAAGTCAACTTGGACGCCACCCATCCTATCCTCTTCTCAGTCGAGATTCCCGAGCACCTGGCCGACCAGCCTGTAAGCGTGCGCGCAGTCTCGCAAGGCGCAACCCTTATCGAATACGACCCAGCAAAGGTGATTCCGGCAAAGGCGTCCGCCGTTGCAATCCAGCCGCCTGCACCGCTGGAGGTTGAGACCGTCGAGGAGCTTTACCTCACAGGTCTGCATCTCAGTCAATATCGCCACGCGACTTGGCACCCCGAAGCCTATTGGCACGAAGCGCTCAAACGGGAGCCGGAGGATAGCCGCGTTAATAGCGCTCTCGGCCTTTGGCACATGAGGCGAGGCGAGTTTGATCAGGCTGCAGCGCACTTTGAGACTGCCATCGCTCGCCTGACCAGGCTGAATCCGAATCCTTATGATGGCGAGCCCTACTACAATCTGGGCATCGTGGAGCGTTTTCGCGGCCATGAAAAGGAAGCCTACGATGCGCTTTACAAGGCCACCTGGAATGCAGCTTGGCGATCGGCATCCTATTTTGCTCTCGCGGAGATCGACGCGAGTCGGGGTGATTGGCAAGCCGCACACGATCACGTCAAGGCCTCACTAGCAGGCGATGCGGACAATCTCAATGCCCGCAATCTGCTGGTATTGGTATTGAAGAGGCTCGGTCGCGACTGTGAGGCCGAAGCGGAACACCGCAAAGTTCGAGCCCTCGATCCACTCGATCTGTCTTCGCGCTTTCGTGACGGTATTCCACCGACAGCCGGTCAGGAGTGCCTGGACCTGGCATACGACCTCATGCGCTGCGGCCAATTAGAAGACGCCGCTCGACTGCTGCGCCTGGTGCCAGCCTCTACTCGAGACGGTTCGCTCCCAATCGTCCTCTTCACGTTAGCTCAGATCGAGACGCGGCTAGGTTCTTCCCGTGCAGCGGAACTGTGGGCCGCAGCTAACGAAGCTCCTTTGGATTATTGCTTTCCTTCCCGCCTTGATGAGATGCAGATTCTGAGGTCTGCTATCGCCGCATTTCCCAACGAGCCTTCGGCTTACTGCCTGCTGGGGAATTGGCTTTATGATCGACGCCGTCATGAAGAGGCGATTCAAGCGTGGGAATCCGCGGCTCGACTCAATCCGAAGCACTCGACCGTTTGGCGAAACCTCGGTATTGCCATGTTCAACATCAGAGGAAGCGTCTCTGAAGCAAAAGCTGCTTTTGACCTTGCCTTCACTGCCAACCCGAAGGATGGCAGGGTCCTCTATGAACGCGATCAACTCTGGAAGCGCATTGGCGTAGACCCAACCGTCCGGGTGCAGGAACTTCAACGCCATATACCACTTGTTTCTCAGCGCGACGATCTCTCGGTCGAACTGGCAACCCTCTACAACCAGCTAGGAAGACCTGAGGCGGCCCTTGAACTTCTCTCGGAGCGCCAGTTTCAACCCTGGGAAGGAGGCGAGGGATTGGTGCTGGCTCAGTATGTGCGGTCGAGAATGCTGCTCGGAAAACAGGCCCTGAGCCGAAAGGGCGATTCCGCTGCACTCGAACACTTTCGTTCTGCGCTTCAGCCTCCGAAGAATTTAGGGGAGGCGAAGCATCTACTGGCGAATCAGAGTGAACTCTACTATTGGATAGGTAAGTCCTACGAAGCGCTTGGGCACAGAGTTGACGCAACCACATGGTGGGAACGTGCGGCTCATCAGCACGGTGATTTTCAGCGGATGTCGGTTTGCGACGTCTCGGAGATGACTTATTGGACTGGGATGGCGGAGCTTTCACTCGGAGACCGGGAGAAAGCCAGTCGCATTTTCGAAAGCATCTACGTTTACTCCGTTGAGCTGGAGGGCACGACTCCGAAGATCGACTATTTTGCAACGTCACTGCCGACCATGCTTCTGTTCGATGAGGACCTTGCTTTGCGGAATCGTGCTCAGGCCAGATTCCTGCGTGCCCAAGCTTTGGTAGGACTCAATCGGACTCATGAGGCGGCGACTCTGCTTGAGGAGGTCTTGCATCTGGACAGGAACCATACCGGCGCTGCCGACCTAATCGGACAGCTCGGCATAGTCCCCGCAGGAGCGGGGTAGCCATGCAGATTGCGACTTCGACTTCAGCATCCGCCACTGCGTTTGAAGACGAGCTGCGTATTCGTTATGTCTGGATGATTGCGCTGGTCGCCGCAATGGGCGGGCTGCTCTTTGGCTACGACTGGGTGGTAATTGGCGGCGCCAAACCATTCTATGAAGCCTTCTTTCACTTGAACTCAGCCGCTCAGGTCGGATGGGCGAACAGTTCCGCTTTGGTCGGGTGTTTTGTCGGGTCGCTCATGGCAGGAAGAATGAGCGACAGCCTTGGACGAAAAAAGGTTCTGCTCTTCTCTGCTTTGCTTTTCGCCATTTCGTCAGTCTTAACCGGATGGTCGTATAGCTTCGCCACGTTCATCACATGGCGCATTGTTGGAGGCGTGGCAATCGGCCTGGCCTCGAATGTATCGCCAATGTACATCGCTGAGATC
>CAYVSQ010000291.1:0-2589 GCA_964453815.1 uncultured Acidobacteriaceae bacterium | reverse complement strand
CTTACCTCGGCGATGGGCTTGATCATGAGCGGCCAGGAACTTCTTGTCAACGCCCCGAGGTCGGGAAATTTGATAGAACTATCGATGCCCTTAACGGTACACAGGCGTCCGTATACGTCGACGATCACCTTGTCGATCGCGGTTACGCCCTGGAATCGATGTCCGCTCCACCCGTTTATGCGGCGTTGATGTCTCCCGGGTCGGCCTTGCACACCTATGGCATGGTGCAGTCTTTCCGAAGTCTTGCTGGTTTCGGAGTGCTCATCGACACCACCTCTCCTGAGAATCGCCTCGTTCTGGACGAGAGGGGCGAACCTCGAATTCAATACAAACTCTCAGAAGACGACAAGCTAAGATTTCGTCAGGGCATATGTTGTGAACATTTCGAACAGAGTCAGGGCGGCTCTTTGAATTCGAAAGTCGAGTTCCAGGAGGATGGTCGTCCACGGGTGAGAAAAGCACCTACGTCGCAACACTGAGATGGATTTTTAGCTCTTCTGCAGCGTGCTTCTCGATGCGAACTCGAAGTTGATAAATATCCATGCCCGGTGCTGACACACGAAGATAGAACAGTCTTGTGTTCGCGAGCTTTTCGAGCGAGAAGTGTCCCTCATCATCGGTCTTCGTAGTAGCGATGATTTTCTTCCAGTCGGGACTGCAGAGTCCTACTGTTACTCCGCTCGCTGGTTCTTCTGTTCCCAGGACAGCAACGTGACCTGCAAGTGCGCGGCTTACAGAAACCTTCTTCTGGACGACACGTATCGTTGCGTGCGCACCCATCGTCCAAAGGACGATCCCTAGGGCAAGTAATTTGGCGGCTTTTACAGTCATTCCTTTAACCCGAACTGATTATCGAATAATAGTACGCACGTATCTTTCCGCGCTCCGAGTGTGTGGTTGGCAAACAGGAACTAATTCTGAATCCCTACGACAAATAATTCTCAAAGCTACACACCAGGGGCAATCTGTCTCCAGCTCGATGCTGTTTACTCACATGTAACTGCCGGTTAGGCGGTGATCCAATCGCAATCCACAAAAACACACTCAGCGGATTCGAAGACCTTGCAGCACACCAAACGCCGGCGACCTAGCGCGAATCCACGATCTCTATTTCTCTCAATTCAGAAATAAGCCCTGATTCGGACGATCCAGCGAGAACGTCGGTATCTCAATATCAAAACGCTCACCGCCCTCACTCTCCATCTGGTAAGCCCCGCCCATCATCCCGGACGGCGTGTTGAGAGGCGCGCCACTCGTATATTCAAAGCGCTCACCCGGCTTTAGGACTGGTTGCTCCCCGACAACACCTGGTCCCTTGACCTCGGTCAATTCGCCACGCGCATTCGTGATCATCCAGTGCCGGCTCAGCAGATGCACCGTTTCCTGTCCCTGATTCTCGATGATCACTCGATATGCCCAAAAATACTGCGAGCTGTCAGGAGATGATCTCGTCTCAAGGTAAGTTGGCTCAACGCTCACCGCTATTCCTCGAGTGTTTGCAATATACGGTGTCCAATTTCTCATAAAGAAAGTTTAGATCAAACTAGGGGGTTGAGCGAGCCAAGCATGATCCTGGGCTGACGCCATCAAGCCATGCACTCATTGAGATTCCGCATGGGACTACACCGCGTATAGAGGCGAGTGGTGTCCCTGCGTCAGCAGCGGAAGTCCACCTTAGATCAGTTTCAAGCAACGCTGATAGTGTCCTTTGTCGGCAAAAACAGCGGTTGAAACCTCCCGAGCGCACTAGCTCTCGAATTCCACTCGGATTGGTTTGCTTGCAACATTAGGAGGCGATGGAAGGAGCCGCCTCCCATGCCTCTCAAGAAACAAACACCTGAGCCTGCGAGTCGTACCGTTCCTGAGCTAGAACAGTCGAAGACGACCGTGCTGAATACACTTGCGTCGGCACATTCCCGTCGGAGCTACAAACACGCCAATGACCGGTTTCACATCTCAATGGCAGGTAATATGCGGTGAGAGCTCCAGGGCGGCTTGCGCGATAATCGGTTTATTGCGGACAAGAAGGATCAGCTTTAGTCACGTTCTTCTGCCGATCGAATGCTGCGTCGATAACGGCTTTGCGCACGTAATACCAGTTTGTTTTCATGGAAGTCGGCAATCGCGCTAAAATGCGTGAGGCCGAGGAAGTCGAAGGTGCTTGGACTGCATCGCCGCTTCAACATACTCTCTAAGATCGGACCAGCAGCGGCTCTGTTGCAATCGAGAGGGAGTCCATGAAACACGCAAGAAATTGGCCAAACCTCCTCACCGGAATTCTCTGCGCCTCAATGCAGGCCTCGCTGGCAGCTGCGCAATCGAACCCGCCTGCCGCCCCATCCGATACCGCTTCGCGTTATCACCAGCCTCCGCAATCCATTCTGGATGTAATGCAGGCGCCCCTGCCCCCGCGCCCGTATGTAAGCCCGACCAACGATACCGTCCTGTTGGTCACCCGCGAGTACTACCCCTCGATCGCTCGCGTCTCCACGCCCTTTCTGCGCCTCGCCGGAGTCCGCATCGAGCCTAAGAATCACAGCCGACACGACACTCGCGGGGGCTACGGGATCACTCCCTGCGCCCGAAGCA
>CAYVSQ010000290.1:0-6233 GCA_964453815.1 uncultured Acidobacteriaceae bacterium | reverse complement strand
AGGAATTGTTTGACGGCAGAACCTTCTGCGTCGAATCGAAGGCCTGCGATCCCCATCCATCCCCCAAAAAGCAGTCGAATTCCTTTCGTTCCGCGGGCGCCGTTACAGGTACTGGCGTCACACCAGTCATGCGGCTCAATTCGTGCGCGGAGCCATCCGCTTTACTAATGATTCGTCTTGCTCCTTGTGAAGGTCGTTTGCTTTCGAAAACTCCGCCTTAGCTTCCTGCTGGCGTCCCATGGAAGCGTAGAGACGCGCCAGGCGCCAATGCGCATCCACCTGCGCCGGATCCATCTTAATTGCGTGCCGAAATGCTGCGATTGCTTCGTCGTTATGTCCCTGATCCGTATAGAGGGTGCCAAGGTCGACAAACGCGACGCGCGGCGTGCCGGGCTGTTGGACAGCCTTCTCTAAAAGCGGCTGCGCTGCGGTGTTATCGTTCTGCTTGATTTTTACGTCTCCAAGATATGCCAGGGCCTGCGCGTGATTCGGGTCATTGGCCAACTCCAGTTTGAATTCTGTCTCTGCAGCAGCGTACTGGCGTTGCTTCCAAAGTAGATATCCCAGACCGAAGTGCACGTTCGGTTCATTGGGGGCAGCTTTGGCTGCGGCTTCAAACTGACGGATCGCGCCATCCATGTCATTCATGCCATCGAGAGCCTCGCCGGCCAGCATATCCGCCTGCGCAGATTCCGGGCTTAAAGAAAGGATCTGCTTGTATTGCTCCAGGGTGCAGTCGTACTGGACGGACCACAGGCAACTCTGAGCCAGCGCAGTCCGCAATTGCAGATTGTCTGGAGTCTTGGCCACCGCCAACTTGAGATAGGGCACAGCCTGCGCGTATTGCGCGGTCCCGTAATAGCACATCCCGAGGAGAATCTGCGCCTGCATATTGTTCGGAGCCTTCGCGACCGCGGTCTTGAGCGGACCGATCGCCTCATCCAGTTTCGCCTGCTTGAAGAGAGCCAATCCAAGGTTCAACTCGATGCCCGGCAGATTCGTCTTGAGCGCCAACGCCTTGCGATCCTCGATTGCGGCCTGCGCGTAATCCTCCTCGCGTGCCAGAACCAGGCCAAGATGGGCGTGGGCGACTCCATCCGCGGGCTTCTGCTGAATCACCTCGCGCCAGGCCGCTTCCGCCTGCTTCCATTGCCCTTGCTGCTCAAGAGCGAGGGCTCTGTGGGCTGGAGTGTCCTGCGCTCCGGCCGTTATCGTAGCTAGAAAGAAAAGATAGGGGACGGCGACTAAACGCATAAGGTAAGCGTGTAGTTAAAGTAATTCGTCGCCTGCAAAAAGATCAAACCGCTTGTGTGGAATCCGAAAAATCTTGCAAGAAAAAACGCAGTGAAGCATAAGCTTCACTGCGTTCAGGGAGGTTAATTTCTTAGAAATAGAATTTTCCGCCAAACTGGAAGGTTCGTGGATCATTCGTTGACGTCGTCTGACCAAAGTTGCTATTGGTAAATCCGGAGCTGATCGCGTTGAACTGCGTGTGGTTGAAGGTGTTGTAAGATTCCGCACGGAGCTGGATCCCTACCTCTTCCGTGATGTGGAAGTCCTTGAACAGGCTGATATTCCAGTTGAAGAGACCAGGACCAACGATCGTGTCTTTGTTGGCGCTTCCGAAGCCCTGATTGGGTCCTCCGGCCCACGGACCAACCGGTGCCGCGAAAGCCGAAGTATTGAACCATGCCTGTTGCGTCTTCGGGTACCTCACCGGACCAACGAGGTTAGGACGATTGGTTGTGCCTCCACCCAGACCAAGCGTGTCAGGAGAATATGTGACGTTGACCGGGTGCCCGCTCTGGGCCTGGGTGATGCCTGAGAGTTGCCATCCGCCGAGCAACACGCGTTCGAGGGCGCTCTGAGAATGCTGGAACCAGGTTGGAGAGTAAATGTAGTTTACAGAGAATACATGCCGTAGATCGATGGTACCCGAGCCACGGTCGTAATTCGTAAAGAACGGATTGGAAAGCTGGCCTCCCGATCCCGCCAAGGTCGTAGAGTTCAGATCGCCGCTCTGGATATCAATCTCATGGGAATACGTATAGGACAGTTGGACAGTTAATTGATGCCTGTTCTGCATACGCAGACCCGTTTGGAAAGAGTTGTAGCTGGCGTTCGTCGTGTTTTCTACCTGGCCGATACTGCCAAACCCCTGATATATCCGGTAGCGATTTGTGTTAAACGCAGGCAAATTCTTACCCGGGTTGGCGGGGTCTGGCAATTGTCCGGCTACACCCTGCCTGTCGTAAAAAGGATTGGTTGGGTCGACGGGATCGGTATTTGTTAGAGGTAGAGTATTGATCGCCCGCTGGACATTCTGGTGCCAGGAGCTCATACCGACGTACTGGACGATAAATACGGTGGAGGGAGCCAATTCGTGCTGCACTCCTAGGCTGAACTGAGCGGAGCCCGGGTTGGGGTAATAAACTGTGAGATTAGAAAAGTTGCCTGGGAAAAACGGCGCAGCGGAGGTCTGCCCCGTAAGGCTGCTGGTATTTGGATTCGAGAAGTAGACGTTGCTGACGCTAGGCTGATAGGCATTGGGCGGGTTTGTATCCGTGCCGTAGATATCGTTGCCCTGTATGCGCTCGAAGAACACTCCAACGCCGCCGCGGATAACGGTTTTGCCGTCTCCATTGAAGTCGTAGGCAAAACCGACACGCGGCTGGATCGTTCCCCACGAATTCTTTACCAGACCTCTGGGGACTCCATTTACACCAGCCAGCTGCACGCCATTCAGATAGAACGGCACTGGCGCGCCGGGGGGCTGGCTGAAGCCTGGACCAGTGGGATCCAGAGAACCGTCGATCGGAGACGGGGACTGAGCGTCCGCGGCGTTGAAGGCGGCCGGAACGAAGTTTGAAGTCCGGTTGTTCTTTTCAAAGACGCGCGGCAGTCCATCCCAGCGAAGGCCGAGGTTAAGCGTAAGTCTTGGGAAGGCGCGCCAGTTGTCCTGCGCATAGACTGAGTACGTGTTGTTCAGCCAGTGGAAGATCGATTGCTGGTTAAGCTGCTGGAAGCTGCTGGCAAATCCCAGCAGGAAGTTGGCGTATGCGTCTCCCGAAAAACCCGATTGGTTGAAGGTGTAGTCGCCCTGGGTATCGGCCTGTTGCTGCTGGTTCTTGGCATTCCGCATGTAGCTGAAGCCGAACTTAAACGCGTGCACTCCCCGGGTCCACGAGAGATCGTCGCGAATCTGGTAGTTGAGATAAGAGTTACGCCATGGCCAGTAGTTGATCGTCCACTCGGTGTTCGGCGCACCTGCAAAAGTTATAGAGGGAAGTCGGTTCAGCGCGTTGTTGCCGCTGAATATGCCCACGGCGTTCCAGCCGGTTGGCTGCGTGAAGGAGGCGCCGGGCGCCGCAACCGGGTCAATATTAATGGTGTTCCCATTCACGTTAAAAGCTGTCTCATTCAGCAGCGTTGGAGAAAGCACCTGGCTGAGCCTGACAACAGTCCCCCACGACGGGTTCTTGAAGACGCTGCCAACCGTGTTATAGCTGTCGCCGCTCCACATGGAAGGAAAGATGGTCTGATCCATCGAATCGTGAATCCAGTGCCCCATTAATTGAAATTTGTCGTTGATATGGTGGTCAATGCGAACCACGTCCTCGCGGAGATACGTGGGCTGCTTCGGCGAGGCAACTACCTGAGTGCCGTTAGCAGTGTTGGGCTTGGGGATATTTCCGGTGCCCATGAAGGCCACGGAATTGGGATCAAGCAGGTTGGCTGGAATGGTATAGACGCCGCCAGCGCTGGGAAACGGCTTCCCCGGAGTCAAACCGTCCGCGGCATATAGCGCGAGTTTATTCGGGTCCAGTGTGCTCGGGACGATCAATGGATTTCCACTGAGCGGGGTGTAGTTCAGATCGCTGCCAGCGGTGGGGAAGAACGGCGCCGGAATCGTATTCACAACGGAGGGATTGGCTCCCTGGATGAAATGCCGCCACTCTTCGTTGACGAAGAAGAAGGTCTTATTGCGGTCGTTGTTATACACATGGGGAATAATTACGGGGCCGCCGATATTGAAGCCCCAGATGTTGAGGCGAAGCTCGGGGCTGGGCTGGCCTGCCTGTTTGGAGAAGTAAAACTGGGAGTCGAAGGCGTCGTTGCGGCCGAAATACCACGCCCCACCGTGGAACTTCTGTGTTCCGGCCTTGATAACCATCAAAGTGGTGCCGCCCGAGGCGATACCGTAATCGGGGGTGTAATTGCTGGCGAGGATCTGAAATTGGGACAGCGCGTCTGGACTTATCGCAACGCCCAGCCTGCCGCCGCTGCCGCGGTCATAGACTTCGCCGCCGTCAATCAGCCAGTTGTTATGATCCCACCGGCTGCCGTTGAAGTTGATCTCGGCGCTGCTGCCCTGCGCGGTCACACCGTTGAAGGAGGGCAGCTGATTGGTAACGCCGGTGCCCAGCGTGGTCAGCGCCATCACGCTGCGGCCGTTGGTGGCGAGCTCGCTAACCTGCTGGCCGGTGATCAGGCTGCTGATCATGCTGGTGTCGGTCTGCACCTGCAGCGCATTTGCCTGGACGGTAACCGTCTGGGTCGCAGCACCTACTTCCAGAGGCACATTGGCACGGACGGTCGCCGCGGTATCCAACACAATGCCTATCCTGGTGAAGGTCTTGAATCCAGATGCCACGGCCTTGAGGTTGTAGGAGCCGACAGCGAGCCCGGAAACCTCAAAGAAACCAGCTTCGCTCGATTGCGTGGTGCGTACTTCACCGGTACTTGCACGCACGACGGTGATGGCAGCGCCCGGTACCGCAGCTCCGGATGGATCAGTCACCTGGCCGGTGATGGTCGCATTCTCCTGGGCTCCTGCGATCACTGCCATGCACAGGGCAAACGTTATAATCCCGAGAAACCTCTTCAGATACCTCATTGATGCCTCCTAAAAGCAATGCCAGCAAACTTAGAAAATCGCTTTACTTAGAAGTGCTCACACAGACACTTACCACTGCGCTGGAAATTAAAACGCGTAGAGATGATACTTGTCAAGCGATTGCGACGCCGGCTAGCCTTATATTTTCGACCGTAGCGATCGCTCTGCACGTATGCTCCCGCGCGTAGAATGCACTAGCGTATCGTCGTCGTGGTATCGAATGCCCAATGAACTTCCCTTGGGGCAGACGGCGCGCCTGTGCAACTTCTCCAGCTTTCCTGTCACGTACAGCGACCAGCCAGGTTAGATGGATGACGATGTATCTGTCTCGCTTTTGAATGTCACCGACTGCGAGTACGATTAGTCGAACGGCAAATCTGCCGTTTGCCTCATGGCCCCCACGCTTACCCAAAGCCGTAGATCCTTCCAACGAACGCTGGACAGTGCCAAGCGGACCATGCTGCTCAGCGAAATCGTCAAGCTTGCCATTGACAGCTTCAATGCGAGCAGGGTGCGCTTTGCGCTCACCGCGCTCGGCATGGTGATTGGTTCGGCCTCGCTCATCCTGGTTGTCACAATCGGTCTCACCGGGAAGCAGTACATCCTTAGCGAGCTTGAGAAGATCGGCACCAACATGGTCGATCTCGGCTACTCGGGCGGCGGATCGAGCAGTGGCAGTGTCTCCTACAACAACGACTATCTCACCCACGACGACGAGGTGGCGGTCGAGGCGCGGGTGCCGGCCGTCGCCTATTCCTCGCCATTGCTGCAGATGCATGACCGGGTCAGCTTCGGCGGTGGCGTCGTCAAAGATGTCCTGGTCCTCGGCGTCAGCCCGGAGTATAGGCAGGTGCGCAACCTCATCGTGCTCTCGGGGCGCTTCTTCGACGAGGTGGACGAGACGACGCATACCAAGGTCGCCGTAGTAACTGAGCCTTTTGCCCGACAGATGTTCGGTTCTCCGGACGCTGCCGTCAACCAGACGATTCAGCTGAGTGGCATTCCCGTTACCATCATTGGCACCTTCAAGGAGAGCGTTGACACTTTCGGAACCACCGATATCGACGAGCAAACGATCCTCATCCCCTACTCGGTCGGCCGCTACTTCACCGGCACCGACAACGTGAAGGACATCTTCTTTTCCATTCGTGACCGCGACGACGTGGAAGAGGCGGCCAAGGAGATTCGCGCTGTCGTGCAGGTCCGGCACCAGCCTAATTCGGTTTACTCCACGACTACCTTGACAGCAGTGCTTACCACAGCGGGACTGGTCGCCAACGCCCTCACCGTAGTGCTGTTGCTCATCTCCGCCGTGACCCTGGCGGTCGGCGGAGTG
>CAYVSQ010000289.1:0-6549 GCA_964453815.1 uncultured Acidobacteriaceae bacterium | reverse complement strand
CGCCGCAGGGTGCCGCGATAGCCGCGCAAGGCCCCATGCAGATCGCGCAGAAAGCGGCCCGTTTCGTTCGCGCCGGCTATATAGTTGCGATCGTGCTCGACGAACTCCCAGAAGGTCAGCGCGAAACTATCGTGCTGGTGCGGACCGGGG
Organism: uncultured Acidobacteriaceae bacterium; assembly: GCA_964453815.1. Lineage (GTDB taxonomy): Bacteria > Acidobacteriota > Terriglobia > Terriglobales > Acidobacteriaceae > Silvibacterium. Next base: position 6,399 of record CAYVSQ010000289.1, on the reverse strand, counting down.
GGTAGATCCCGACTTGGCGGCACCACGGGAAAGTCCCGAGCGGCAAGATATCCGGCCAGATCGAGATCGACCGCGAGCCACCACTGCGCAGGTTTGCGAACCAGTGCAGTGGTTGTGGCCACACGCGCGACAACAGGTGAGGGCACAAGATGCACCAGCACATTGCTGCCATCGGCGACGATTTCAGCATGATCACTGCACGGCAGGCCAAGGCCGCGGGCGACGGCAAGGGCGGCGGTGACGGCACGGCGGCTATAGTCATCCATCGTCTACCGGTATTTATATCTCTGCAGTCGCAGATTCGGCTAGCCGATGGTCAGGGTGTTGACTACGCGTTTGAACTGCTTTCCGATATGGGCGGCAAAGGCCGTCGAAGCGGCGCTCACGCTGCCGATCTCGCCACCGCTGCTGAAATCATGGGCGCCATGCAGAGTTATGTTTTGCGGCGGAGCACCCTTCAGGAAGAAGAGCGTCACCCAGAGCATGGCAGTGTTCTGTTGCTGCGTGCCGCAGCTCACCCGTTTCACGCTGGAGTAGTTGGCCACCTGTACCTCTTTTTGCAATACCTTGCCTCCCTCGATCTGCCAGAGACCACCGACATCGGTGACATTGTTGAGACATTCGCGAACGAGCGTATATTTGAGAGCCATTGTGGGCTCCTTTCCGTTCGCCCATCGAGGCGAACATGAGAATAGTGCGCTCACTTCAAAAACGTTTCATCTGAGAGGCAGGGAAGCGGGGTGTCCCTCACACAGGGGTGAAGCTAGGCTTGTTTGGGAAGTGGGAAGTTAAGCATCCAGTGGATGCCGAACTTGTCGTTGATCATGCCGAAGCGGGCATTCCAGAACATGTCCTGCAAGGGCAGGGTGACTTCACCACCGGCCGAAAGGGCTTTGAAGAAGGCTTCGATCTCTTCGGCACTTTCGCATTCGATGCACACCGAGATATTGTTGCCCTCATTGAATGTCGATCCCGGCATGTTGTCGGCGGCCATGAGGAAGAGGGTTTCGCCGCGCTTGAGGGCGGAGTGCATGATCAGGTCGCGGGACTCGGGAGTGACCCACGCTGGATCGTCGGGTGTCTCGCCGAAGGTCATGGTGAAGAGATCGAGGCCGAGGGCTTGCTTATAGGAACTCCATGGCGGCGCGACAGTTTCCGTTGAAGTGCAAGTGGGGCGAGATCTGTTTCATGGATGCTCCATTCACGCTGATGGCTTTCAGTTCACTCGTATTGATAAAAGCCGCGTCCGCTCTTGCGCCCAAGCCAGCCGGCGTCGACCATGCGAATCAGTAAGGGACAGGGCCGGTACTTTGGATCGCCGAGGCCGTCTTCGAGAACGCGCATGATATCGAGGCACACATCCAGGCCGATAAAATCGGCCAGCGTCAGCGGACCCATGGGATGCGCCATGCCCAATTTGAAGACCTCGTCGACGGCTTCGGGTGTCGCGACGCCTTCCATGACGGCGAACATCGCTTCGTTGAGCAGCGGCATCAGCACGCGGTTCGAGACGAACCCGGGGGCGTCGTTCACCTCGACGGGTGTCTTGCCAAGGCGCTCAGCCAGTCCCTTCACTGTGTCATAGGTGGCCTGCGAAGTCGCCAGCCCGCGAATGACCTCGACCAACTTCATCACCGGAACGGGATTGAAAAAGTGCATCCCGATGACCTGCACGGGCCGTTTGGTCTGCGCACCGAGCTTCGTGATCGAAATGGACGAGGTGTTTGTGGCCAGGATGATTTGTTCCGGAAGGAGGGTGTCGAGCTCAGCAAATATCTGCCGCTTAACCTCGAATTTTTCCGTCGCGGCCTCGATCACGAAGTCGCAGGCGCTTAGCGCGGATCTGTCGAGCGTGCCCTGAATCCGGGCAAGAGACGCGTCCATCTCGTGCTGGGTGAGTTTGGCCTTGCCGACTTCGCGGGCAAGATTTTTGCGGATTGTTTCCACGCCGCGGTCGAGAAAACGCTGCTCCACCTCGCAAAGTAGAACGCCCAGGCCGCTCCGCGCAAACACATGTGCGATGCCGTTACCCATCGTGCCGGCGCCGAGCACACCCACTGTCCTGATCTCACCCATTCGCTCACCTCAAAACAAATGAGTCTATCAGGGTCGAAAGCCGTCGGCGTTGGACTAAACCGCCTTCACCAGCACGCAAGTCACGTTGTCGTGGCCTCCGGCGGCTTTGGCGGCTTCGATCAGACGGCCGCAAATCTGTTCAAGATCCCCGGTTTCGTTCAGCATCGCGCCAATTAGCTTATCGGACAGCTCCTTCGTTAGCCCATCCGAGCATAGCAACAAGACGTCGTCGGGCTGCAAGGATAATTCGGCTATGTCCGCCGAGACCGACGTCTGCGTGCCGATCGCCCGCGTAATCACGTTTCGCAGCGGAGAGCGCTCCGCCTCGTCCTGGGTAAGCTGACCCAGCCGCACCTGCTCGTCGACCAGAGAATGGTCATGCGTCAGCCGTCGCAGATGGCCGCGGCGAAAGAGGTAGCAGCGGCTGTCGCCCACATGTCCGATCAGCGCGCGATCGCCTCCGATGGCCACCGCCACCAGAGTCGTTCCCATACCGTGCAGCGCCGCCTCTTTTTCAGCTCGAGCATGCACCAGCCGGTTTGCCGTGGCGATCGCCTCTTCAAGGACCTTCCTGCGATTCTCCTGCGACTCCGCCACGCACAACTGATTGATCAGAGTATCCACAGCGATGCGGCTGGCCACTTCGCCAGCGGCCGCGCCGCCCATGCCGTCGCAGAGGGCAAAGACCCCGGCTTCGACACAGCATCCAAAGGCATCTTCATTGGTAGTGCGCACCTGGCCTACATCTGTCCGGCCTGCGGCTTCAAGGTTAACCATTTTTCAATATCTCTAAAATCCAATCTTTAGAATCTGCTCAAAGATACACGTTCTACCCCACTCCGCGCCCGGTTTCTTGGCTGGAACCTTCCCTCACCTGTTCCTTGCGGTACCCGAAGTTTGCTGCTAGGTTGATGGGAAGAAATGCTCTCCTGCATACGTAAGTTTTTGTTCACGTTGGGGGTTACCGTCCTCTCGTCTGGCTTTGTCGCGCACGGTGCAGAATGCTCCGTCACACAGCCCCATCCGCTCACTCAGGAGCAGGTAGCTCTCATCGCTGGCAAATTTCCTCAAGCTGAAGCGCTTTATCGGCAGAAAATCGCCCAGCAGCCGAAGGATGCCGAGCTTACCGCCGGGCTGGTCCGCACCCTTCTTGCCGAGCAGAAAGTCGACGAAGCCGAATCTACCTTAAAGGCGGCCCTTGCCACAGCGCCGCAGTCGGTTGAGTTGCTGACTGCCCAGGCGGAGGTCCAGCATCGCCAGGGAGTTCCGTGGGACGAGGAGAAAACACTGCAGGGGGCGCAGCAGGCTGACCCCTGCTATCCGCGTCTGCATTTGAGCCTGGCGAATTACTACCGGTTCAACTCTTTTTACGCGTCAGCTGTTCGCGAAATCAAGCTTGCGCATCAGCTCGATCCCTACGATCCCGAAATTCGACGCGCATGGATACCGGCTATGCCCCTCCAGCAGCGCATCGACGAGGTGAAGGCATATCTCGCGGCCAGCGACACCGACGTCGATTCCCTCCGCCGCGCTCAGTTCGAGCTGACTCGACTCGAAAACCGATTGGGCAGCCGGAGCAGCGCGTGTCAACTGGCATCGCCCGTTACCACGACGGAAATTCCCTTTATCCCCATCTTGATCGATGCCACCCGCATCCGTGGTTGGGGATTGGACGTCTATTTCAACGATCATAGGTCGCGTCTTCAGGTCGATACTGGCGCGAGCGGTCTCAATGTTAGTCGCCCTGTGGCCGAGCGCGCGGGACTGAAGCCCATCATGCGATCCGAATTTAGTGGCGTAGGCGACAGGGGCGCGCAGAGCGGTTATCTCGCGTATGCCGACTCGATTAAGATCGGCGGACTTGAGTTCAGGAACTGCCTGGTGGAGGTAAGTGACCGCAGAAGCATCGTCGATACCGACGGACTGATCGGCACAGATGTTTTCTCTAGCTTCCTTGTCACCCTGGACTTTCCCTGGCATAAACTGACCCTCGGCCCGCTGCCGCCTTATCCCGGCGCCACCGCTACTTCTGCAGCCCTCAACACTGAGCAGGACAGTCCCACCGAAAGCAGCGAGGCTGCGCCAACAGGAGGAACAGCACAGGATACAAAGACCACCTCGGCCACGCCGGTCTCCATTGGCCCGCATGACCGCTATATCGCACCCGATATGAAGACCTGGACCAGCGTCTATCGTGTCGGTCACAATCTGATCGTTCCCACCGCACTCAACAATAAGCGAATGCGGCTCTTTATCGTCGACACCGGGGCCTATAGCACATCCATATCGCCCGATGCCGCCCGCGAAGTCACCAAGGTGCATTCCGATCCTCGTGCCATCGTGCACGGCGTCTCCGGCAATGTAGCCGACGTCTATTCCAGCGACAGAATTGTCTTCCGGTTTGCGCACCTGCAGCAGGAGAAGGACAACGTTCTCACCTTCGATACCTCTACCTTAAGCAAAGACACGAAAACGGAGATCGCCGGATTTATCGGTTTCGACCTGCTCGGTCTGCTGATGGTGCAAATCGACTACCGCGATGGCCTGATGAACTTCCAGTACTCGGCGGACCGGGGATATCAGCACATTCGTTAGTGCGGGAGAATCCGCGATCGGCGTTATGTGTGCTTCCTAACTGGGATATCACCCTGATTGTCACGAATTCATTCCTGATTCAACTATCATCAGTCACCGCTGACGGGGTCTCACACGAAGGGCCTTCGCGGAGTGCTTTGAACTCGATGCCGCTTCACGACGCTCAATGAGTCATGCCGAATATAAGGCCTGTCGTGACGGGTTGTCCTGGAGGTAGAACGAATTGCCGGATGCGGACAAACCCGCAGAAACCCTGACCGATAATGGGCCCCGACCGTTCCGCGTGGATCTATCCGCAGACGAGTTCGCGGTAGGAGACTTCGTCGGAAAATTTGTGCTAAAGCAACGTCTTGGAGCGGGCGGAATGGGCGTGGTCTATCTTGCCGAACGTCCTGACCAGCAGACCGGCCCAGTCGCCATCAAGGTTGTGAAGCGGGGCATGGACACGGAAGATGTCGTGCGCCGCTTCAACCGCGAGCGCGATATGCTCGCTTCGCTCAAGTCACATCCGAATATCGCGCACTTCGAATTCGCCGACATCACTCCCAGCGGTCTTTCCTACTTCGTGATGGAATACATCGATGGCGAGCGCATCGATACGTACCGTCGAGAGCAACAGCTGAACATCGACGAGGTGCTGCGGCTGCTTCTGATGGTGTCGGGAGCTGTGCAGGCCGCGCATCAGCGGACGATTGTTCACCGCGACCTGAAGCCGAGCAACATCCTGGTCACGCGCGACGGCGTTCCGAAGCTGCTGGATTTCGGAATCGCCAAGACGCTGCAGGACGAGCCGTCCGACCTGTCGATTTCAGAGGCAATGCAGCGCATTTGCAATGATGAACCGATCCCGCCGAGTTCGGTTGCCTGCGAGACGGCGAACCTGATGCCGAAGGATCGCGAACTGAGACGCGACCTGGACAACATTCTGCTCAAGGCTTTGCATAAGGATCCGAATCGGCGTTATGGCTCCGCCGAGCAGTTTAGCGCAGATATCGAACGATATCTGGAAGGGCAGCCTGTATCCGCCCGGCCGGATACTCAGTTCTACAAGGTCAATAAGTTCGTTCGGCGGCACCGCTCTCTGGTTGCAGGGTCCGTCGCTTTCGTTGTGCTGCTGATCGGGTCAACGATCCTGGTTGCGTGGCAGGCCCATGTGGCACGAGTGCAGCGCGCCGTCGCCGAGAGGAGATTCTCAGATGTGCGCAGTCTGGCCAACTGGCTGGTCTTCGATTTTCATGACCGCATTGAGAAGTTGCATGGGGCCACCGAGGCTCGGCAATTATTAATTCAGCGCGCGCTGCAATACCTCGACGGGCTATCCCATGAGTCGGCCGGCGATCCGGGGCTGCAGCGGGAGATTGCGCAATCGTATCTGAAGCTGGGCGATGTTCTTGGCTATCCTAACGACGCCAACCTCGGCGACCGCAAGGGAGCGCTGGACAGCTACGGCAAGGCTCTGGCTATTTTGGATGGGCTGGCGCCTCCGCGGGCGGGCACTCCCGCCGCCACTCCCGATGTCCTGCGCAATATCGCCACCGTACATCAGCGGATTGGGGAGATGCTCCTCAAAGGCGGGAATACGAGCGAGGCATTCGACCAGGTGATGACGGGACAGAAAATCCTCGAGGAATTGGTGCGGAGCGGAAGGATTGACCGCTCGACGAGGAGCGACCTTGCCATCAGCTACTCCAAAGTTGGCCAATCGTACGAAAGCCGTGGTGAAACCAC
>CAYVSQ010000288.1:0-10753 GCA_964453815.1 uncultured Acidobacteriaceae bacterium | reverse complement strand
GCTGCAACATGCATCGGGACCGGTGCTGAAGAGCATGAAGCGAGGGGCGAATGCGGAGATCTTTCTGAAGACGATTGAGAAGGTTCGAGCCTCCGCGCCAGGGATCGCGCTGCGGACGTCTTTCATTGTGGGCTTTCCGGGCGAGACCAAAGAAGACTTCGAAACGCTGTGCGATTTTGTGCGCGAGGCGAAGTTCGACTGGCTGGGCGTGTTTGGCTACTCCGATGAAGACGGTTCGCGGGCCTTTGGGCTGGATGGTAAGGTGCCGGCTCGCACGATTGAAAGGCGGAAGCGTGAGCTGATGAAGATTCAGCAGCACATCAGTAAACAGGCAAAAAAGGCATGGAAAGGCCGGAAGCTGGATGTGCTGGTGGAGGGCGAATCGGAGGAGACTCCCATGTTGTGGGAGGGCCGGACGGAGTTTCACGCGCCAGAGATTGACGGGACGGTCTATATTAACGACTTCGGACCCTTTGAAGAGCTGACCGCGGGACGGTTTTATCGCTGCGAAATCACGGAGGCTCATGACTATGATGTGGTGGCGAGAGTGATTTCGGCCAGCGGGGAGTAAGCCATGGAAACACAAAAGCTGGTACGCTGCCCGACCTGCCGAACGCTGGTGACGGCGCAGGATGAGTTTTTTCCATTTTGCAGCGACCGCTGCCGGCTGATCGATTTAGGCAAGTGGGCGAGCGGCGCTTACCGGATATCCTCACCCGTGCTCGATCCCGAGGTGCTTGAGGGATTGGACAAGGGAAACGAGCGCCGTGAGGACGATGACCACGGGTCCAATTAGCGAAGTCCGGGCTAAAACCGGGTGGGCGTGGGCAGTCGGGACTTTTGGGGGGATCGGCCTGATCGGGCCGGGGCCCGGGACGTGGGCCTCACTTGCCGCAGCGGTTTTGTGGTTTTTCGCGGCGCGGGCTGCGCATTTGAGCGCTGTTGGCCTGACGGTTGGGACTGCGGTTGCGGCTCTGATGGCCGTGTTGATTGGGATTTCGGCGGGTTCAATTGTCGAGCGCGAGAGCGGCTCGGAGGACCCTGGGCAGGTAGTAATCGACGAAGTGGCGGGGCAGTGGATCGCCCTGGCGGCGTGCCCGGTGGAGATCTGGCATGCGCTACTGGCATTCGGGCTGTTTCGCTTGTTCGATATTGTGAAGCCGTGGCCGGCGCGGCAACTGGAAAAGCTGCACGGTGGCCTGGGCATCATGATGGATGATGTGGCGGCGGGAATTTATGCTCTGCTGGTGGCGCTGATCGTGCATTATTGGTGGTAGCGGACTCGTGAAATGATTCCGGGATAGCAAAACATGACACCTCTCATCAAATCCGACGCAGGTCACGCACCTCGCATTGAGGCGCTGCAGCCGAATGCTGCACTGCCGGGCGGTGAAATCGAGGTACGGGGCGCGAATCTCGGCCCCATTTCATCTCGCAGGCCAGTGGCGATGGTGGGCGATCTGGCGGCGTCGGTAGTGATGAGTCGCTCTAGGCGCATGGTGCTGCGGATTCCGGAAGAGGCGGAGAGCGGAACGCTGCGCATTCTGCAAAATGGCGCGCAAAGCAATGCCGTGGACATAAAAGTTGGGACCATGATCGCGACCGGTGTCCACATGGTTGCGAACCCGGCGATCGACCGCGATGGGAATATCTACGTAACGCTCTCCGGTCCACGTGGACAGGAAACGCCTGTGTCTGTCTTCCGCGTTGGACGCGATGGCGAAATGCGGCCCTTTGTGAGCGGCATTATGAATGCGACGGGAGTGGCGACTGACGACGAAGGCAATGTCTACGTCTCGTCACGGCATGAGGGTACGGTGTACCGCGTGACACCGGCGGGGGCTGCATCTGTTTACGCCGAAGGCATGGGCATCGCGACGGGAATTACCTTCGATGGCGAGGGGAATCTCTATGTGGGCGACCGCAGCGGGACTATCTTCAAGATTGCTCCCGATCGGCAGATTTTTGTTTTCGCGACCCTGGAGCCAAGCGTAGCCGCCTATCATCTGGCGTTTGGTATCGACGGCACGCTCTTTGTTTCGGGGCCCACGACCTCCAGCTTCGACAATGTATACGCGATCGACCGCGATGGTGAGACGACGGTCTTCTATCGCGGGCTGGGACGGCCGCAGGGATTGGCAGTGGACATTGCCGGCAGCGTCTACGTCGCTGCGTCGCTCGGCGGCAGACGCGGGATCGTGCGGATTACGCAGCCGGGTGAGGCACAGCTTGCCATCGCCGGTTCGGGGATGGTCGGCTTTACATTCATACCCGGCGGCAATGCGCTCGTGGCGATAGGCAACGCCGTTTATCATGTAGCGTTGGGGATTGAGGGTTGGCGCATTCTCTAAGGCACAGATCTGAGCGGTTCATTCCTGTGAATTTTATTGGGGCTCGATGAACTCGGAGATCATCGCCATTGGCTCGGAGTTGTTGACACCCTATCGGCAGGACACCAATTCACTTTTTGTCACCGAACGGCTCAACCAGTTGGGCGTCTCGGTAGTGTTCAAGACGCTTGTCGGTGATCGTCCAAAGCACCTGGTAGACGCGATACGAAATGCGCTCGCCCGCACCGATATTGTGATCCTTATGGGTGGCCTTGGCCCCACGGAGGACGATCTGACGCGCGAGGCCGTGGCCGAGGCGATGCAGATCGGACTCAAACGCGATCCGGAGCTGATTGCGCAACTCTATGCGCGAATGGCGGCGCGGCGCTTGACGATGACTCCGAATAACGAGAAACAGGCCGATGTTCTCGATGGTGCGGTGATCCTCGAGAATCCGAGAGGGTCTGCGCCGGGCCAGCGGCTGGACACCGTCTACGGCGGGCATCGCAAGCTGGTGCTCTTAATGCCGGGTCCTCCGTCGGAATTGAAGCCAATGTTTGACGAGAAGTGCGTGCCGTGGCTAAGAGAGACGCTGCCGCGACGCTTCATTGCAACGCGCGTGCTCAAGGCGGCGCTCATCGGGGAATCGGCGGCGGATGCGCGCATTGCTCCCATCTACACCCAGTTCACGGATGTGGAAACGACGATTCTAGCGCACCTGGGCGACATCCAGTTAAACCTGCTGTGCAGCAAAGCGACGCTGGCCGAGGCGCAGGCGCGCGTGGACGAGCTGGCAAGCCGGATCGAAGAGGAACTGGACGACCTGATCTACTCGTCACAGGGGGAGCTGCTCGAGCAAATTGTGCTGTTCCATCTGGAAATGCGGGGCGCGAGTTTGTCGGTGGCGGAAAGCTGCACGGGCGGCATGGTGGCGGAACGCCTGACGAGTATCAGCGGCAGCTCCCGCTCGTTTGTCGGCGGGGCGGTGGTATACAGCAACGAGCTGAAGACGGAATTCGCGGATGTTTCGCCCGTATTGATCGAGCGGCACGGCGCAGTCAGCCGTGAAGTGGCGGCTGCGCTGGCCGAAGGCATTCGCGAGCGATGCGATACGACTTTCGGCCTGGGAGTTACCGGGATTGCCGGGCCTTCGGGCGGAAGTGAAGAGAAACCTGTCGGGCTGGTGTATATCGGCGTGAGCGATGGCAAGAACACGGAAGTGGTCGAGCGCAGGTTCGGCGGCGATCGCGATCGCATTCGCCACTACGCCAGCCAGACGGCTCTGGACCAGATGCGCAGGCGGTTGATGTAAGGCTACGATGGCCCTTATCCGATGGGCGCAGTAGAGCCCGAAACCATCGTTCTCGGGTAATATGACGACTTATGCCTTTCGTCGCCTATACTTCCATCTACGCGATCAGTCTTTTCCTCGGCCTGCTAGTCTGCGTGAAGGTCGGCCACTCTGTTGGCCGGTCCCGCGCGGTCAAAGGCGACGATGAAGACAAGGACGTCGGAGAAGGCGCGCTGGATGCCGCTGTATTCGGGTTGCTCGGCCTGCTGCTCGCCTTCAGTTTCTCCGGAGCCCTGGCCACCTATGAAGTCCATCGCGACCTCCTCGCCCAAGAAGCCAGCGATGTGGGTGGAGCTTATACGAGAATAGACTTACTCCCAGCAGCCAGCCAACCTCAACTGCGGGCATTGGTCCGCCAGTATGTCCAGGCACGCATTGATGCATATCAGGCTGTCATTTATTCGCCGGCTGCGGATGCCGCACTTGCGCGCAGCCAGCAACTGGAGGAGCAGATATGGAAAAAGGCCGTTGAAGCAGCAATGGGATCGGCCAACCCGGCTGTGATCAGTCAGGTGATTGATTCTTTCGACAAGATGTTCGACGCCCCTGTAAGGCAGCGAGCTGCTCAATACAAGCACCCACCGCTGGTCATATACGTCCTGATGTTTGGCGTGGCTATGATGGCTGCGCTACTTGCCGGCTACGGTATGGCAAGTCATCCTACCCTGCCCATCATGCATAGCGTGATATTTGCTGCGGCAGTGGCGATAACGATATACGTGATTGTGGATCTGGAATACCCTCGTTTCGGCTTCTTTAATCCGGATCCCACCAACCGCATTTTGGTCGAAACCCTTAAGGGCATGCAATGATGCCTATCTCAAAGTTAATGTGGAGGCTCATGGCACGGGTCTAGCTATAGCTAGCTATTTCAAGGAATTGCGAATCAACGCTCTCAAGTGGCCTTTTCCTAAAGCCACCCCGCCCCCCAATAATAAGGACAATCACGATCGGGGAAATGCCTTAAACTCATAAACGCAATGCCCATCTTTACTTATCTGCTGGTTGCCGTTACGGCGTATCTGCTGGGCTCGATTCCCTTCGGTTTCCTGCTGGTCAGGCTCTTCCTCAAGGAAGATATTCGCTCCATGGGAAGCGGCAACATCGGCGCGACCAACGTGGTGAGGTCGGGTGCGAAGGGCCTTGGCGCGCTCACTTTTCTTCTCGATGCATGCAAGGGATATTTCGCGGTCTTTGTCGCGGGCCAGATCACATTGCTGCCGGGATTGGCTCAGGTGCCGCGCGAAAATGCCGTGGCATTGGCGGCGTTGTGCGCAACCCTGGGACACATCCACACGGTGTGGCTGAGCTTCAAGGGAGGCAAAGGCGTGGCGACGGCGTTTGGAGTATTTCTAGCGCTGTCGCCATGGGCTGCTCTGGCGGCGCTAGCTGTCTTTGCGATCACGTTCACGCTTTCGCGATATGTATCTCTGGCGTCGATCGTGGCATCGGTCGCGTTTCCAATCGCTGCGCTTCTTTTGCCTCACCCCGCATACGGTCGGTGGCTTACGACGGCAATGCTGATTGTTCCGGCGATTGTGATCGTCAAACATCACCAAAACATCGCGCGGCTCCTGCACGGAACCGAGTATCGCTTCGGCAAGACACGGACTACCGCGGCATGAGCAGGATTGCGGTGATGGGCGGCGGGGCCTGGGGCACAGCCATCGCCCTGAGTCTCGCGCGGCGCGGCGGCCATTCGCTTACCGTGTGGACCCATTCCCCGGCGGTCGCATCGGCCATTCGGGCCTCCGGTGAAAACAGTGCTTTCCTGCCGGGCTTTCCGGTGCCGTCTGAGATTGCGCTTACCAGCGATGCCGCCGAGGCTTTGCATTCCGCCGAAATTGTGGTCAGCGTTATGCCTTCGCACCATGTGCGTGCTTCGTACGAGCGGTTTGCTCCTCACCTTAATTCCAAACAGCTTTTAGTGAGCGCGACCAAGGGCATTGAAGATCACACCTGTCTACGCACCAGCCAAGTGATTTCCGAGGTGCTCGGCGCTCATGGCCTCGACCCGGGCCACGGAGTGCTGAGCGGGCCTTCATTTGCGCAGGAAGTCGCGGCGGGATCGCCGACAGCGCTCACCATTGCTTCAAATGATGCGGCCCTTGCAGCGCGCATACAGCATGAGTTCAGCAGCGCAACGCTGCGGCTTTATACAAACGATGATGTAGTGGGAGTCGAGCTGGGCGGCGCGCTCAAGAATGTGATCGCGATCGCGGCCGGCGTCGTTTCGGGACTGGGGCTAGGACACAACAGCACGGCAGCTCTTATTACCCGCGGCGTTGCGGAGGTGACGCGATTGGCGGTGGCTTGCGGCGGCCGGCGCGAGACGTTGGCCGGGCTTTCAGGGCTAGGCGATCTGGTCTTGACCTGTACCGGTTCGCTCTCTCGCAACCGATGGGTGGGAGTGGAGTTAGGCAAAGGACGATCGCTCTCCGCAGTCATCGCCGATCTCAACGACAAGGTGGCCGAAGGCATACGCACTACCTCGGCCGCGCTGGGGCTGGCTCAACGGCACGGGGTGGAGATGCCCATCGCCGAGCAGATGGCGGCCATTCTGCACGGCGGCAAGCTTCCGGTGCAGGCCATGCAGGAGCTGATGAGCCGTCCGGGACGGGATGAATAATTGTTCCTTTGTCAGACGTTACCTACGACTTTCGTGTGAGAGGCAATTGGTTTTCGTGACATTAGACTGAAGGTGGCTCGATTTTATTTTGTCTGTTATGTTTTTTGCCCCATGAAACGCACATCCTCAATCCGTTGGCGCGTTTTTTGGCGCGTTTTTTCCCTTTTGATTGTCACATGCGTCGTCACGCTTTTACTGTATGACCTGGCGCTTTGGCTGGGTTGGAGCGCCCTCGTTCCAGCGTGCGTGGCTTTCGTGCTATGTGCTGTTGTCAGTCTGATTCTCGCCCAAAACCTTGCCGGACTGAACGACAATCTTGCGGCTGCAATTGAGTCGCGATCGCTGCACCAGGCAGAACGCCAGACTGTGCAACTCCGCGGAACTATTTACGAGGAAACCGCGGCTGAATGGCAGACGGCTTTGCAGAGCCTGCAGAATTCCTGTTTCGACAAACAGGTCGAAGCAGGTCACCACTACGCGACGCTCACTGACCTGATACGCATGATCGCAAAGGCGGTGGACGAGCGCACCAGTTATCTGCGTGGGCATTCCGACCGCGTTGCAGCCTATTCCGCTGACATCGCGCGTGAGTTAGGCATCGACTCAGCCCAAACCGAGCGCATCCGCCTATCCGCCCTTCTGCACGACATCGGCACGGTGGGTATCGAAGACTCGATCGTGAGGAAAGACACGCCGCTCACTCCGGAGGAATTCGAGATCGTCAAGGCGCACACCGTAAAAGGCGCTTCCATTCTGCGTCCTATCCAGGCGATCGGCGACCTGATCCCCGGAGTGGAATTGCATCATGAATCGGTCGACGGACAGGGATATCCCTACGGCTTGCGCGGTGAAGAAATCCCCATGATGGCTCGCATCATCGCGGTCGCGGACAGCTTCGACGCCATGACTACGACGCGCCCCTATCAGGCGGCGATGGATCCAGAGTACGTTCTGGAAGTTTTGAACCGTCTGGCAGGCAAACGTTATGACGTCTCAGTAGTCACTGCGCTCACGTCCCTCGTGAAGCGTGGCAGCATTGTCGTCAAGAACACCCGGACGCCTGTGTCGTTTTCTCAGCAGCGTGTGCTTTCTGAGGTGGTTTGAACGCACGCAGCTTTGGTCGAGTTGCCTAGGTGTTAACACTATTAGGACGGCAGCGACGGGAGCCAATTTTTAGGCTTCTAGGAGCCAGGAGCGACGAATATTGGACATCTTCGAGCGACGAGCAACAACGAAGCCGGGATAATTGGCCCGGTCCCTTCGGGTTGCGGTGCAAATCGGCCCACACTTCGTGGTCGGCCTCGACCTTGGAACCACCAAAGCCTTCGACCTGTGCCTCGTCTGGACCGATTTGCGTTTGCAACGCTGCTCGTCCTAATTGTGTTAGCAGGCCTTAAACTCGTTGAAGAAATCCTGAGGACCACGCAATTATGATTCAAACGCTGTTCGGCAGCTTGAAGGAAGGGGAAGAGCCGAAGAAAAAGGGCTTCCTTGACCGGATGAAGCAGGCGGTTTCGCGCACTCGCGAAAGCCTGGAGGAACGCATCGATGGCGTCCTGTCGCTGACCCGGGCAGTCGATGAAGCGGCTCTTGAAAGTCTCGAAATGAGCCTGATCGCGTCAGACATTGGCGTCACCACGGCTGGCGAGATTTTGACCACGCTGCGTGAGCGCGCCAAACGACAGCAGATTCGCGATGGCACGGAACTGAAGCAACTGCTCAAAGAACAATTGAAAGCCATTCTGGACGAGCAGCAACGACCGGCGCGCGCCGTTGCGACGTTGCCGGAGGTCATCTTGATGGTGGGCGTGAATGGCACGGGAAAGACGACGACCAGTGGGAAACTCGCGGCGTATTTTCGCGCGCAAGGCAAAACTGTCCTGTTATGCGCCGCGGACACTTTTCGCGCCGCCGCTATTGAACAACTGGAAGTGTGGAGCGAACGCAGTGGGGTGGAAATTATCAAGTCGCGGCAGGGAGGGGATCCCTCCGCGGTCCTTTTTGACGCGCTGCAGGCGGCAAGGGCGCGCGCAACCGATTTTCTGATCGTGGACACGGCCGGCCGGCTGCACACCAAGAACAACCTGATGGCCGAGCTGGATAAGATGCGGCGTACGACACAGCGCATTGTCCCCGACGCTCCGCACGAGGTACTACTGGTTATGGACGCGACCACCGGTCAGAACGGGCTCCAACAGGCGCGGCTGTTTACCGAATCGGCGGGGGTGACGGGCATCGTGCTCACCAAACTCGATGGCACGGCCAAGGGCGGAATCGCTGTCGCCATCGCTCGCGAACTCAAGCTGCCGGTGCGCTATGTGGGCGTCGGCGAAAAGATCGATGACTTGCTGCCTTTTGATAGTGATGTGTTCGTTGACTCTCTGCTCGACAACTAGACGGTTACCTTTTACAGGCTGAAAGGCATGTCTGTGCCCGACCTTACCACACCGACACTGAACGACCCTGAGCAAGTCCAGCAAGACAAACGTTGGATGAACGACGCGCTCGAACTGGCCCGCAAGTCTGTTGGCCTTGCTTCTCCTAATCCCGCCGTGGGCTGTGTCCTGGTTAAGAACGGCTCGATTGTTGGCCAGGGGCTTCACGAGTATGAGCGTCGGGATCACGCCGAGATAGTGGCGCTGGGGGTCGCGGGGGGCGAAGCCCGCGGGGCGACGGCTTACGTGACACTCGAACCCTGCTGCCACACGGGACGAACTCCTCCTTGTACGGAGGCCCTAATCGAGGCCGGAGTGGCGCGGGTGGTGGCGGCTACGAGCGACCCCAATCCGGCGGTGAATGGCTCGGGGATCGAGCGGCTGCGGGCCGCGGGGATCACGATCGAGGCTGGATTTCTCGCCCGCCAGGCGCAGGAGCTGAACGATGGTTTCGCACGATACATCCAAACCCGGCTGCCATTCGTAATTCTTAAGGCAGGGCTGTCTCTCGACGGACGGATCGCTCCTCCTCCGGGGAAAGTACCGGTGGGCGCTCCTGTGATGCTGACAGGGGAGGAATCGCGGGCCGCAGTGCAACGGATTCGCCATTCCTCGGATGTACTGATTACAGGCATCAACACGGTGTTGACCGACGATCCTTTGCTGACGGACAGGACGGGACTGCCGAGAAGACGCCGTTTGCTGCGGGTGGTGCTGGACTCGGCGTTGCGGCTCCGGTTGGATTCGAAGATCGTGCGGACGGCTCAGGACGATGTGCTGGTGTTCTGCACGATTCCGGTCTCGGAACGCCAGCGAGCGCTCGAAGCACTGGGCGTAAGAGTGGAGAGGATCGAAGCTGGCACGGGTGGAGCGCGAGTGTCACTAAAGCGGGTGGTGGAGCGGCTGGGCGAGATGGAGATGACCTCGGCGATGATCGAAGCCGGAGCGCAACTGAACTCGAATGCTCTCGTACAGCAGGCGGTCGACAAGCTGTGCCTGTTCTATGCTCCGATATTTCTGGGCGCGGCCGGCGTGCCACTGCTCAACAGCATCGAATCTTTTAGGCCACAAATGGCGCGCGTTTCAGTGGAGCAGCTGGGGCAGGATTTTTGTTTTGAGGGCTATCTGAGAGATCCCTGGGTATGAGGGGGAAGAATGTTTACCGGGTTGATTGAGGCGCAAGGGACGATTCTTTCGGTTAAGGAGCGGGCGGGCACGAGGCGGATTGCCGTCGAGGCTCCTGGGGTTGCGGGAAGACTGAAGACCGGCGACAGTATTGCGGTAAGCGGTGTTTGTCTGACGGCGCTGGATATCCAAGTGCCTGTTTTTCATGCAGATCTGGCCGCCGAGACGGTGGCTCGCACGTCGCTTGCGCGGCTTGCGCCGGGTACGAAGGTGAATTTGGAGTTGCCGACTCCGGCGGGAGCCCCCCTTGGCGGACATATTGTCCAGGGGCATGTGGACGGGACGGGCACCCTGCTTTCGCTATACCCGATCGATCCGGCGGCGGACCGGGCTCTCACTGATTGGTGGCTGCGGGTCAAGGTGCCGGAGGCGATTCGTCCGTTCATGGTGCAGAAAGGGTCGGTGTCCCTTGAGGGTATCAGCCTGACCATTGCCCGCTGGGATGGCGAGGTGGCAGGAATAGCGATCCTTCCGCATACCTATTCGACCACCAACCTGCACACGCTCGAAGCCGGGTCGCCAGTGAATCTGGAGGCGGATGTGCTCGTGAAACTGGCAGCGGAGCGGCAGCAGGCGCGGTCTACGTTTGAGCTTACGATCGACTACCTGGTAGCAAACGGATATTAGGTTTGGATACTCCCCACCCCCTACCCCAGCAAATTCTTGCTCTCACCCTGATAAATCATTCATTCGATTGAGCTCTCTCGAGCCTTCTTGGGCGTAGTTCATTGATAACAATAGACTTGTATGGCTTATGGTTATCCCTCCATTTTGGGATAAAAAAACCCGTTGCTAATGGCAACCGGGCCTTTTTCGTCTCTAG
>CAYVSQ010000287.1:0-5967 GCA_964453815.1 uncultured Acidobacteriaceae bacterium | reverse complement strand
TTCCTGGGTCGCATCCGTCCAATAGTTAAAGGGTGAGAATTCTGGTTGCACTTCGTTTTCCAGCCACCGGGTGCCTCGCTGCTCTCGGTTTTGTTGCCTTGCTTCTGGCGCAGTGCCCAGCACTTGGCATCACCGCACCCTACGGAGTGGATCTCGACGGCCATCCCGTGATGCTCGCCTCCTCCGCGGCACCGGCCATTGTGCTTTTCTTCACTGCATCTGATTGCCCGATCGCCAATCGTTATGAGCCCGAAATGCTACGTCTGGAGCGGGAGTTCACCCCATCCGGGGTCGAGTTCTGGTGGGTGTACCCGAACCCTGAAGATACAGCGGCAGTCATTCGGCGACATAGGTCGCAATTCGCTGGCAGTACGCACGTCATTCGAGATACGCAACAGTCGCTGATACATATCGCCCACGCGACAGTAACCCCCGAAGGTGCCATCTTTGTTCCAGAAAACGGCGCGCTTCGTGAAATCTATCGCGGCCGCATCGACGACCGATACATCGCGTTCGGACAGGAGCGCCCTAAAGCAATGCATCATGAGCTCGAGAACGCAATCGTCGCTCTCCTGGCGAAGCATCCGATTCCCCAGCCAGGCGGACCACCAGTCGGCTGCTCGATCGTTCCGCTGGAAAACCACGGCCAATGAGCCCTCGGTCCGTCCATCGAATACTCGGCTCTGGCCTCGCCCTCAGCCTTTGCATGGTCTACATCGCCGGCCTACGCATCTGCGTTCGCGCGTCCGAAGTTCCTGCAACCTTTAACCGCCAGATCGCGCCCATCCTCTACAAGAACTGCACCACATGCCACCATCCCGGCGGCAGTGGACCCTTCAGCCTGCTTACCTATGAGGACGCAAAACGCCGCGGACCACAGCTCGTGCAGGTCACTGCCAGCCGTTACATGCCCCCGTGGCTACCCGAGCACGGCTACGGAGACTTTGCGGACGAGCGCCGCCTCAGCAGCGACGAAGTCGCTCTCATCCAAAAGTGGGTGTCCACCGACATGGCTCGCGGCGACGACGCCGATGCCCCGCCCGTTCCTCACTACGACGACACCTGGACTCTCGGCAAACCTGACCTCGCCCTGTCCGTCGAGCGGCCGGCCACTTTACCTGCCTCCGGTTCAGATGTCTTCTTGAACTTTGTCCTCCCATATCCGCTCAACCAGACGCACAACATCCGCGCCATGGAAATCCGCCCTGGCACGCCCCAGGTCGTGCATCATGCGAACGTATTAATCGACCGGACCGCCTCATGGCGTCGCCAGCATCCCGGCAACTGGCGCGACGGAGTTCCCGGTATGGAGCTGACTGTCGATGCGGGCAACACGTTCGATCCCGACACCCATTTCCTCTTCTGGAAGCCCGATACACCGGCCCTGGTCGAGCCTGCCGGAATGCCCTGGCGTCTCGATCCCGGCAACGATCTCATCCTCAACATGCACCTCAAGCCATCCGGCAAGCCGGAGACCGTCGCCGCGCAGGTCGGCCTCTACTTCACCGATGCGGCGCCCACGAAACAACCCATGCTGCTGCAACTGGAGCACGACTCCTCGCTCGACATTCCTGCCGGCAAACAAGACTTCGCCGTTCAAGACGAATTAAAGTTGCCTGTCGATGTCGATGTGCTCGGAATCTATCCGCACGCTCACTACCTAGGCAAGGACTTACAGGCCTATGCGATCCTGCCGAATGGACAGAGGACGGAGCTTATCTGGATACGCAATTGGGACATTGACCGGCAGTCTGTCTACCGATATAGCAAGCCCGTCTTTCTGCCCAAGGGCACGACCATCCACATGCGCTACATCTATGACAACTCCCGGGAGAACGCGCACAATCCCAACGTCCCACCGATCCGCGTGCGCGCAGGCAATCGTTCGGTTGACGAGATGGGCCATCTCTGGCTCCAGGTTCTTCCCGTTAACGCACCTCCAAACGGACCCGATCCGAGACTGCTGCTCGAGACCGCATGGATGCAAAATCGTCTGGGTAAGGAGCCCCACGATACCCTTGCGCTCTACAATCTCGCCGCCGCGGAAACCAGCGAGGGCAAGTACAGCGATGCAGGCCCGATCTACAAAGAGATTGTAGAAATAGATCCAAAAGATGCGCGAGCATGGAATGGTCTTGGGGTTGCGCGCGAAAGCACCGGAGACTGGCAAGGCGCGCAACAGGCCTTTCAGAAGGCTTTCGACGTCGATCCATCTTTGCTCGACGCGGTTTTCAATCTCGCCAAAAGCCAGCTGGATCATGATCAGACAACTGAAGCCGAAGTGTCCTTCCGCGCTGTGCTGAAGCAGAGCCCGAGCGACGCAGGCGCGCACAGCGGTCTGGCCCAGGCGCTGCTCAAGGAAGGGCAGCAGGATGCGGCGCAAGCTGAATTTACAAACGCTCTGCACACGGACCCACAGAATCTGGACGCCTTGGAGGGGCTGGGACAGCTTGCGCTTTCAGGTGGACAGCCTGCCCTAGCCGCGGAACTCCTCGAGCGAGCCCAGCAACGAAGCGGCGGCGATCCGATGATTCGCGAACAGCTTGCCCTCGCCTACGCGCAACTAGGCCGTTTCGCAGACGCTGTTCAGACCCTCAAACAAGCCCAGCGCCTGTCTCCGAATGACCCCCAGGTGCATGCCATGTTCTCGCAGGTCTATTCCGCAAACGGCCAGTTGCCGGAGGCCATCGCCGAGCAGCAGGAAGCTCTTCGCCTGAATGCGTCCGATGCTGATGGATGGAACAACCTTGGAGTCCTCGAAGCGCGCGCCGGCAACTCCGCGATAGCTCGTGAGGATTTTGAGCATGCACTCCGCATTGTTCCCGATCATGCTCCCGCGAAAGCAAACCTCGCGCGGTTAGGCGCGGGCGCCAAGGGGCCATAGCACGAAATCTGGACGCCTCCGCTAGGGTAGCCATCACACCCGCCGAACTCAGCGATTTTCTTTTGACTGCTCGCGTCTGTAGGTGTAACTTCGCTAGTCGTCATCCGAAGGTCTTATCTTCAGGAGCTGAACAACACTCCGTTCGTGCGGCTTTGTCCGTGCTATCTCGCAACGCATAGTCAGAGAGGAGATTTATGTCAGAGGCCAGAGTTATCCTGCCTGGCAGCCATCGTCACGCCGCACATGGAGCTGAGAAAATTGGCCCTGCTGACCAGTCGGCCCAGGCCCATGTAACCGTGTATGTGCGCGGCAAAAATAAGCCCCCGCCGATTTCTCGGCCCGGCCATTTCATAACAAACGAAGAGTACACGGCAACGTATGGAGCGAGCACCGAGGATCTCGCCGCGATCCGCGCGTTCGCCAAGGAATACAACCTCGCGCCTGCAAATGAAAATCCGGCGACGCGATCCATCGAGCTTCACGGCACCGTCGGTGATCTTAGCCGCGCCTTCGGTGTCACCCTCGATCACGTCAGGATCAAGAACAAGATATACCGCCATCGTGAAGGCGACATAACGATCCCGGAGAGTCTCCTCCCGATCCTGACCGCCGTGGTCGGATTAGATAACCGCCCGCAGGCGGAGCCGCGAGTGCGCAAAATCCACCCTAGGACGGTCAGTGAGGCCCTGACCGAGCAACCCTTTTCGCCGTTGGCTATCGGTCAGATCTACAGCTTTCCTTCCGGCCTGGATGGCACAGGCCAGATCATCGCTGTAATTGAGCTGGCGGGCGGATTTCTTCAATCCGATCTGGATGCCTACTTTCGGGAACTCGGCCTCCAGACACCGTCTATCGCGGCTGTCTCCGTCAATGGGGGACAGAACACCGTCTCCGGTGGGTCTGATCCCACCGACGAGGAGCTGGAGGTCGCGCTCGACATCCAGATCGCCGGCGCGCTCGCTCCCGGAGCGAAGCAGCTGGTGTACTTCGCAGCATCCACCGATGATCAGGCCTTCCTGGCTGCCGTCAACGCGGCGATTGTCGCCACTCCGCAGCCCACCGTCATTTCCATCAGTTGGGGCAAGGCTGAGATCTACTATACCGAGCAGACGCGGCAGCAGTTTGAGACAGTCCTGCAGCATGCCGCGCAGCTTGGAATTCCGGTTACTGTTGCCGCCGGCGACGATGGCTCGTTTGATGGCACTGGCTCCCTGAATGTTGATTTTCCCGGAGCAGCCACGCACGCCCTGGACTGCGGCGGCACGAATCTGCTGGCCAACGGCAACACTATCGGCAGCGAAACTGTTTGGAATGCCGCAGTCGACGACGGGAACGGTAATACCGTCCGGCAGGGAACTGGCGGCGGAGTCAGCCAATTCTTCCCTAAACCCGATTACCAGACCTCGATCAACGTCCCCGCGCAGCCGGCAGGAACCGGAACGGCAGGAGGCCGCGGTGTGCCCGACGTATCCGGCGATGCCGATCCCGCCACCGGCTACCAGATCCGCTGTAAGGGAGTTGACACGACCGTCGGCGGAACCAGCGCCGTCGCACCGCTCTGGGCCGCGCTCGTCGCCCGTTTTGGGCAGAGTCTCGGCAAGCCGGTCGGCTTCCTTAACGCCCTCATCTATCAGAGCAGCGTCAGCAGCAGTTCCTTCAACGATGTAACCCAGGGAGACAACGACAGCCAGGGACAGGGCGGACCCTATCACGCCGGTGTTGGCTGGGACCCTTGCACCGGCCTCGGGAGCCCCAAAGGCTCGGCTCTCCTTAAAGCGCTGACGGCTGCGATAGCTCCAACGTCAGCCTCCGGAACTGCCGCCAACTCAACGCCAAATCCGGGCAATGGCAGTACGTGACGAAAGAGACCATCGTTCTCTTGTGCAAGACATTAAGATTCTTACGTGCTCTTTCGACTCTTCTTTCAACTGCTTGCCAAACTCCGCCACAACAACTGGCCCGAGGCAATCGCTAAGTTCAAAGCTGCAAGTACAGGGCTTCCGTACAGGGTCCGCCTCCGGCAGAATGCGGTGTTCTCGACCCAGCCCACTACGACGTAACCTTCACATATACAGTAGACGGCAAGAGCTACGACGGAGGCCTGGAATCGCCCGTTGAGGTTCACAAACACGACACATTTCACATCCGTTACAACCCCAAACACCCCGAGCGCAATAACACGGATCCTTATCCTTACTGAAGGGCCTACTATGACCTCGCGTTTGTCGCTTTCGTTCTGGGACTCTTTCTCTATTTTTCCTTCAAGCACTGACGATGCGTAATACGGTTGGGGCAACTGGAACAGCAGTGAGGAGCCGAGGATTTTATTTCCCCTATTGCAGATCTTCGTCGAACGTGGCAGGAACCATTCAGAGACCTCCGTGTGACTTCCAGGCATAAAGGTCGGCCGGAACGTTTCGGCCCCTAACCATGTCATGCTCCTCTTATTGATTATTCTTGCCGGTCTTCACATGAATGCCGACGGCGGCAATCCAGAGCATGGAAGGGCCAAAGTGGAACCCAAAGAAACGCGGAGCGGTCGCCGATTGGGTATGTGTACCGATCGTATATTCCTGATAGTACATATCCTCGTATTTGAGAATGCCGCCGGTCTTGCCGGGAGGAGATGTATGACCCGGGACGGCCTCCTGGATGAACCGTGATGTTATTCACGACCGACTTCACGACAACCGACTTCACGCCCTTAACCTTCTTTGCAATCGTGCCGGCCTTGGTCTACGCTTTGGGCGTCTCCACAGTACCGCCCAGTGTCATTACACCGTCGGTAACCTGGACGACGAGAGCGCCGCCCTTTACCGCGGCATCTGCCGCCAGCTTTGTTCGGATCTGGTCGACAATTAGGTCATCAGGGAGTGGTTGTTTTGGCTGGCAGATACTACCCCCACCAGGAGGCAGACCATCCAAGCGGAACCTAGCAGTTTTCGCATGGCTGCGAGGTTTACCTGAGTGTCGTGTGAGAGCAACCGTCAACTAGGATGGTAGCGCCGTCGCTCAAAATTGGCGGAGACGCGCCGGGTGGGAATTGCGAGGAGGAGCTGTTTACGACTTCAGCATTTTAGCAA
>CAYVSQ010000286.1:0-6102 GCA_964453815.1 uncultured Acidobacteriaceae bacterium | reverse complement strand
GCCGTGACCGACACTGGCATTTACTTTGTGGATTCAGATGCGGAGCCGGGGCCCGCAATCATTTATTACGACTTTCAAACGCGCCGGTTGACACCCGTTCTCACTCTGAAACAAAATCCCGTACCTTGGGAGGCAGCGAATTTAGCTGCGTCACGCGACGGACGGGTCGTGTTTTATGTACAGGCCGAATTTAGGAATTCCACCATCACCATGGCAGAGAATTTCTAGCAAGCTCGAAAGTTTGGAATAACGTGCATGACCGAAACGTCGTGACTACTGACCAGCGTCATCATTCTGTTGAATGGCAACCCTGCTCAAACGCTTGTGTTCGCCGTGGAATGTTTGTCCGCACCTAACTACTCGAGATATTTCCGCTTCTAATGACTTCCTCTACTGCAAATGAACAATCTCAGTTGACGAGAACAGGCCAAAGCGCTCATTGAGATATTCAACTCGATCAGTGTTCTCAGCAAGTGCCGAAAAACCGGCTTTCCTCCCACATCGCACACTCATTGACAAGTGGACGACTTGCGGCCTTTTCGGCCAAGTGGGGAGAAGCGCGTTTCCAAGTACTAGTGTCCGTTGCATATGACATATTGGTGCTAACGCTTTTCGAGGAGGTTCCTGTGCGTGAGCGATGGAAGAGTTCCTTTCTCTTGAGTGCCTCACCATTGCTTCCTATGCATGCGATCGCCCAGTGCCTGAAGAAAGCCATAGTCATTCGGGCGTACCTCTTTAAATCGGCGCAGCAATTCCATCCCGACTGGACACGCAGCGAGATAGCTTTCATTCAATCACATTCACCTCTTGTTCGCCCAGCTTGGGGCTAATACGAATGGGGTTCTTCCATGACTGGGTTTGCAGGACGAGGAGCAACTCCTCGACGGCGTTCGAAGAAAATTGGGCTGCTCCGCTCCGGCCAGCCCCAGGGCCTACTTCGTATCAGCCACTCGGCGATTTTTCAGTTGCTTGGCGTCAACAGTCCAGCCGTCTGTTATCAGTTTCAGGGCAGGTTCCACCCGAGAGTCGCGATTTGCCCCTCCCCGTTTGTCAACCCCAAACGAACCCCAGATACCAGTGCTCGCAAAGTCTTTACGATTACTTAGCACTCCTTGAAAATCCCAACCACTCTCTCCAACTAATTGAAAATACGTTGCTTGCACCACTCATAAGCCAAAGGTCGCAGGTTCAAATCCTGCCCCCCAACCATCTCAGGACCCCGTTCACCGAGTAGGTCCCATTCTCCTTCAGCATGATATGAGCCATCCGCCGGCGGAAGCAGGCGGATCTTGTCAACGTGTTGAGCGAGTTTAGCTTTTGCCGTCTGCGATGATTTTGCCATCAACCGTGGAATATCTTCGACTCCCTTGAGAACCTGTTCCCTGATGTCTTCCGGCGTCAACTCCTTGATTTCGTGTTTCGCGATTGCCAGCTCACGCAACTCGGTCTCTCGCCGTCTCAGATTCTCGACTAACGCGTCGGAATGCCCGATCGTAGTGATAGCACTCACGAGGTGTTCGATCTCAGCCCCCAACTCTTTCCGGCGCTTGTCGCGTTCGGTTGCTGCCTTCTTCTGGCGCTGGACCTTTCCCACCTGGTCCACTAAGTACTCTATTGCTTCAGGTGTCAGAATTGCCTCCTGGAGCTGGCGGAAGAACACCTGTTCGAGTTCATGACTTCGGATCGTAACTGCGTTGGTGCAGGCGCGGCGGTTCCGATGTTGGGGACATCCGTACTTTGCTCGTTCGCGTGAGCCTGAGACGATGGTAAGTTTCGCTCCACAAGACCCGCACAAGAGGAAGCCCGAGAGAAGATACGGAGAGGACGCGGCTCTGCTGATCGGCCCGCTCCCCCCGTAGACCTCCTTGAGCCGCTCTTGCCTCTTCTGTACCCGCACCCACAGCTCATCGCTGACTATGCGCAGACCGGGGAGCTCTTGGATATTCCACTCGCTTCGAGGACGAGGACGCGACACGCGTTTGTTGGTTCCGGGAGTCTTGACGAACTTGGTCTGATTCCAGATCTTCTTGCCTATGTATAGCTCGCGACGCAGCATGGCTCGAACCGCGGTCGGGCACCACGTCGGATGGCTCCTGTCCGCTCGTTTCTGGGGCGGTGGCACCTTCGCATTATTGAGGAGGCCAGCAATGGCCTTGAGGGAATGGCCAGCCGCGCTCCACTCGAAGATCTGGTTGATCAACGTCATTGACCTACGCAGGTGAAGCCGTCAATTTTCTGTCCCAGGCGCCTAGTGGGCCTGTCACTCAGGTGCAGTTCGAAACTGCGGATTTGCTCAACGCAATTTACTTCCGGATTCCCGGAGCCAGCCTTTCTTTGTTTACTGGCGGAGCAATTTGCAGCGACTCATCTCCTTGCCCAGGCAATGTTGCCTCGATT
Source organism: uncultured Acidobacteriaceae bacterium (assembly GCA_964453815.1). Taxonomy (GTDB): domain Bacteria; phylum Acidobacteriota; class Terriglobia; order Terriglobales; family Acidobacteriaceae; genus Silvibacterium. Next base: position 3,705 of record CAYVSQ010000286.1, on the reverse strand, counting down.
CTGATCTACCAGAACTCGCAGCTCTATGACTTCCAAAGCCTTTCCCTTACAGCAGAGGCACCAACCGACCCCACGGGCGTTACACCTAAGCCTTCCACTCTCATCATGCTCGGAACCGGGCTGGTCGGGGCAGCGGGTGCAGCGCGACGTCGTCTGATGATCTAGTTCCACTGTACGTACTCCTCATTACCGAACCCGGCGCTCACAACGCCGGGTTTTCTGTAGATCTCTTTAATATTTTCCCGTAAGACATTCATTTCCCATAAGTTGCAAACTCTTTCATCTTGCGGTGAGGGCGAGGTGGCGCTACCCTTGGCCACCTCCCCAAATTCAAAATTTGGGGTAAGTAGAGAATGCGAAAGTTATGGGCAATACCTGCGGTTATCTGCTTGGTGGCAACAACATTTAGTGAGGCAGAAGTTAACGCTGTCGATGTCTGCTATTCGATGGCTCAGAACGCACTTCACAACATCACGGTAAGCCAGACTAACGACGCTGCCATATCGGCCACTTTCAGCAACTACTGCCATGCAGATGGGAGTACGGACGATGGTGCCATCAACGCTTCCGGGAATGCGATCGTACAGGGGCTTCCTATCGGTGCTGCATTTGCTGGCAAGGATTCGAAGACACGCTGGTCGTAGTTTTGCAGTCAGTACCAAGCCTCCTCGGCGGTGTCCAACAACTAGTACAACTACTTGAGTCTGGTTCTCTCAAAGAGCCTGGATTCGGTTAACGAGTGTGTGAAGGCCGCAGGGAAATCCTTTAGTCTGTCGTACAAAATACTCACGCCGTCGACACTGGTTGTGGATTTCTCCATCCCGGCTGGCCAGACCCTCAACATCAATGGACTCAAAGCCGAAGGGGTGACCTGCACTGGTCATGACTTTGTTGGTGCTGGTGGAACGATCACATACGATCAGTCGACGCAGCAAACGATCAACTCAACGGCAGCGGGTACATCCATCACCTGCATCCGTACCCCGTCTTCAGCCAAGGATGGACAGTCGTTCTATGCTGAAAAGGCAGTCATACTCTCGACGAACGTAGGAAACTTGATGCTTTCTGGCCACAAGATTCGACGTTCCCGATAACTACGGCGTCCACGATTCAACAGAACGTTGATGCCCTGACAGCTTCGCTGAAAACACTCCAGAATGCCCAAACCGCGAACCTCTTGCCGATAGGGACTATCCTGCCGTGGTACAGCAACGGAGCGCCACCAGCCGGATGGGCGATCTGCGATGGAACAATGGCTGGGGTTCCCGATCTACGTCACAGGTTTCTTCGTGGCTCTTTGGGGGACTTCGGTGGATCTGGGGGTGCAGAATCGCAAGGAGTGTACGCAGGAATTTACCCTGCAAGCGGTGGAACTAACCAAGCCGCGAACGGGAACGGATTCAGCGCATCAAACCCACGGTTCCAGGTACAAACTGCTTCCATCGCTACAGTCCCTCCTTACGTGAACGTCACCTACATCATGAAGATCAAGTAATCGGACTGGGCGGCAGGGAAACCCGCCGCCTTTAGTTCTTAGTTGAGGAGTCCCTTGTGGATAAACGTCGTCTCCTTGATATTGTTTTAGTTGTTGGGTTTATAGCGTTTCTTGTTTACTGGGTGCTCACTGGCCATCACTTTTACAACGACGCCATTCCTATTTCGCAACAACAACGGTAGCCACGGCCTCTACTGAAGAGTTCGTTCTAACTCTTCGATCTGGAAGCCCGTATCCAACCATCCCAACTGCCACGGTTCCGACTCCTCGGGATCAAAGTCTTCCTCCCTGGACCTCGACAGGACACCCTGACAGTATTCTTCGAACTGGTCATCCATACTTCCAGTTTACAGCGCTCGGTTCCACTATACATAAGCTGCGTTATCGGAACTGCAGACGAAGTTTCCGAAAACCGGACGTTGCGGGAGATCAGTAGTGGAGGCGAGCAAAATCCTTCAGAACGGGGGGTGCCGAAGAGCGGCGGCCTAAGCGCGTTCAGCACTAGTGACGTTATCTAAGTACGCTCATACATGTTGAACAGAGGTAGATAGAGTTCGTGTCCATATCGAGATCGCAATGAGCCAAAAGTGCCAGAAGGCCCTTGCAAATCTCTTGCAAATTTCTAGATCCTGCCGAAGAAACTTTCTCCTCCAATGCCGGCAAATACAGTCTGATGACATGTGCGATCGCTCATACTGCCGATAGACCATTCGGAGCGCCACATGGCTCTCTGTTCAGAGCGCTATGAGTGACTCGGTCTGTTATCGCCAATTGAGATCCAACTTCCGGTTAGCCCCTGACGCGGGAGCAACGCGGCAGTGTTGGACTGTACGAAGCTCCATGAGTGCCTTGGCGATTTAGCACTCATTGAGAATCGGCAAGGGGCCAATCGGCCGCAATCACGTGTCCGAGATGCCGGTTTTACGTCCAGGTGATTTGGAATTTGTAAACACTTGCCGACTTTTCATTAGAAATCAAACGACGCCGTCTTCAGGAAACAGCGTCGCGGGCGGTTTCCCGACAGCTCTTCTGGATTTGTCGTCGAAAGAAAGTTAAAATCTCCTGTTGCTTTCCAAAAGGAAGAGTGTCATTATTCCTGTTGGAAACCTAAAGGTTGATTCGCCATGAAGGAAAAGCCGGACGTCTTGCAAGGAACGCTCGCGCTGATGGTCCTCAAGACACTCGATGTTCTGGGACCGCAGCATGGATGGGGAATTGCCCGGCGCATCGGGCAGATCAGTGGAGACCTTCTCGCTGTCAACCAGGGCACGCTCTATCCCCTGCTGCTCAAGCTCGAGCATGAAGGCTCGATTGCCTCCGAGTGGGGCGTATCGGAAAACAACCGTCGCGCGCGCTTCTATTGCCTTACCGCAGCCGGCCGCAAGCAACTCCAGGCAGAGACCCGTGATTGGGAACAAACCGCGGCCATCATCTCACGCTTTTTTAAAGTCAAGGCTGAGGATTTACTGTGAAATTCCTGCGACGCTTCTTCATACGCTTGTCGAATCTCACCACAGCCCGGAGTACCGACCAACGCCTGCGGGAAGAGATCGCCGGACACCTTGCGTTTCAGACGGAGGAGAATCTGGGCGCCGGCATGTCACCCGCCGAGGCGCGGCGGCAGGCCGCACTCAAGCTTGGCGCGGTCGGGGCGATAAGGGAGCGCCATCACGACGAGCAAAGTCTTCCATTCATCGAGAATCTGCTCTTCGACCTGCGGTACGCGGTTCGCATGCTTCTGAGATCTCCGGGATTCTCTTTCATTGCGATCGCCACAATCGCGCTAGGCATCGGAGCCACCACTGCGATCTATAGCGTGATCGACGCCACGCTGCTGCACCCTTTGCCGTATCCAAACCCCGCCCAGCTGGTGCGCGTTGTGGACGACCTTCCCGGCGTAGGCGCGCAGGACGTCGGCATCTCCGTCCCTGAGTGGAGAGACCTCGAGAGTTCCGGGATATTCCAGTCCGTGTCGGTTTCCGGCACCGGCGCAGACGTGAACCTCACCGGCAGTGCACAGCCCGAGCGTCTCAGCTATAAGCACACTACGACGAACTACTTCACGGTCCTCGGTGTAGATGCGCAGTTGGGTCGCACATTCGATCCCCACGATGCTACTCCTGGCTTCAACTTAGAGGCCGTGATCAGCGACGAGTTGTGGGAGAGAGAATTCGGAGGCGACCCGCACATTGTCGGCAAAGCTCTGCGCC
>CAYVSQ010000285.1:0-5368 GCA_964453815.1 uncultured Acidobacteriaceae bacterium | reverse complement strand
GGATATGCGCGAGCTGATGTCGAATGTTAAGAGCATGCGCGCACGGCCGAATGGCAGTGCGACGATCGACGGCAAGGAATGACAACCAGGGCGGAGGGCTTGTGCTCTCCGCCCGCAATTTTTCAGGATGTAAGGAGGAATACCATGGCACTGCTCGAACGTGTGGGAACACTGTTACGCGCCAATATCAACGACCTGATCGAGAAGGCCGAAGATCCGGAGAAGCTGCTGAAGCAACTGGTCCTGGATATGGAAAACCAGCTGATGCAGGTGAAAACGCAGGTGGCGATTGCGATTGCCGATCAGCATGTTCTCGATAAAAAACGGAAGGAACATGAAGAAGCAGTAGCGGAGTGGAAGCGAAAGGCGGAACTCGCTGTGAAGAAATCTTCGGACGATCTGGCGCGCGCGGCACTGGAACGCTCGTTGAGCCATGAGCAGATGGCGAAGGGCTTTGTCCAGCAGCTCGAAGACCAAAGAACTGAAGCCGACACGCTGAAGAGCGCTCTGCGCAAACTGGAACAGAAGCTGCAGGAAACCCAGTCGCGCTGCGAGATCATGATTGCGCAGCACAAGCGGGCACGGGTGGTGAGCAAGGCGCACCAGGCGCATCAGGCTGCGGAGAGCAAGGATCGCGCAGCGAGCATGACACGGATGCGCACGCGCATTGTGGGCACGGAGGCGCACAACGCAGCGACGAGCGAACTGCTTGGCGGCGATTCCCTGGAACACCGGTTCGCGCTACTCGAACGTGAGGAACAGATTGAGGCACTACTGCAGAATTTGAAAGAGGACTTGAAAAATGATGTGAAGCAGCTGCACGCGCCGACTGCATAGAGGTTGCACAAGAGTGTGCATTCCCCCTTCGCGCTGAAGCGCGCGAAGGATGGGGCACACGGCGCGAGCCGTTTCAGGAAAAGCAAACCCTGCCTGCGTGCCTCGACTCCGGTCAGCGTGCTAGGGTGTTCTTTCACGCTTTTGGAGGTGTATGAGTCCGCATCAACGGTCCGATAGGGCCTTCGACCTGCAGGCAGCCGCGCGCCAATGCATGATGGAGCATGGATTCGAACCGGATTTTCCGTCGACAGTAGCGGAGGAACTGGCCGCTCTTGTCGCGAATCCGCCGAAGCCGAGTGCGTCCGCTGAGGATCTGCGGCATCTTCTGTGGTCGTCGATCGACAACGATACTTCGCGCGATCTGGACCAGATTGAATACGCCGAGAAGCTGCCGAACGGCGACGTTCATGTGCTGATCGGGATTGCGGACGTGGATATATACGTGGCAAAAGGCTCGGCAATCGATCGCCACGCCGCCGTTGAGACGGTCACCATCTACTCAGGAGTCAAAAACTTTCCAATGCTGCCGGAAGAGCTTTCGACCGGGCGGACATCGCTGCTTGAAGGCGATAACCGGGCGTGCGTGGTGACGGAATTCGTTCTGGATGTGCAGAATCGTATAGCATCGAGCCGGATTTATCCTGCGCAGGTCAACAACAAGGCGCAGCTCGCGTACAACGGGGTGGGCGCGTGGCTGGACGGTAAAGCGGAGGCTCCGGCGAAGGTCGCGGCATCGGCGGAACTCCAGGCGCAGCTTAAATTACAGGACGAAATCGCGCAGCGACTGCGCGCGGAGCGCTACGAACGCGGAGCCCTCAACATCGAAACGATCGAGACGCATGCAGTTCTCCAAGGTGACTCGATTGATATCCAATCACAACAGAAGAACTCAGCTACAGAACTGATTGAAGATTTCATGATTGCTGCCAATGGCGTGATTGCGAGAACGCTGCGTGAGAAACGCATCGCTTCTATTCGTAGAATTGTGAAGACTCCTAAGCGGTGGGACAGGATCGTGGAGTTGGCCGCGCAGATGGGCGAGAAGCTTCCGGCCAAGCCCGATTCAAAGGCCTTGAATGATTTTCTCTGCCGACGGAGGGAGAAAGATCCAGACCACTTTGCCGATCTGTCACTTTCCGTAGTGAAGCTGATGGGACCGGGCGAGTATGTGTTGGAGCGGCCGGGCGATGCGCCGGAAGGGCATTTCGGCCTGGCAGTTGAAGACTACACGCACTCGACGGCCCCCAACCGCAGGTATGCGGACCTGGTAACGCAGCGGCTGGTTAAGGCGATGATCGCGGGCAAGCCTTCGCCCTATTCCGATGACGAACTGGCGGCGATTGCGGCAAACTGTACGACGAAGGCGGCGGCAGAACGCAATGTGGAGCGCGAGATGCAGAAGCGGATTGCCGCCGTGGCCTTACGCAATCGCATTGGCAAGACGTTCCAAGCCATCGTAACCGGGGTTACGGATCGCGGAACATTCGTGCGGACGCTGGATCCACACGTTGATGGCATGCTGGTGCATGGACAACAAGGTGTCGACGTGGGCGATAAGCTGACCGTAAAACTGGTACGAACAGATCCCGTGCATGGATTCATCGACTTTTCGCGGGCCTAGTCGGAGACAATGGCAGAAGAGATGCGGTCCCATCTGGCGACCCTAATCGAGGATTTTCGCAGGCATGGAAAGAGCACCGCGATTGTTACATATCGCGGCAACCGACGCACGGCATCAACCTATCGCGATCTTGTGAAACTGGCTGATCGCTTTGCCGCGGAGTTGATGCGACGCGAGATTGGGATCGGCGACCGCGTTGTCCTGTGGGGACAGAACGGGATCGAGTGGGTTGGGGCCTTCTTTGGATGTGTAATGCGCGGCGTGATCGCCGTCCCACTGGATGCTGCTGGAAGCTTGGGCTTTGCTGCCCGGGTGATCGCCGAAACGAATCCCCGGCTGGTGGTCGGTGATACGCAGCTGCTTGGACAGCTTATGCCGGAGACGGCGGGTATTGCCTTTGAGGACTTCAGAATAGCGCTTAACTCTTCAACCGCCGCGATGATTGAGCCGCGTCTGGATCTCGACACACCGCTGCAGATTCTCTTCACCTCAGGAACGACGGCTGAACCGAAGGGTATTGTCCACACGCATCGCAACGTGCTGGCGAGCGTGGCTCCGATCGAACGGGAGATCCAGAAATATTTGAAGTACGAACGCGTCGTGCATCCGCTACGGTTTCTGCACACGCTTCCGCTGAGCCATGTGTTTGGTCAATTCATGGGGCTGTGGATTCCGCCGTTATTGGCGGCGGAGGTGCATTTCGAATCGCGCCTACAGGCGCAGCGGCTGATCGACACGACGAGGCGAGAGCGGATTTCCGTGTTGGCAGCTGTGCCTCGTGTGCTCGAGCTGTTGCGCGACTCGCTGACAGTGCAGGATGCGGCCTTGCAGGCGGACACTGAAGCGGCGAAAGGCGAAAGCGTCTGGAAGCGATGGTGGCATTTCCGCAGGATTCATCGCACCTTCGGTTACAAATTCTGGGCATTCGTATGCGGAGGAGCTTCGCTCTCGCGTGACCTGGAGTCTTTCTGGAATACGCTCGGTTTTGCCTTGATTCAGGGCTATGGCATGACGGAGACGGCAGCACTCATTACGTTGAATCATCCGTTCAAGGTGGGCAAAGGCACGATCGGCAAAGTGTTGCCGGGGCGTGAGGTCGAAATTCGCGAGGACGGCGAGATTCTGGTACGCGGCGATATGGTCTCGACGGCGACCTGGCGCAATGGGGAGATGGAGCAGGCTTCCTCGCCGTGGCTGGCGACCGGCGATCTGGCGAAGCGCGATGATGAAGGACAGCTTCACTTTCTGGGACGTAAGAGCCAAGTGATCGTGACGTCGTCGGGATTGAATATTCATCCCGATGACGTGGAAGCGGTGCTCAACGCACAGGCGGGCGTCGAAGCTTCTGCTGTGGTGCCACTGTCGACCGACGGCGGGACGGAAGCTGTCGCTGTGCTGCTGTTTCGCGGATCGCGGGAGGCGGCGCAACAAGCGGTAGTTGCTGCGAATCAGCGGCTGGCGGATTTCCAGCGGGTTCGGCAATGGAGGCTTTGGCCCGAGCTGGATTTGCCGCGGACATCAAATGGGAAAATTCAGCGCCGCAAGGTTGCGGAGTGGGTGAATGCACAACGCCTAGCAAGCGACTTGGCGTTTGCGAGTACCGATCCGCTGCTGGCTCTGATTCTCTCCATAACAGGCGCCAGACCAGAGAATCTTTCCGACGAGGCACGGCTTGAAGAGGATTTGCAGCTCGACAGCCTGGGGCGTGTGCAATTGCAGGCCGAGTTGGAACAACGAATGGGCGTGACGCTGAGCGACGCGACTCTGGAGCTGGCAGCTACGCTGGGAGATTTGCGACGGCAGCTGGGATTGGACGCGGCAGCACCAGGCGAGCCGCGGGAGAGCAGCGCGCCTTTGAGAGCGGAAAGGCAGCCGGAGGTGTATCCAGGATGGACGTGGTGGTGGCCGGTACAGGCGGCGCGAGCGGTGTTCATCGAATGTGTACAGCAGCCGTTGGTATGGCTGTTAGCGGCGCCGGAAGTGCGTCGCGACACGCCGCTGAATCCGGCACAGCCGCTGTTACTGATTGCGAATCACGTGACCGCCTATGATCTTCCGCTGGTTTTGTATGCCCTGCCGGGAAGGATGCGGCGGCATGTTGCGGCAGCGATGTCGGCAGATATGCTGCGGGCCTGGCGCAAGCGGCGAAATCAAGGATCGTGGTTTCTCGACGCACTCGGGCCGCTGACGTATCTGATGGTGACGGGCGTGTTCAATGTGTTTCCTCTGCCGCGCAGCGCTGGATTTCGGCGAAGTTTTCAGCATGCGGGCGAGGCGCTCGATCGTGGGTACAACGTGCTGATCTTCCCCGAAGGCCATCGCTCTGACGATGGGAAGCTGCAGAGGTTTCGGCCGGGGATTGGGCTGCTGGTTGCAGAGTCGAAGGTGAGCGTGCTGCCGGTTGGGCTTACCGGACTGGGTGAAATGAAGCTGGGCAGGCAACGGTGGTTTCGTTCAGGCAAATTGCGTGTGAGGGTTGGTGCGCCGATGATCTTCGGACCCGAGTTGGGCGCGGAGGCGATTACCGAGCGGCTACGGGCTGAGATTGCTCGTCTGCTGGATTGATTCTTTGGTTGCGACCACATGACGAAGGCGCCTTGGCAGCAAACAGGATGCGTCGGACAACGATTTGCACATGATCAGTTTTGCGTCTGCGCTAATTGAATTTGTTTGAAGCGTTTGTGAACGCGTGCGGCCGTGTGGCCGTTCGGCGAAGGTCCGAAGCGTCGGGCCTGAAAACGGAGGGCCCCACATCTGACGACCGGCCGTCGCGGCGAGCGGGCGGCGTTCTTTAATTTGCGGCGTGAGGGGTTCATAGTTAGGGCGCGCGGATGGCGCTCAGGAATCGTGCGGGGCGACCTTGATTTGGTGGCATGGAAAAGCGACACTATCTGCTTTATTGAGGTGAAG
>CAYVSQ010000284.1:0-2561 GCA_964453815.1 uncultured Acidobacteriaceae bacterium | reverse complement strand
AAAGTCCGTGCGTGTATTTTCCCGGCAGGTTGCCGGCCGAACGTTGGAGTTCTACGGTCATAGCGCGGCGAACGCAAATGACCCCTGGACGCTGGTCGACGACGCTACCCTCAGCGGATGGACCTTCGAAGGCTGTGCCGTTTCTGGCGAGATGAAGGGACAGTGCCTCACGCGGATCGATGCACTGAAAGACTACTGGTTCGACTGGCAGCATTATCATCCGCACAGCGGCATCTATCGGCACTAGCGATCTCCAAATTCCATCCCGTTGGGGCTCCTCCAGGTCATGACCAGTCGGAACCCGGCGATGATTGCGCACAGTCTCTCCCGAAGCAAGACGGCCGATGTCGATGTAATGATATGAGCTGAATTCGTGCAAAGCGCCAGCAATCATCAGGCGAAACACACTCCCATCGGTTTCGTCTTTGGGCTGGGGACCGTCATCGTTCGAGGCAATGGTCTTTACCAACCTGTATCTCATGGGAATTATTGCTGAAGAGCGTTTTATCCTGGCCACAATTGGATTCATGCCCGGACTGGTTGCGCGGGAGGGACTGATGAACCTGATGCACGTCACAACTGCGCTCCCCACCAGCCTTTAGTTTGCACGGATGGTACTGCTGTTCTCTCTCACGCTTGTCCTATGTATGCTGTCAGGCTTTATCGTGGCTCGGCGCCTGCGCAAGGCGAACTCGGCTGAGGTCTGCGCATGACACCGAGCGTAGTGCAATGCAACGGACTTTCGCCGCGCGCGGGTGCCTTCAGAAGATTCGAGCTCAGTCAATATTCTCGATGAATAGGCGATTGGAGAGATCGAAGAGTGGAACAGTCATGGCCGTTGTGACAATGGCCATGAGAACGAAGACAGTGAAGAGCAGCGGACTGAGGATGCCGGCCTTATATCCGACATTGAGGACAATAAGCTCGACAAGGCCGCGGGTGTTCAATAAGATGCCGATCTGCGTTGCCATCTTCCATTGCATGCCGCAGCGCCTTGCCGCAAACGTGGCTCCGCCGATTTTCCCCCCTACTGCAACTAGCAAAATAATTGCGAACCAGCCCAGACCGCTGCCGGAGAACATCTCTCTCTGCATGCGCAGGCCTGTCATAGCAAAGAAAATGGGCAGAGTCACGTGGACGATTGGCGACAGCGTTCGTTGAAGAGAATGCTCAAGCGATCGGGACGCCTCCTTGAGCACAGGCATGCAGATACCAGCGAAGAAAGCTCCGAAAAAAGCATGTAGGCCAAGAATCTCCGTAATCCGTGCGCTGAGAAACGCGAACGCGATCATCCCCGGAAGCCATAGACCCATCTGCGGGTTCGGACGTAGGGCGAGAAGCCGTGCGGCGAGTGGCCGCACCACAAAGAGCATAATGCCGAGGTACACCGCCAGCATGAGTAGCCGGAGAGCGCTTGCTGTCAGATTCTGGCCAACTGGACCGCCGAGGATGAGAGTAAGCGTGAGCGCAAGGAGCAGCCAAGCGAACAGGTCGTTGGCCGCCGCACAGATCAGCGCAATGGAAGCTGTCGAAGGGTTGATCGGTTGGCTCGTGCGCTTGCGTTCCTCAATGATCCGGGCGAGCACCGGCAGCGCGGTAATACTCATCGCGATGCCCGTAAAGAGCAGGACAGCGAGATGCGAGAACTGTCCCATGCCAAAATGCCCAAGGAGAAGAGGAGAGAGTCCTGCTCCCAAAGTAAAGGGGAGAGCAATACTGCCGACGGTGATAGCGAGCGCTGCCCCACGGTTGTGGTGGATGGCAGTAAGGTCCAGTTCGGTGCCCATGAGGAAGAGAAACAGCACGAGGCCGACATTGCTGACCACTTCCAGCGGGTGCAAGCCCGAAGGGGAAAAGAGAAATGTCGATACGGGTGACAGGTAATGGCCGAGGAGGAGCGGGCCCAGGAGGAGACCGCCTGCGATCTCGCCCACAACGCGCGGCTGCCTCAGATGTGCAAGGATCCAGCCGCAGGCATTCGTGACGGCGAGGATCGCCCCCACTTGCAGAACGAGGAGCAGGGATTGCGGGAGCAGACCCGACGTGTTCATTGGGTGACCTGTTTCGCAGGCCGTCTTCTGCGCCTCGCTTCGATGACGTAAATATACCAATCGGCGTTAGGCGCCAATGGGTTTGAAAAAGGTGCCGGAAAAATTGCCCACTCATAGTCCGCAACTAACCGTTCTTCCATGTCCATTTTCTCGGCGGCTGAGATTCCCTACCTCATTCTCTTGTCGATCGACCAAAGCGGCCCACTTAGTCGACCATCTCTACTCCTTTATCACCCTCTCCACCAAATCGCCCAGTTCTTCCGCCGTGAACTGATTGCCTTCGAGATTCGCCGCCAGCTGCCCCTTGCGATCCAGGATGACTGTGCGAAGCGAATGCGTGAGGTACCCGTCATCGCTCCAGAAGTTCATGCCAAACATCCCCGCAACCTGCTGAATCTCCTGCAGCGAACCCGGTAAGAAAATGCCACAACACCGGATTGGCCTTCCACGCACCGGCCTAGTTCAGCGGCGCCGCGCCCTACTTGAGATGCCGCAGCAAATCTGCAGCCT
>CAYVSQ010000283.1:0-3748 GCA_964453815.1 uncultured Acidobacteriaceae bacterium | reverse complement strand
ACGTCGATGTCATCAGCACAATCGATTTGGGGCACATGGTTCGCTTTCACGTTGACCACGATGCCCTCGCCACACTGGCAGTTCAGAATCGCGAGACGTCGAGGTATTTGCTCTTCGACGAGCATGGAGAGCTTTGCGGTCATCGAGCCGTGCATAACGAAAACCTTGAGCGCAGCGAGCCTGAAATGGCGCGTCCTGCCGGGCGAGTGCTGCCGCTGGCTTTTTCAGGCATCCACGTCATTTCTCCCCGTGTCTTCTCAAGAATGGAAGAGAACGGAGCATTCTCCATCATTACGACCTATTTGCATCTCGCCGCGCAGGGAGCGAAGATCATTGCATTTCGCGCCGATAATTCCTATTGGCGTGATCTCGGGCGACCCGAGCATATTGCACAAGCAGCACAGGATCTGCGCTTCGGTGTGCACTGGAACTTGATCTGAAACTGCGGTCTGAGCAACCGTGGTTCTAAAAGGAGAGTTCTGTGGCCACCGGAAGCACTTCCGTTCCTGTTCCTATTGAAAGAGGGGAGCACGACGAAGCAGCTAAAGAAGTTCCTGAGCCGGAACTGCTGCGCATCTCTTCTTTTGTCCGGCGCTGATCCGTGCTCGCGCCTCTACACTCATGACGGGCCTTCGTTTGCGTGAGCCGCTCTGTGTCGCAGTGCCGGTTCCGGCAAGCACGGATCGTGCTTGCTGCAGTCAAGAAATCTCGGCATCAATAACTGCGATCCATTTCTGTTCGATCTTGATTACTACCGGTGGAGCCGGCATCGTTTCTCGCTTAATTCTTTGTGCCATGGTTTCTGTTCGCATCGGATCGACGTCGATAGCGGCGATCATTTCGGATGTGTTCATAGGCGATTCAGTCTACGTGAGACTCGAATCCTACCGCCAATGCTTACTTATCCACACATCGAGACTGTAAGCGCCCAAAATTGTTTTACCGGCATCTTCGCTGGGACCACCGGCTTGTAACTCTTAACCGCTTTCATCGGAGCGCCGGCGCAATCCGCCATTGCGACTACATAATAGGCTGCGGGCTTTTCTTCGAGCTTTTTGGGCACGTAGGTGCACCAAAAATATTGAACTGCTCTCGCATCGAGGTCGAAGCTTTTCGACGACGTGGAGCAGTTACGATGGATAAGCCCCACATCCAACTTCGTGACGATCGCGGAACGACTGGATGCGGCTGTCACGGACAGCCGACAGCGCCGCGGCCGTCGATCCCTGGGTCCGCCGATTCTTGGCCCCGCGACGGTCCGGCCGTTCTGAGAGCTCGGATTTGGCCGCACGTGATCGATTCTTGCAGCGTCGGGCGCCTCAGAGTAGACAGAGCATTCCGTTCGCGTCTGTACGGAGAGTTTCCATATACTGATTTGAACTCATCGCCCCTGACGGAACAACGCTCGAATGTCAGCGAAACTCACGCTTGCAGTTATCGACCCAGATCAGTCAGTAGCGGCAATCCTAGTATGTCGCTACCAATGCGCTCAAAAGTGCCGCTTCCAGGACAGAAGGCCTCGACATACGAATGAAGACCGATATAGCTTCCAGACATAAGCTGAGACAAAATTCACTCGGTCTCCCGGAATTGCTTTTGCACGGGGTCACGCATATAGCACCTGCAACAAACATCGTTTTTACCTTCCCAATCATCGCACTCAAAGCCGGACCGGATATGCCGGTTTCCTTCCTCCTGGCGACATTCGTTTGCCTGTTAATCGGCAACACTGTCTCGCAGTTTTCCCGGTACCTGCCCTCCAGTGGCGGCTACTACTCCTTTGCAACCCGCGGGCTTGGCAGCCGTGTCGGTTTCATCGCGACGTGGAGCTACCTCATCTATGACATTCTGGGCCCCGCAGGCTGCACAGGCTTCCTCGGATATCTCCTCTCAGATATCCTGCACTCCGAACTCGATGTGAATATCCCGTGGTGGATGATCTCGGGAATCGCGTTTGCCATGATCTGGGCATTTACCCACTACGGCGTAAAGCTCTCAATGCGAACCGTGATGATATTCGGTGGCCTTGAAATCCTTATCATGCTCGCACTGTCTCTTTCATTTCTCATTCGCCCTGGGCTGGGTTCCAGTTATGTAGCTCCTATTACGCCGTCGTCGGCCCCCAACCACTACACCGGAATCATCGCGGGTATGGTGTTTTCCATCCTTGCGCTCAGCGGCTTTGAGGCTCCTGCGCCGCTTGCACAGGAAAGCCGCAACCCTGCAAGGCTTGTGAGCGCAGCCATAACACTCTCGCTCTTGTCCATCGGAGTCTTCTACGTCTTCACTTCCTATGCCACCGCAATTGGCTGGGGCACAGGCGATATGGCATCTTTCGCCACCGATCCAAATCCGTTCTATGTTCTCGGCCGGCGGTATTGGGGCCACGCCTGGTGGCTGATCGTGCTGGCCATTATCAATAGCGCGATTGGAACCGGACTCGCATGCACTAACTCGGCGTCACGGGTTATGTACACGATGGGCATAACCGGAGCCCTTCCCGCCCGATTCGCTTTTATCCATCCGACTCACAAGACGCCAACGTTTGCGATCGCCTTTCTCCAGGCTGCGGGAATCATTCCAGTCCTGCTCGTAGGCTTCCTGCTAAAGCCTACGGATATATTTGGTTTTCTCGGGACGCTCGCGACTCTGGCCGTAATCCTTCTGTATGGGATGGCCAATTTGGCTCTTACTTCTTATATGCGAAAAGAGCATCCGGACGAATTCAGTTTTATGCGGCACTTTGCCTTCCCATGGCTTGGAACACTCTCTTTGCTGCCGGTACTCTTCATCACGATTTACCCAGTCCCCAACTGGCCCTACAATCTTTCCCCGTATCTTCTAGCCGCGCTATTGATCGGGGGCTTTGCATATATGCAATGGATCGAATGGCGCCACCCGGGTTCACTCAGTCGCAGTGCCGGGGCTATCGTTGCGGAGAGTTCGAACGACTTCGCTAACGTCGATTTGTAAGATGCGAGTCGCGGGACGCTCTACGGTTTCGCTCGCTATGGATTGAACCAACGGAGGAAATGCGTGGCAACCCATTCAAAGAAACATCGCATGATTGAGATTGATTGGCCAGACTTTGGACTGGCAGTCCGCCCACCTGTACAGCCCGCCTCTGTTTTCAGCGATAGAGTCAATGCCCTCCGTTCTGCGATGGAACCGCGCGGCCTCACGCACGCTGTGGTCTATGCGGATCGGGAGCACTTCGCAAATCTCGCCTACCTGACCAATATTGACCCTCGGTTCGAAGAGATCCTGCTGATCCTCGCACGCAGCGGCAACCCGCTCATAGTAACGGGGAACGAATGCAGAGGCTACCTGGGGATCAGCCCTCTCTTCGACGCGGGTTTCCTTCGCACCGAGTTATTTCAGACCTTCTCATTGCTTGGCCAGCCGAGAGAAAACAGTCGTTCCCTCCACGAGATATTGAGATCCGAAGGCATTGATGACGACGCCGTCGTGGGCTGCATCGGCTGGAAATACTTTCTCGACACCGAAACCAGCGATTTTCTTCATACCATCGACCTTCCCTCGTACCTAGTCGATGCTCTGAGAGAGATCGCCGGAAGAGAGAATGTCGTCAACGCCACCGACCTCTTGATGCATCCCGTATATGGCCTCCGGGCATCGTGTTCGGCCGCTGACATAGCATTTTTCGAATATACGAATGTTCTCGCCGCAGAGGGCATGAAGCGCATGATCTTTGGCTTGCGCGAGGGAATGACCGATTTTGAAGTAG
>CAYVSQ010000282.1:0-8465 GCA_964453815.1 uncultured Acidobacteriaceae bacterium | reverse complement strand
AGTTGATTCTGCGAGATTCCATTGTGAAGCCGCTCGAATGCTTCAGCTTTTGAAGACACTTTCCGGGGGCGAATGTTTTACTCTTTGCGATGAAACTCACTCTCATCTGGAAGTTACGTCGGATCGTGGCAAGGCTATAGGAAGACGGAATGCGATCGAAACTGCGGCAGGACCAAAAAACAAGTATGCGTATCCAACACACTCATCCGGGCACGGCGCGGATAGGCCTTGCAAACTGCGACCTTCTCAGGAGAGTATAGCGCGACCTGAGTTTAGCCAAGGATGCTAATTCGGTCAAACATCTTGGCGATCTCTAGAGACGGAACTCGTTGCAAACGCGTGCGCAAGCAATATTGTCTGGTTGCGCATGCTTTGCCGCTATTTCTGGTTGGATGGGGAATAGTTCACTCTGACGGCTACGATTGCGAAGGGCCCGACAGGCACCGTGACCCTGTCTCCCGCAACCGCAAGCGCAGCACCTTCGGGCTGCTCCATCAGATTCGTTTCGGTCGCCCCTGTCGCGCCCGGCGGCAGCGAAATTTCGACGTTGCCCGCCTTCCCTGCCCAGTCGTAAAGATGGAAGATGAGGCTATCGCTGTCTTCCGCCTTCTTCATCGCCGTCAGTACCACAGTCTCAGGCGTCACCGAGACAAATGAGTGCCGCGATGCCTTGGCCCCGGTGTGCGATCCGACCTGTATGGCGTCGAGCGGGTAGTTGAATTCGTAACCGCGACGGACTGTCAATGCCTGCTTCCAGTTTCCGGCGTGCGGATAGAGAGCGAAACTGAAATGATGGTGACCGCGATCTGCCTCAGGATCGGGCCATACGGGTGAACGCAGCAGTGAAAGACGCAGCACGTTATCGCGTGCGTCGTAACCATACTTCGACTCGTTGATAAGGCTGAAGCCGTGTTGTCCATCGCCAAGGTCGGCCCAGCGAAGCGCGGGGACCTCGAACTTCGCCTGCTCCCAGCTATTGTTGCGCGTTGTGGGGCGATCGATGGTGCCGTAGGGGATCTCGTAGGTGGCCATGGGGCTCGACGCGGCGAGCGGAAATGCGGTCTTCAGCAACTCGTGCGTCTCATGCCAGTCGATGTCATTCACGACCTCAACCTGATCCTGCGCAGCATGGAGCACAATCTCCTGCACAAATTTTGAGCTCTGCCAGTGGCGCGTGACGCGAATGGAAACGGTCAAGGGGCCGTGTTCGACGAGCTCGACGGAATCGGCGGCGGTGAGCTTGACCGGCGGCTGATCGAGAGTGCCGGGGTCGATGTTCCAGGCGTCGTAATCCTTCGGTGTGTCACGGAAGAGCTGCAGCTCGTTGCCGCATGCGCCGGAAGCGAGGGATTCGAAGCGACTCTTTTTGTCGTAGAGGCTGGTGATGCAGCCAGTTGTCTTATCTACAGTGACACGCAAGGCGGCGTTCTCGAGGGTAAGCCCGTCGGCCTTGAGGTCGCTTGCGAAGCCGTGGCCGCCGGGAACGACATGCAGTACTTCATAGCCGAGCGATGGGACGTTGGGCACTTCGAGGAGCAGCTTGAAGGTGTGCGTTGCCGCATCGCTCGACAGGACCTGCGAAGGAAGAACGCGATCCCTGGAATCGAGCACAGAAATGCTGTCGGCCGGTTCGGGCAACTGAACGTTAACCGTGACCACTCCAGACCGCTCCCAGGCTAGCGGATTGAAGACCAGCACGGGAACTCCATGAGGGGCGCTTGTATTGATCCGCGACACGATGGCCTTCATCGCCGCAGCCGATATCTCGTTCGTCGCCCAGCGCACCTGGTCGTAATCGCTTTGCGCATCTTTGTAGATGATCCCGATGCCCGAACCCGCGGCCAGATCGTGGAACTGGTTAAAGGTGATCTTCTTCCAGGCTTCGGTCAGCTCGCTGCCCGGATATTCCTTTCCATCCAGCCACGCGAGCGAGGCCATTTTCTCGGCATTCAACGCCCACACTGAACCTTGGCGCATGTTGCGCTTGTGGTTGGCCTGGGTGGTCATTACCCCGCGGTGATATTCAAAATACATCTCGTCTTTCCAAGTGGGGATGGCCACCTGGCCGGGAACCGCATCGGGTGGGTGATAGCCGTTGGCGATGCTCTGGTAGTTCCACTGAGGCGAAGAGGGTGCAAGCTGTTGTTCGACCGTGGAGAAATAACTCTGGGCCGTGCCGAACTGGATCTTCGGCACTACTTTGTCACCGGATGCCCAGTGAAGGCCTTCATCGAGAATGGCACGTGTGGGTCCTCCGCCGTGGTCCCCGATGCCATAGAGATCCATCATCTTGGTCATACCGGGCGCCAGCTCGCGCGCACGTTTCAAATCGGCGGAGAGGCGGACGGGATCGAGATTGTTGTTCGCATAGTCGTGCGGGAAATAGGTCAACACCTTGCTGCCGTCAGGCGATTCCCACCAGAAGAGCTTGAAGGGTAGCTGATTGGTGTCGTTCCAAGTCATTTTCTGGGTTACGAAATAATCCACGCCCGATTTCTTGTAGATCTGAGGCAGCTGCCAGTTGTATCCGAACGAGTCGGGGTTCCAGCCAATGCGCACATCAACGCCATATTCGTTTCGGTACCAACGCTTGCCAATCAGCAGCGACCGCACGGTCGATTCGCCGTCAGGCATGTTGAGGTCAGGCTCGACCCACATGCCTCCCACGATCTCCCAGCGGCCTTCCTTAATGCGGCGCTTGATCTGGTCGTTTATCACCGGATATTTCTCGGCCATCCATGCGTTGTACTGCGCAGCCGACTGCGTGTAGGTGTAATCCGGGTACTCCTCCATCAACTGCAGCGCAGTCGAGAAGGTGCGTCTGACGACGTCCACTGTTTCCGAGACGGGCCAAAGCCAGGCTGCGTCGATATGTGAGTTCCCTGTGAGGTGAAGCGTTGCCTGCTGCAACAGCGGTCTTAATGTCTCAAGCGTAGAGTGTGCCTGCTCGAGCGAAGCGTCGAATTTTTTCTGATCACTTGCGTCGAGAGCATTCAGATCGACCGAAGCGATGGCTTTGATCAGCGTGGCCTGGTCTGCCGGCGGATTCTTTGACAGGCTAGGCACGAGCAGTGCTGCGGATAGGAACTGCTTTCGCGCGTCTTCGGGATTGGGACGGCTCTCCGAAAAATCGATCTTCATTGGCGAGCCGCGAAAGTGCTTGTTGTCCACCGTCGCGAGCAGCTTCACCGCCACCAGTACGCGATCGCCGGGCTTCGCATTGTCAAAGAGCTCAATCGGTTCAAGGTCGTCGCCCATGGCCACACGACGTCCGTTGAAATAGATGATCTGGGGCATAGGACCATTCGCTTCAGCGCGGAATTGGAACCAGATGCGTGCGCCGGTCAGATCGTATCCGGCAAGTGTTTTAGGGACCTCGATCCACTGGCGGTACCACGCCGCGGCGGTCGGTCCTGCTGTGTCTGGTTTGACAACGGGCCACGAGGAGTCGTCGATGGAGGGGCTTTCTCCATGTGCCAGGTCGCCCTCATGGAAGCGCCAGGCACCGGAAGGGAGACTACTCAACTCCGCTAAGCGCGCGATCACCTTCTGAGCGTCAGCAGGCAGCGTCTTTGTAATGTCCGCCGGCGATTGTGCGCGGAGGATTCCCGTTGAAGACAGAACAGCCAGCGAGAAAAAAGCCGCAAAACGGGCGAGAAACGGCGAGAGCTTCAATTGCTAATCCTCCAGGGATCTAACCGCTTACATTGGGATTCTAAGCGCACCCAGAATCGCCTAGTGCAACCTCGCGGATTATAGCTGATAAGGGACAGGCCTTACGGAACAACCCTGGAGGGGGACGACGGTAGGAGGCCGCGAGTTGACGGATTCCTGCCGGTCCGCTGCTCTCGACTGCTCGACCAGAGTTGCCTGGAGAAATGCATCCGCAACGCCGGAAGCGATGAGGGACGGGATGAATGGGGCAGGCCGCGGACGCCCCCACAGGAAGCCCTGGATGACGTCGCACTTCAACTCGCGAAGAATTTCGACCTGGTCCTGGCGTTCGACACCCTCGGCCACTACCTGCATCTCCAGGCTGTGGGCCAGCGAGAGAATGGCCTGCACGATCGCGTAGGTGCCGTTGGGATCGCAGATTCGCTCGATGAAGGAACGATCGATCTTGAGCGTCTTGATGGGCAGCTGGTGCAGATGCCGCAGGGAGGAATAACCGGTTCCGAAGTCGTCGACGGAAAAATGCACGCCCATCTCAGATAGATCGAGCATTTGGCGGGCGATCTCATCGAGCTTGCGCATCACGGTGGTTTCAGTCATTTCGATCTCGATCAGGTCTGGGTCCATCTGAAAGGCGGCGAGAACAGCCCGGACCTGGACGGAAAAATCGGCACGCATGAACTGCAGGGGCGAAACATTGAGCGCGATGCGAATCGGCGGCAGACCCTGGCGTTGCCATTCGGTACTTTGGCGGCAAACTTCTTCGAGTATCCAGTTGCCGATAGGCACAATCAGCCCACTCTCCTCGGCGATAGGGACAAAGCGGTTGGGCGGAATCATGCCCTCGACCGAATCATGCAGCCGGAGCAATGCTTCAAGGCCGTACAGGTCTCCGTCAATGGTATATTGCGGCTGATAGTAAACCTCGAAGCCGCCTTCCTTGAGCGCGCGGCGCATGCAGACCTCGATTTCGCTGGCCTCGGAAGCGGAGGCGGAGATTTCATTCGAGACGAAGAGGTACTGATTGCCGCCCGAGTGTTTTGCCCGATACATCGCGGTGTCGGCTGACCGCCAGAGCGCCTGTGAGTCGGTGCCGTCGTTGGGGTAAATTGCGATGCCGATACTGGCCGAGATCTCGAGGTTGTAGCCGTCCACCGCGAAAGGCTGCCGGATGCCCGTAAGCAGCTCCGCGACCACAAGCTCCGCGTCCCCAGGCGTCATGAGTCCGCCCAGCAGAACTGTGAACTCCTCTCCTCCGGAGCGCGCAACGGTGTCGGAAGCACGCAGCCGTGCACAGAGGCGCTCTGCCAGTTTTTTGAGGCAGGTATCGCCCACCGCATGGCCGTAGGTGTCGTTGATCTGCTTAAAGCGATCGAGATCGAGACATACGACGGCGGCCAGATTGCCATGGCGCGCGGCCGAGGCCAATGTCTGTTCCATGCGGTCTTTGAGCAGCAGGCGGTTCGGCAGGCCGGTGAGAACGTCGTGATTCGCCTGATGGAGGAGCCGGTCGTGCAATTGCTGGCGTTCGGTAACGTCCTGCGCCAACGAGAAGCGCGCCTTGGATCCTTCGAAAAGGATGACATGCGAAGCTATTTCCACCTGGATTCGGCAACCATCCTTTTTCAGGTGGGTCCAGGGACCGGAGATGGAGGTGGTCTCAGACACATTCTTCAACCGGCGCTCGAGTTCAACTACATCTTCCGGCGGACGGATCTCGCGAAGGGTCATGGAGAGAAATTCATCCTGCGTGTAGCCGTAATGCAGCACAGCCGAGTCGTTCACCTTGAGAAAAGCCAGCGTATCGAGATCGGTAATCCACATAGGGTGCGGATTGCCGTCAAAGAGCACGCGGTACTCCTCGCGCTGTCTGCTGGTGGCGATGATCTCGCCCTCGAGCAGAGTCAGGATCATTCCGAATTCGACAAAAAACTTCGGAATGTTCCACAACTCGCCGGGAACTGTGTGATGCGGAAAGAATGCCACCAGCAGGAGGGCACAGGGGAATACAGCGGCCCAGGTCATTAGCCCCCCTACCGCCGTAATTACGCCCATGGACCAGCGTCTGAAATCCTGCCAGTAGAGCACCGCATTCATAAGGAAAAACTGGGTGAGAAAAGCGTAAACCCCGACCCACGCCTGACCATGAACCACGGCATAAGCGGCCCACAAGACCGCCCCTACTGCAAATACAGGAGCAGCTTTCTGCACAGCGGAGTGGTGTGACCATAACCGGCGCGTCACCGCTATGACGGCGCATTCCGCAATCAGGGCCAGCACAATCAGAATGGGAACATGCGCGACATTGAACAGCGCTGCGAAAATATAAACGATCACAGGGATCGACAACAGCGAGCTATACAAGAGTCCAAGCTTTGGACCCAGCCGCGCTCGGTTCGCGGCCAGCATAAAAGACACGGCGCTCAGCAACAAGGTGCTTAAGCCAAGCGATCCGACGAGGGCCGCTCCCGATTCAGTTACCGGATTTACGAGCAGGATGCTGAAATGCGCGAGAACGCAGAGCCATCCAATGATCCAGTAGCGCAGACGCGGCGTGGGACGGGTGCGATAGATCGACCCGAAGAGAAGCACCAACAGACCAAGGATCAAAATGTCGAGCCAGGTGTTTTGCATGCACAACCAACGATGTTATCGGCAGAAATCCTTCCCGATTCAAGACGGGTCGGGAAATTTGAGTACAAACCCCCAAAGCACAACGGGCAACATCTTATTGTTGTGTTTTTAAGAAGTACCGTTCGGATAAAAAGATTGTCTAAAATCTGAAGACGCTGGATTGAGATTTGCTGGTGGGCAGTGAGGGACTCGAACCCCCGACATCCTGCTTGTAAGGCAGGCGCTCTAACCAACTGAGCTAACCGCCCGGTTAAACCGGAAGAACTGAAGCGCCTGTTTTTCTGTGTTTCACAGGCAGACTTAAGCTACTTCGATTCTACCATTCATCCAGGATGAACGAACGGTCATAGGATGGCTGCTCTGCCGATCCATTGCGCACTGCCTTGATTTTGCAGAGACGGCAACCGATGAATGCGGTGTCGAGCGAAAGCACCCGAGCCAACCCGTGGCGCAAACTCAAAGCGCGCTTACCATCCGCACCACCTTTCCGAGAATCTGACTCTCAAATCGGCTAGTCCCAATATCTGCAAAGCGCAGTGTAGGAAAATAGGACAAGGACGACCATCCCACATCGGTGTTATCCAGGCAGAACCGTTGCCGGCCGGTTGTAGACTGTACACGCGTGACTCGCCTCATTCTCAACGCTGACGACTTCGGGCTCACGCCCGGCGTGAACCAATCCATCGTTGAGTT
Source organism: uncultured Acidobacteriaceae bacterium (assembly GCA_964453815.1). Taxonomy (GTDB): domain Bacteria; phylum Acidobacteriota; class Terriglobia; order Terriglobales; family Acidobacteriaceae; genus Silvibacterium. The sequence continues at coordinate 1,466 of CAYVSQ010000282.1, read as the reverse complement.
GCATCAGGCCGGAGCCCTGACCTCGACAACCCTTATGGCCACCGCCGATGGATTCAGTGCAGCGGCTGCCGCAGCGATCGACCATCCCCGGCTTGGAGTGGGATGCCACGTTGTATTTGTGGATGGCAGACCGGCGCAGCGGCAAAACGATATTCCGGCGCTCGCGTTGCCTGCGGGCGAGTTTCGTCCTGCACTGAATACTTTTGTACTCGACCTGATGCGAGGCCGCATTCCGGAAGAGGAAATCGAAGTCGAAGCGATCGCGCAGATTCGGCGATTGCAAGTGGCAGGCGTTAGGGTTACACATCTAGATACACACAAACATACGCACATGTTTGTGCGCGTGCTTCGCCCTCTGCTGCGAGCGGCTCGACTGTGTGGAGTGACTGCGATCCGCAATCCCTTCGAGCCGGACTGGGCGCTCGCTGCGACTCCTCACGCTCCACTCCTACGCCGGTGGCAGGTAAAGCTGCTGCGAAGACGGAGTGAGTTTCTCAGCATGGTCCGAGAGGCGGGTCTGATCACAACGGATGGTGCTATCGGAGTTCTGGCAACGGGCACGCTCAATGCGGAGACTCTGCGACGGCTGCTTGAGGCGATGCCAGACGGCACATGGGAACTGGTCTGCCACCCGGGATATACGGACGCAGCACTGGAAGGAGTGCGAACCCGGCTGCGGGAATCGAGAGCCACAGAGCATGCGGCGATACTTGAAGTCCTTCCGTCTTATAAGGCAGTGCACCCGAAGATAAAGCTTATGCACTTCGGCGGTTTGGGAGAGCGCGATGAAGCGCTTATCGCATCTCGGTGAATCCGATGGCCTGTGCTGTAAATCCAACGGGCAGGGTGAATGAAGCTATGAAGATCGGCATTACCTGTTATCCCACCTACGGTGGCAGCGGCGTGGTGGCTACTGAGCTCGGAATCGAGCTCGCGGCCATCGGGCATGAAGTGCACTTCATTACCTACTCGCAGCCGTTCCGGCTGACGGGCCGCGAACACGGCATCTTCTACCATGAGGTACCGGTCTCGAATTACCCGCTCTTCGAGTACCCTCCTTATGATCTGGCGCTGGCGACGCGCATGTCTGAGGTCGCCGCGTACTACCAGCTCGACCTGCTGCACGTTCACTACGCAATTCCCCATTCCATCTCCGCCTATCTGGCGCGGCAAATGCTGGCGGAGCGCAATCACCGGCTGCCGTTTGTGACGACGCTGCATGGGACGGACATTACTCTGGTGGGACTCGACCACTCGTATTTGCCGATCACGCGTTTCGGCATCGATCAGAGCGATGGGGTGACGGCCATCTCTAATTACCTGCGCGACAAGACGGTGCAAGAGTTTCATGTGAAACGGGAGATCGAAGTGGTTCCGAACTTCGTGAATTGCGACGTTTACACACCGTTAAATGCGGAGATCCGCGAGGCCGGGCGCGCGCAATTTGCGGAGGCGGGCGAGAAGAT
>CAYVSQ010000281.1:0-3455 GCA_964453815.1 uncultured Acidobacteriaceae bacterium | reverse complement strand
GAGGCTATCAGCGGAAATTTGCGGTCGAGCGGCGCGTAGAAGAAGGGCATCTCCCCCGTCGCACGTATGTGATCCAACGCTCCCAGCCAGTTCTCCATGAAACTGCCCGCGCGCAGATAGGCCACGGGAATCGGCAGCGTGCGCGTCGCCTGCTCCATCAGGTGCGTAGACATGATCAACCCCAGCCCACTCGGTTGCTCCGAACCGATGGACGAAAGAAACACGGCCTTACCGGGCTTCGCCTGCTCAAGCGCCTCGCGGATCGCCGCGATCGTGCGCTTCTGGTCCGGCAGCCCGGGAGCCGGCGCAAAGTCCGGTGGAATCATTGCGAACACACCCTCCGCTCCCGCGAACGCCTTTGCGAGTCCCGCCGCATCGTCATACGCCGACGGCACCAGCTCCACGCCTCGATCGGGCCAGACTTTTGCCTTCTCCGGATTCCGCACCACGCCGCGCACGGTTTTGCCCGCCGCTAGCAGATTCTCTGCCACCGCCCCGCCCACATTGCCTGTTATTCCCATCACTGTGAACATACCTGTTCACCTCATATACAAGTAGATACTTATATTCTGACAAAGGATGCAAGTTTTTGCTTGCATCCTTGCCTTCTGCGAAAATCGCATTGTGACCGTCTTCGATCCAAAACGCAAGCGCAACGCGCGGCGAGCAGCGTCAGCAAGACATCCTCCGCGCCGCAGCCGCGGTCTTCGGCCGCCTTGGCTACCACGTGACCACCACAAATGCGATCGCCATGGAAGCAGGCGTGTCGCCGGCCACCCTCTACCAGTTTTTCCCCAATAAGGAAGCTATTGCCAGCGCGCTTGCCTCGATGTACGCACGCGAAATGGCCGAAGCGGAACGGGCAATCGACCCCGAAGGCGGCTTGAGCTTCGCACAAGCCATCCATGAGCTGATCGATGTCTGCATAAGTTTCAACCCGAGGCGTCCCGAGTTCCACACCCTGGTGGTCGACGCCCCGCTCTCAGCTGCCGCCCGCAAAGATAAGCAGGCCCTTGGGCAGGTTTTCGTCGACTTCATCGCGGCCCGCCTCCGCCACGAACTACCCACGCTCTCGCGTTCCGAAGCGACCCACCACGGGCAGATTGCCCTTATGATCTTCCGCGGAATCCTCGACGAGCTTACTACTGCGCCGTCCAGCGCCCGTCCACGCCTGCAGCAGGCCATGCGCGATGCCGTTCTCCGCTACCTCGAGCCGGTACTCACACAAGCGAAGACGGCACTACCACGAGGAGCCGTTCGCAAAAGGCGTAGAGCGGTGACGCGCCGGAAGCACGCAAGCCAGTAGATGCTCTTCTCCCTGCGGGTTGAATGAGGGAGGCAGCCTCGAATGTCACGACGTGATTCTTCCAACTCAAGTCGTAAGGTACAGAAGGAGCAACAGTCTCGTCACGATAGCGTGGCGAGACTAGCGGAAAGTGCGAGAAGCGATCCCATTCTGAAACTCGCTTCATCATGCAGCTACCTCGCAGCGCATCGCTATCCAAACCCATCTAACCTGCGGATCTGCTGGCTAAGCTCCGAGTTTGATAGCTAGAAGAGAGGCGTCCGCTGGATGAAAGACATATTCAGGATGTAACACGCACCAAGGCCTAGGTGAGCCAACCTTTATCCACTTATTGCCCTCAGACTACTTTATGGACTCGCCTCTCGTGCCTCGCGGTTCCTTTGAGGACGAAGCTCAAAGCATGCGAAGAAAATCTTCGACGGTATCACCAGCTTGCTTTGGCAGGCAGGCTCGTCGGGGCGACCATGCACGAAGTCAATAATCGTCTGGCGTCCCTCACTAACCTCATCTTCCTGGCAAAGACCCTCGCCCAATGTCCGCTGCAGGTCATCGAATGTCTGGATGAGGTGCATTTCCAGCTTCGCAGTCTTGGGGAGGTCACCAGCCGAAGTCTCGCCTTTGTGCGCCTGGATACGGATGCCAAAGAAATCGATTTGGTGGAGGTAAAAACCCAGTGTCTCCTTGGCGATGTGCGAGACGCGGCCGAGTTCGTCTTCAGCAGAGCCGAGGTAGTTGATCCCATCCGGGTTGGTAATCATGGGACGAAGAAGGTAGAGCAGGTTCATCACCGCTTCGAGAGGATTATTGATTTCATGCGCGATCGTCGCCGCCATCCGGCCAGTCGCCGCAATCTTCTCGGCTTGCAACAAGGATTGTTCGATCCGCTTGCGTCCCGATATATCGCGGAGTATCTTCGACGCTCCAATGACCCGTCCCCGCTCATCCTTTACTGGCGACACAGTCACAGATACATCGAGCGAGCGGCCGGCTTTTGTGAGTCGCACGGTTTCGAAGTGCTCGACCCGTTGCCCAGCCCGAATGCTTTCGATGATGGCCTTCTCGTCGGAATGTAGGTGCTCGGGAATGAGCTTGAGAATCGACGAACCGATCATCTCTTCTGCCGAATAGCCGAAGATGCGTGCGTATAAGGCTGGTATTCCCAAGTAACAATACCTAGCCCGATGTAGCTAACGTCAATAGCAGGATAGTGTTTCGGGTTCGAATGGGGAGCCTCAGTTTCTCATATGTCATCGGCTCGGTTTACCCTTCTCCGACAAATCTAAGTCGCGAGATCTTGGGATAGAGTCACCTTCTTTCTCTACTTGAGGTAGGAGTGAGGAAATTCTCACCAAATGCTCTTCGAGACGGATGAGCAGTGCGTGATGGTCCGTTAGCTGCGCACCAGCAAGGAGAGATCTTAATCGTTGAATGCGATTTGGCGTACGGCGATCATAAGACTGATATCGGATTCTTTATGCCAGTAGCGCGATAGAAGGCATCGAAATCAAAAGCAGCCAATCAGCCAGAGGCCTGCTATACGCTCAGGATAAGCATAACTTGGGCTTCGTTGGCCTTCGAATCTGATCAAACCAACGCAGCCCTTTAGGATTTTCTAACGAAGTGACCAAAGCAACCCCGCTGCCGCCGCGCTCATAATGAGAGCACAGGCCCAACGCAATGCCCCATAACCTTCTTGTCGCTCGTAAGTAAAACGACCATCACGACGAGAGGCGGTGCAAGCAGACCGTTGAGGATAGCGGACCAGAAGAGCATCTTGACTGCGTTGAATCCGGCGAAGTCGAAAGCCAGACCAACAGCTATTGAAACCCCTATGATCGTGTAAAACTTTCCTGCTAACTTCGGTTTCAAGTTGAGTGAGGCAGATCGCCATTTGGCTGCCTCGGCGATCACGTAAGCGCAGGAGCCGGCCAAAACGGGAACCGCCAGCATGCCGGTCCCGATTAGCCCTAAAGTAAATAACAAGTAGGCTCCTCGACCGGCGAGCGGTCTCAGCGCTTCCGCAGCCTGCTTGGCGGTTTCGATATCTTTCAGCCCGTGAGCATTCAGCGTTGCTGCGGTGGTGAGAATGAGGAAATACATCACGGTATTAGAAAGTAATATTCCGGTGATGAAATCTCTTCTCGCGGAG
>CAYVSQ010000280.1:0-20836 GCA_964453815.1 uncultured Acidobacteriaceae bacterium | reverse complement strand
CATTTGCCACCTCGTTCACGGTTCCAATGAAGAACCGGCTTCGCAATGGCGGAGACCCCGGATACGAGCGCCTGCAGCAGTGTCTTCGCGTCGCGGTGGCGGGACAGGTTTGCACTTTGTCCGGCCCAGAGCGGGAGGAGCTCGGGCTTTGCGGCCTTCTCGGCAAGGATGGACAGGTTTCTCACGAGATAGCGCTGCAAGGGATAGGGAAGGATTTTGACTTCCGGGCGACTGAGCTCTTCGAGCAACTGGTTATGTATTCCGCGGGCCAGCCTTCCGGTAAAGCCCCGGGTCAATCCTGTCCTAGCACCGCCCCCGCTGAGAATCTCATTGCGATGAAGTGCGCTGGCGCCTGATTCTTCACAAGCCAGAAACGCCGTGCCGATTTGTACGCCCTCGGCGCCCAAAGCAAACGCTGCGACGATTCCGCGAGCATCGGCGATACCTCCGGCGGCAATGACGGGGACCGAAACAGCGTCTGCAACTCGAGGAACGAGCGAGAAGGTTCCAGTAAGGGATTCTTCGGAGGAACGCAGGAAAGAACCGCGATGGCCACCTGCTTCAAAGCCTGACGCAGCGATGGCGTCGACTCCCGCCTGTTCAAGAACGATGGCTTCGTCGGGTGTGGTTGCGGTTCCGATCGTGAGGATTCTCTGAGCACGGCATTCATCGAGAATCTCCTTCGGGGGAATTCCATAGATGAAGCTGAAGGCGGGCACCTTGGCATCGAGCAGAACCCGCACTTGGTCCTCGAACTTGTTCGACATATAAGGCGTATAGGCGGGCAGTGTGCCTCCTAGCGCCTGAATGTGTCCAACGAGAGGCGCCAGGCTTCGCGCGAATGCCTCGCTGCCGGACGTGAGGGCGGCCTCATCTTCGGTCGAGACCCACAAATTGATCGCGAACGGCTTGGAGGTCAATCCGCGGATCTCAGCAATCATGTCTTTGATCGCCGAGGGACTTAAGCCAACCGCTCCGAATGAGCCCAGGCCCCCAAAATTCGAGACGGCCGCTGTCAATCGCTGCGTCGACAGACCACCGAGAGGGCCTTGAATAATCGGATACTCGATTCCCAGGCTTGAAGAAACACGAGTCTTGTTCCACTGCGGCGCTGCACTAAGTGACTGCTGTTGCATAACTGCCCTCTGAAAGCAACAGGCACAGACCCGTTTGGCCTCTACCCGCTTTTGCTACTCTGCGACCTCGAAGATAACCTCGAGTTCCACCGGCACCCCGAGCGGAAGGCTGGCAACGCCAATCACAAGTCGAACGGGTATCTTCTCGCTGCCGAAGACATCCCGAAAAAAGTCCGAGACGGCGTCCGCCACTTTCGGTTGATCGAAAAAGTCTCCATGAGTTGCCATGAAGATGCTGAATCGGACGACCCGCGCCACTTTATCGAGGGAACCCAGATGCTCTTTAGCCGCCGCCAGGGCGCTGAGAGCCGCCGTGTAAGCCGCATCTCGTCCCGCCTCGGCGTCGAGTTCTTTCCCCAGCCGGCCAAGATACTTCGGCTTGTGATCCACTACAGGGAGCATGCCGGTCAGGAAAAGCAAGTTGCCGGTCTGCGTTGCCTCGACGTAGTTGCCGAACGGCGTCGGAGGGGCCGGGAGCTGAATCCCGAGGTCCTGCAACCGCTGTTCTGCACCGCTAGGCTGCGAACCCTTGGCGCCTACCATTGGCCTACGTGCGCACCGCCGTCCACGTGCAGCACCTCCCCGGTTACGTTGCGAGCTTCCGCCAGATATACCACAGCGTCGGCGATTTCATTTGAGTCGGAGATCGTTCCCATGGGGTTAAGAGTTCTCAGAAAATCTTTCGGATTTTTCTCGTGCAGGGGCGTATCGACCACGCCAGGCGCGACTGCGTTAAAGCGGATATGATTTTTCGCGTATTCATTCGCGAGGCTGATGGTGATCGCGTTCAGTCCGCCCTTGGTGATCATCGGAACTGACGATGGGGCGACGGCGATGGGGTTGTCGGCCAGGGCCGCTGTAATTGTGGTCACGCTGCCACCGGCACCTTGCGACAGCATTTGCTTGACTGCCCGTTGGGTGATGAAGATGAACCCTTCGAGATTGGTGGAGACGAAGCTGCGAAAGTCGTCGATGGTGTAGTCGGTGAAGGGCTTGGCTGCGTAGATACCGGCGTTGTTCACCAAATGATCGATCGAGCTGAACTTGCTGATCGCGGTCTGCGCGACCTCCTCAGCCGTCGCCGCGTGGCCGATGTTCCCGTCGACGAGGGCGAGCTTCGGTGACGTTGCAAAGCCGGCCTTAGAAACGCTGCGCGAGGTTGCCACGACGTTATAGCCACGATCCAGAAAGGCGTGGACAACGGCCGCTCCGATGCCTTGCGAGGCACCGGTTACGATGACTGTCTTTTTGCCTGCCATACTAGCTCCTGTTGTTTTCTCGCAGAACCGCGGAGAATCCCGGCCACCTGCGTGTTCAATGGAGTGGCGGTTGTGCCGGCACCCTCAAGGCAAGAAAATGACCTTGAGCAGGTTATCTTGTCGGGACGGCTCGAGCCCTTTGGAGATTGCAGAAACGCTGGAATTCTCGGAGCAGCAAATCGCGTGCAACTGAAAAGGGAGTTTTTTCAACACCCATGCCTTTTGCGTCCAGTAAAGCCGTTGAATAGCTGGCGCATAGATGTCGGGATCGCGCCCGCCCGGACTGCAAAGTCTACTTATTCTTCCATACCGTGCAGGCAAAATCGTTCCTGCCCGTATGAATTCCCGACATGATCAGCGGATGCCCGTTCCTGTTCGGGCATATGTGCATATTGTTTCCCTGGGTCGATCCACGCAGGTTCAAGAATGTATCGCCCAGGAGAACATCGGGACTGCTCGAGCAAAGCAGCCTGTTTTGGTCGGAGCGGAGGCCGCGCATGTACATGCCTGTGGGACAAACATGCATGTTGCCATTGCCAAGATTCCCCTGTGTCCCCGAATCGATGATTGAGTGGACGTCGCCTTCCTTACCCTCAGGAATCACGCGCAAACAGGTAAACCGATTGTCCCTCACATGGGCGCCTTGCATGGCGAATGCAGGCGGACAGGCATGAAGCTGAATTCCACCCCAGGTCTCCTGGCGGCCGGGCGGTCCATCGACAAAGCTTGCCTGAGCGAAACAATGACTACTGAACAAAAAGCCGAAAGCTGCGAGGAAGACGGCTTGCAAGCGAAACTTCGCGATCATCTTCATTTTGGATTTGTCCTCTCATTAGGATTGTTCTGCGACCAGCTATCTCTCAAAGGCTTATAAGCGGGAAATCCTGTTTGAACTCCCAATGGCTCCGAAGTATACGCCCTTCGATCGACTCAAGCGCACCTCCGCTTTTGACTCGGCGATAACCTCGACTCCCCGCCAATCTGCACTCCTGTGAGCATTTCTACTGATCCTGCGCGCCCGCTAGTAGGGCTACTTCGGCTGAACCGGCGGAGGCTGGATAAGCGGAAATTGCGAAGCCAGCTGCACATCGATCACCATTTGTATTCGCCGCTCTACCTGCTCGTAAAGCGCGGCCTTCTTCGCGGGCAGCACCTTGCGAAAAGAAGGCCAGTACTTCTGCCGCACTGCCGCGACTTCCGTATCCAACTTCAGCGAGCGCGTGGCCCAATCGTCGGCCTGCGCATCGGTCATCGTATCGTAGCTCTGTGTGTAGTCCTTGATCAGCGCGTACTTCTCGTTATTGATCTGCACCAGCTCGGCGGTGTACTGGTCGAATACCGGCCAGAAGCTTTTTGCCTCGGTCTCTGTCAAAGGCACATTGGTCGCAATGAGTTGCCTTTTTTGATAGCGGATATCTCTTCGCAGCATGTCGATATCCTGATCGGCATTGTCCTGGGAATTCTGACTCGCGCTGGCTTGCGAACTGCCACCTTGCGAACCATTGCCTTGGGAACTCCCGCCTTGGGAACTCCCGCCTTGCGAACTACCGTTTTGTGCAACCGCCGCACCATGGCCCAGCAGGACCGCTATGCTCAGTGCAAACACTGCAAGTAAACGATTCTTCATTTCGCAGCTCCTTGCCTATTTCTGACCAATGGCCTACTTGACCCACGCGTGCATCCGTGGAATCCACGGGCGCACGTTCCTGCAATACTCTTCATAGCCCGCGCCGAACTTCTTCCGCAGCGTCGGCTGCTCATACAGGAGCACAAACAGAGCCACGCCTAGCACCACCGCGCAAGCCCAGATGATTGCGACCAGATTTGCCCGTCCAAAGATCACCCACAATCCAGCCCAGCCTGTGAAGAACCCAAGATACATGGGGTTCCGCACATACCGATAGAGTCCCACCACCACCAGCTTCTGCGGAGGGGCTACCGGCGCCGGCGTTCCGTGGCCCGTCCTTCCAAAGTCCCAGATACAACGCAGTGCCACCGCGAAACCCAACACCGACGGCACGGCGGCGATCCACCGCCAACGCGCCGAACCCGCCGTATCCACCTCAAAACCCAGCCAAGCAGGCAGCAGCCAGAACCACAGCGCCAGAAACGCCGCGCCCACCACCAGCGAGGCAATGGTCGTGCCCCAGGGCACTCCGTCGTTTGGATCGCTCAGAATACCGGTCTGCCCGCTTGGCACAAGCACCTCCGCATAAGCCGCTCACTGACACGGAGTATGCGCCCCTCTCGAATCGAGCGCAATCGCGACTCGCCGAGTGCCGAGTACCGATACCGCGCTGCTGCACGAATCCACGCACTCAGGCGTAATCTCGATTGCATGCCGCTCGGCCCGAGCCTAATTCTCGACCGAAAGCGCGAATAAACGCCCGGTCCGCACGACTGTACCTTGCGCAAGCGTCCAACCATAATTCGATAGGACAGATACACGGTGACGCAAGGAAAGTCGCGCTGAATCAATAAAAATTAGCTCCTATCTATCCCGCAACAAACTTTCTCCGATCAGGGTCTCCTCTGTTGAAAGCGGTCGCAGTACGACACAAGGCGCCGCAAGAAAAATCGATAGGAGTATACCCATGGATCTCAAAAAAATTGCCCGGATCGCAGCCCTCAGCCTCACCCCAGCCGCCATGCTCGCCCAGACCGCCCCGACCGCCACGACGACACCCGGCAAGAATAACTACGACATCAATCAGCGCAAAATCGATCAGCAGGACCGGATCGCCAACGGCGTGAAGAGCGGACAGCTCACTGCTGGCGAGACCGCCCGCCTTGAGCACCAGGAAGCGGGCATCAACAAGGAAGAACGCGGTATGCGCGCCCAGGACAACGGTCATCTGACAAAACAGGACCGCAACACGATTCACAGCCAGCAGAACCAGGAGTCACGTCGCATCTATCGCGACAAGCACAACTCCAGGGTTCGCTAAGTAAGCCACGCGATGGCCGTCTTTGGTAAGACAGCGAGGACGGCCAAGCGTCCGTGACTGCTGAAGCGACACCCCCTTCAGCCCTTGACTTTGCCGTCCACTATCAGTGCCCAACCGCGCCCGGCGTCTTCAAATACTTCGCTATCGCCTGCTCCCATTCCGGACCCATCTTTGGATCGGTCAGGGCCATCTCGGCGACGTCGGGGTTGACCGATGCCGACAACGCCGTCCGCTCGTACATCACGCGAACGCTGGTCGTTGCTGCGTCTACTGGAGTCAGTTGCACATCGATCCGCGTCGTCAGCTTGCTGTCGATCACATAGACATACGCGGCGTGTCCCGCCTGTGGGTCGAAGGCCGTATTCACCCAGGTCGCCGAATGGTGCCCGTGATGCACGCGAAACACCGCTCCCTCAACATCCTTGGCCGGCATGGGATAAATGAACTGCGGGTTCCAGTGCGGTCCCGCCCAGGGACGTTCACCCTCCGGCCCGAACAGCCGAAACGCCACCGCCAGCGGAGCGTGCACCGTAAACGTGAACTCGCTTTTCGCCCGCGCTAGCGGACCCTGCGGCCCGCCAAACCGGCGATGCAGCACCGCTCCAATTATCGCCAGAGCCACCACGAAAGCCAGGACAAACCAAAGCCGTCTCATTCTCCATCTCCATTCTTTTCTCGCAGCCGATGGCTGGCCGTGGCGTCCAGATCGAGGCCGTAAATCTTTTTCATCGCCGCCACCTGCGCCAGCGTCTCCGGCCCGAAGGCGCACTTGCCGTCTAAAGCATGAAGGAAGATCCCCTCCAGCAGATCTCCCAGAGTCAGATCGCAATATTCTGCTAGTGCCTTCAAAACCTTCAACAGACGCTTCTCGATCCGCACCCCTGTCTGCACCCGCTCCACTACAAACCGATCTAATATCTCCTCGCCCATATGTATAAATGTATATTAGTACATACGTTAATACAAGAGCTTCCCATACTGATCTGTCAACTGTCAGAGATTGCGGGCAGCTCGTAACTGCCTCATTTTATGAAGAAAAACCCGGAAGAACGTTGACGTAGGATGGCCCAACCCTGCGTTAAAATAGGCTTAGTTAGAGTGAAGAAAACCCCTCGAAAACCGTAACCATTTCCGAATGAATCAGTTCCACATCGTCACTTTAGGATGAATCAGTTTTCGATCCATCCTTTAGAATCAATCAGTTTCGATATCAGAAGGGGTGGGGGCTCTAGGAAGACCGCAGCCCTGACCGGACGATCATCGCGGCCACATATGCTGCGCCGAAGCCATTATCGATGTTCACTACAGAAACATTCGGCGAACACGAGTTGAGCATGCCCAGCAGCGCCGCGATCCCGCCAAAGGACGCTCCATAACCCACGCTGGTGGGCACCGCAATCACCGGAGCCGCAACCAATCCCCAGACCACACTAGGCAGCGCACCCTCCATGCCCGCGCAGACCACCACCGCCCGCGCCCGTGACAACGCCTCGCCCTGCGAGAGGAGGCGATGCAGCCCGGCGACTCCGACATCCACAATCCGCTCCACCTTGAGGCCGAGATACTCGGCTGTGACCGCCGCCTCCTCGGCCACGGGCAGGTCGCTAGTCCCGGCGCACACTACCGCAATCGGTCCGAGACCCACCTGTGGAGACGGCTGGCGCAGCCCAATGATCCCGGCCTGCTCGTGGAACCGGGCCTCCGGCACCACCGCCCGGACCGCATCATAAGCCTCCACCCCCGCCCGGGTAGCGATCACATCCCCGCCACCCCTCGCCATCCGCGAAAAAATCTCCCCCACTTGGGCCGGAGTTTTCCCTTTGGAATAAATAACTTCCGGCAATCCGACCCGCAGGCTGCGATGATGATCGATCTTGGCGAAGCCCGCATCTTCGTAAGGTAGTTTTGCCAGACGAGCGAGCGCATCCGCGGGCGAAGTCTCTCCGCGCTGAATGCCCTCCAGGATTTCGAGGATGGTTTCGCGCGTCATGCCTTAACTGGATGCTCCGCAAAGGCGGCAAGAGCGGCCTCGATGATCAGCTTCAGGGGAACCCCGTGTTCGCGCGCGGCCCGGCGGCAATCCTCATATTCCGGCATCGCGTTGCGCTGCTCGCCGCCGAGGCTCGCAACCTTTACCCGAATCCGTCCGAAGGCCGTCTCGACGGTTACGAAGCTCCGGTCGAGAATCACCCGTTCGTCGTTCCTCCGCCGAATGCCCAGCGTCGTCGTCTCCCGGAACAGCAGCGCCTCGATGGCCGCAGCGTCTTGCGGCTTAGCCAGCACTGTCAGAAGCGTACCCAATCGACCCTTCTTCATGGTCACGGGCAAAGCCATGGCATCGAGCGCCCCATTCTCGATCGCCAGTTCCACGGCATACGCCAGAACCTGCGGGGTGGCATCGTCGATCGCGCATTCGAGCACTGTGACTCTATCCCGATTCCCGCCCGCTTCGGCACTCTCGCCAATCATCAGCCGCAACACGTTCGGAAATCGCTCCGGATTCCGCGTGCCCGCGCCGTATCCGATGGCCTCGGCAACTATTCCCGGCGGCTCACCAAAGCTACATTCCAACGCCCGCAATAGCGCCGCCCCGGTGGGCGTCGTCAGCTCCTTCTTCGGCCCCGACGAATAGGTCGGAATTCCTTTCAGCAGCTCCGCGGTTGCGGGCGCTGGAACGGGAAACTTTCCATGGGCACAGTCGACAAAACCGCTCCCTACGTTGACCGGCGAGGCATACCATCTACCCACGTTGAGCGAACAAAGGCCGACAGCGCCGCAGACGATGTCGACGATGGTGTCCACCGCTCCCACCTCATGGAAATGCACGTCGTCAACGGGCAACCCGTGGATCTTCGCTTCTGCATGCGCCAGAAGCTCGAATGTCCGGAGGGCGAGAGTCTTTGCGTCCTCACGCAGAGCGGCATGCGCGATCAGCTTACGGATCTCCTTCCAGCTTCGGCCGTGTGCATGCGCGTGATTGTGACCGTGTTCATGGTTGTGATCGTGTTCATGACTGTGACTGTGCTCATCATGATCGTGGGAATGATCATGATCGTGGTGGTGATGGTCCGCGGCTTCAGCCAGCTTGCCATCGACCCGTACATCGACCTTCGTCGAGCGAATGCCGCTCCGATCTACCGAGTGAATGTCGAGTTCAGCGCCAACGGCGAGCGTGCTGACCACTTGCCGTAAGAGTTCCGCAGAAACGCCCGCATCGACAAGCGCCCCTAGGAGCATGTCACCGCTAATGCCGGCAAAGCATTCCAGATATCCGATACGCATAGGGTTTTAGTCTTTGCCCGCGCGCGTCAGAACCTCGACGGGCAGAATTTCGTTCATAGAGCCGGAACGGTAGCCGTCGCAATCCACGGCAACGTAGTTGAAGCCGGCGGCGCGAACCGCTGCCGACATTTGCCGCAATCGCGCAGCGTCCAGCGCCAAAGGCAACTCATGCTCGTCAATTTCAATGCGGGCGACCGCTCCGTGATGCCGCACACGGAAATTTCTCAACCCCAATAGCCGCAACGCATCTTCTGCCTCTTCCACCATCCTAAGGGCGTCGGGAGTTACGCGGCGGCCATACTCAATGCGAGACGAAAGACAGGCCGATGCGGGCTTGTCCCATACCTCGAGTCCAGCCTGTTTGGCCAGCGCGCGAACGTCGGCCTTTGTCAGACCGGCTTCCGCGAGCGGTGCAGCAATGTGATGCGCCGTAGCCGCGCGTTGACCAGGACGGAAATCCTTTCGGTCATCCACATTCAGGCCATAGGCAACGGCGGCGAAGCCAAGCTTCGAGCGCTCCTCTTCGAGCACCGTGAAGAGCTCGTCTTTGCAGTGGAAGCAGCGGTTCGCATCGTTCGCAGCGTAGGCTTCCCGCTCCAGTTCCGCCGTTTCGACTGTCCGCAGCGGGATGCACTTCTGGCGCGCAAATTCGACCGCATCGCGATAGTGGCTGCGGGCAAGCGACGCAGAATCGGCGATGACGGCAAGCATCCGGTCGCCCAAAACACGGTGCGCCGCATAAGCTAAATACGCCGAATCGACTCCGCCGGAGTATGCGACGATGACGCTCCCCAGCCGCCGGAGCGAATCATCCAGCTGTTGTCGCTTGCTGTCGAACTCCGCTGCTTTAGTCTCCATTATTCTTGGCCGTCAGCTCTTCGATGATCGTACCTCGTCGAGTGCCACTGAGGCGAATCTGGGCATGTCTGCGTTGGCTCAAGGGCATCTGAAAAGCTAAGGTAATAGAGATGGCTGTATTTGAGCTGCAATCTCCGCTTACGACAGAAGAACGGCTCTACAAGCGAAAGCTGATCGTGCGGGATGTGATATCCCTCCTGAGTCTTTTTGCGATCACAGCGGTGTTGGCGGTTCTCACTTACTTCCTGTTCAACTCGTTTTTTCGGCGCAGGCAGGAGTTGACGCAGAGCTGGCTTGCAAGCGGTGAAAAAGCAATCGCCAGCGGACATCCTGAGCAAGCGGTCGAAGCGTTTCGCTCGGCCCTTGAATATGGTCCTGGACAGCGTGAAACAGAAATCAAGCTGGCGATGGCGTTGGCCGCCGCGGGCCGCACTGACGAAGCGATCTCATACTTCAATTCACTCCTGGAGTCGGAACCGGGCAACGGAGTCATCAATCTCGAGTTGGCGAGACTGTTCGCAAAACAGGGCGATGAGTCCAAGGCGATCGACTTCTACCAGCGTGCTTTGGACGGAAGATGGCAAGGCGATGGCTACGAGAGACGGCGCTCCGTCCGGCTGGAACTGGCTCGTTACCTGCTGGACCGAAAAGATTATCCTCGTGCGCGAACGCAGCTTCTCATTGCCGCTGGAAATGCTCCGGACGATCCGAAGATCAAGATGCAAATCGCCGGAATGATGGAAGAAGCGCAGGACGCCGCGAACGCGCTTGAGATTTACCGCAGCATTGCGCAGCAAAAACCAGGCCCGATCGAAGCCCTTGAAGGCGCGGGACGATTAGCTTTTTCACTGGGACGCTTCGAACTGGCCCGCGAATATCTCGAACGAGCCGTGAACCATCCTGACTTTCAATCGCAGCCAGAGACTAGCCGTACAGCCAGCCGCGAGATGCTTGCTGACACTGAACATCTGCTGGCTCTATTTCCGACACCGGATTTGAGCGTCGAAGAGCGTGCCGAGCGTATTTTGTATATGGTCAAGGTCGCGCAGGCACGCCTGGATGATTGTTCCCTAAACAAAGTAACTCCCGTTCCTTTCCTGGCGGAGCTCGAGTCGCAATGGCAACGGATTCCCTCCAGGCTGACGCCTATAGTGCTGGCACGCGACCCCCAACTGGAGCAGACGATCATGAGCCTGGTCTTCGATACCGAAAAGCAAACAGCACAGTTCTGCGGAGTTCCAGGTGGCGATGATGCCTTGCTTCTGAAGATCGCGCAATCACCCCAGGCGGTGGAACAGAAGTGAAAGCACAGCAGGCGATCAAAGAAGAGTTGGCGGCTCAGCGCCCTCCCGACCTGGATAAAATTGCGCCCACCCGCGACGAGCGGCTCTTTCTCGTATTGTCGATCTTCATTGGAGTTCTGTCAGGATTGCTGGTCGTCTCCTTCCGCATTGCCATTGAGTGGATCAGGATTTTGACTATTGGATCGGCGCCCCACCCCGGACAGTACCGGCTGCTTTTGGCACCCACCTTGGCAGGCTTGATCGTTGCGGCGCTGGTGCAATGGTTTTTCCCGGGGGCGAGCGGCAGCGGCGTTAACCAGACTAAGGCTGCGCTCTACATCTACAACGGCTACATTTCCTTCAGAACGGTAATAGGAAAGTTTGTTACCTCCGCGATTGCCATCGGAGCCGGACACTCGCTTGGCCCGGAAGACCCTTCGCTCCAAATTGGCGCTGGGGTCGCGTCGATGGTCGCGCGCAGACTGCGGTTGTCGCGCCAGAGCCTGCGACTGTTCGCCCCCATCGGAGCGGCAGCCGGACTTGCCGCTGCCTTTAACGCTCCTATCGCCGCGATTCTTTTCGTGATTGAGGAGGTCATCGGGCGCTGGAGCGCGGCCGTGCTTGGCTCCGTCGTTTTGTCTGCCATCTCCAGTGTCGTGGTAGCGCGCTGGTTCTGGGGCTCCGAACCCCTTTTCCGTATTCCACAAGTTACGCTCCGAGACCCGCGCGAGCTGACGGCCTATGCAGTGCTGGGAATCTTCGGCGGCCTTTTTGCGTTGGTATTTTCCCAGGCGCTCGGCTATCTCCGGCCGCGTTTGTGCATCCTGCCGCGCTGGACCCAGTTCTTCCAACCGGCATTGGCTGGATTGATGGTGGGAGCCATCGGCTTCTTCGGCTTTCCTCAGGTGATGGGTCCAGGGTATGGGGTGATCGACGAGGCGATGCACGGCCAATTCGTCTGGCAGATGCTGCTGGCACTGGCTGTGTTCAAAATCGTGGCGACAACGTTGTCATTCTCGAGCGGCACGCCAGGCGGGATGTTTGCACCCACACTCTTTGTCGGCGCAATGCTGGGCGCAGCTGTCGGCTCATTTGAAAAGCATTACTTCCCACACCTCACTGGAACCGTCGGGTCGTATGCGCTGGTAGGTATGGGAGTGCTCTTCGCCGGTTTTCTGCGCGCACCGTTTACTTCCGTCTTCATGGTGCTCGAAGTAAGTGGCAACTACTCGATTATCCTGCCGGTTATTCTGGCGAACACGATCGCCTATCTGCTTTCGCGCAGCCTTCAGCCAGTTCCGATCTTTGAGGTTTTTACCCAGCAGGACGGCCTGGATCTACCTTCGATGGAAGAGCAGCGGGAAGAAAATGTACTTCACATCGAAGACGCTCTGCGGCCGGTGAATGTACCGGTCGTGAGCGGCAGGGAGTCTATTGAGGCCGTATCGGCGACAACGGCTGCGACCAATGCGTCAGCGGTCCTGGTGCAGCTTTGGGACGGATCCTGGTACGCAATGAGCAAGAATGAATTGACCAGCGTTACTGCAACCCTGACAGGCGAGACACCGATTGAAGGCGTGCTTAAGCCGGATCGCACTCCCATGCTCTTCCCCGACCTGCGCCTGGACAACACATTGCACTACTTTCCGCGCTGGCCTCTGCTGCCTGTATTGAACCGTGCGAATAAGCGCAAACTCGAAGGTGTAGTAACTTTGGAGGACGTATTGAAGCGTTACCAGAATCTCTGATCGACGAAGGGTTGCAACCGGAAGTTTCCCACAATAGGCTGTGTGAACAAGGCACGCCGCTATTACGCGACCGCTTTCCATCAAAACCATGTTGACTCTGTACCAAAGGCTCATTCTGGGCTGTGTTCTTCTCATCGCGCTGGTGACCGGCGTGAGCCTGCTGGTGCGAACCTCTTTTGTTCAGCTTGCCGCCCTTGACGCCTCACAGCATACGGACGATGCAGCGCTGGCCGCGCTGGCTGCCGCGAGAGCCTCACTGGCCGGGGAGGAGCTGATCGCGGCGAGGCTGGAGACTGGAGTAACGCCGCAATTATCTTCAGAATTCACTGCACAGGCGACCCAGACACAGGATCTCCTGAACATAGCCAGCGCTACAGTGGCGCGTTTTGATCCAACTATCTCCTTGGACGATCTGAAAACCCGGCACGCAAGGATAGTTGAACATGGACCCGATGGCTTTGCCCGGCTCGCACCGCAGCTTGAACCGGTAGGCGGCGATCTAACCAGCAAGTTCGAAGCTCTCAAGGCTCGTCACGACGCCGTCATTGGAAACCTTGAGCGCCAGCAAGCACGGTTGCGCGCGCGGCTGATCAGCGCATGTGGAGCAAGCATCGCCGCCGCCATCGTGATTGCCGCCGTCATGACATTCTTTGTCATAACGCCTGTCCGCCGCACCGCGCGCGCGGCCAAACGCATCGGTCAGGGAGATCTGCAACAACGCATTGAGTGGAGGCAGAAAGATGACCTGGGCACCATTGCCACCGAACTGAACAGGATGGCCGTGCGGCTGCGCGATCTGCGCGAGACCGAATCAGGGCGACTCCAAATGGAACACCACCTAAGCGACGCTGTTGTGCAATCCATTTTCGAACCGGTGATCGTGACCGATGCAAAAGGCCACGTCCTGAAGCTCAATCAGGCTTCGATTGAATTGCTGGGCGAGGGCTCGTCGGACCGAATGGTGCTGACCAATACTCCGGGGGGAGAGAAGATCCTCAATGCGGTACGCATGGCGGTTTCTATGCAGCGCGCCTCGACCAGCGAGGGCGAGGCTGCCTTGCTGCCCATGCGCATTGGTAAAGCGCAACGCAGCTATCGTTTACGCACTACGCCCATGCGCGATGGTGACGGCAAGCTGCTGGGAGCGGTCACGGTACTGGAAGACGTGACCGAATTGCAGGAAGTCGATCGCTTCAAGACGCGCTTTCTATCGGTAGCCTCTCAGAAGCTACGCGATCCATTGCAACGGCTGCGCCTATCGCTCTATGCACTCTCACGTGGCCACGCCGGCGAGCTGCGCCCCTTGCAGACCGAGCTAGTCAGCAGTGCCGAGCAGGAGGCCGAGCAATTGAATGACCTCATGGCAGACTTGATTGAGGTCGGCGAACTCGATACCGGCCGCCGTGCGTTGAAGATTGAGCGGCTGCGCCCCGCGGATATTTTGCGGGAAGCAATCTCCCGCCACGAAGAGGAGGCGCGGGCAAAAAAGATAGAACTGCAACTGAACGCTTTCGCAGACCTGGCACACGTCAACGCCGACCGCCGCGCATTGCGGAGTATTCTCGACAATCTGTTGGTAAATGCACTTCGATACACGCCAGAAGGCGGAATCATTCTTCTTGAGGCCACAGAGATAAAGGAAGGCGTTCAATTCTTCGTGCGTGACAACGGTCGCGGCATCGAAACTGAGCGGCTCCGCACGATCTTCGGGCGCTTCACCGGCGGATCGGATGAAGGAACCGGCCTGGGACTGGCTCTTGTGCACCGTCTTGTGGAATCGCTCGGCGGGCAGGTTTCCGTCGAAAGCAAGCTCGGAAGTGGTACGACGTTCAGATTTACACTGCCAATCGCAACTGTCGCCCCGACTCGCCACCCAGTGGAGATTGGCTGACCATGAGCCCCATGATCGAGCTCGAACAGCCTGTGGTCGAACCGGCGAAGCTGCGGGTATACCTCGGCGCTGCGCCTGGTGTAGGCAAGACCTACCGCATGCTCGAGCAAGGGCACCTGCTGAAAAAACAGGGAGTTGACGTGGTCATCGGGCTGGTGGAACCGCATGGCCGCGCAGAAACCGCCGCGCTCATCGGCGATCTCGAAATCATTCCTGAAAAGGAGATCGCCTACCGCTCAGTCACATTGCGCGAGATGGACCTCGACGCAATTCTCGCCCGCAAGCCGAATACCTGCGTGGTCGATGATCTGGCACACACGAACGTGCCCGGCTCGCGCAACCGCAAGCGATACGAAGATGTCCTCGAACTGCTGGATGCGGGAATTGACGTCATGACGGCGGTGAACATTCAGCATCTTGAGACGCTGAACGACGCAGTCTCCCGCTCGGCCAGCACGCAAATCCGCGAGACAGTTCCCGACAGCTTCCTGAAGCGAGCCGACGAGGTCGTAAATGTCGACGTGACTGTGGACGAGCTACGCACACGTCTGCGCGAGGGGAAAATCTACGCCTCGGAGAAAGTCGAGCAGGCGCTGGCCAACTTCTTCCGTAAAGGCAATCTGAACATGCTGCGTGAACTGGCGCTGCGAACGACAGCCGAGCAGGTCGGCACCGCCGCCGCTGAATACCGCCGTGTCCAAGGATTAGAGCAGGCGCCCATGCCGGAAAAGGTCATGGTATGCCTCTCCTCACGTTCGGGCACCGAACGCTTACTGCGCGCCGGCGCGCGCATCGCCGGAAGGCTGGGTACCAACTGGTATGCCGTCTACGTTGAAACCTCTGACAGCGATCACCGGCATGACGATCCTGAGGCCTTTGCGCGGCTTGAGGAGTACGAACGCATGGCGCGCGAGCTCGGGGCCAGAGTCGTGACGCTTAAAGGAAAGAGTGTTGCCGAAACCCTGATCGACTTCGCGCAGCAGGAAAACATCTCGCACGTGGTCTTTGGACAATCCGCTCGTTCCCGCTTCGACATTCTGCTGCGGGGCTCCATCATCAACCGGTTCCTCGCGGAGATGCGCGAAACCACGGTTCAGGTAGTTCCCATGAGTCGAGAAAAAAAGTGAAGCTGGAAGAAAAATGTAACAGTTACTGTTTCTTTAGAACGGCGCTACGGTTCTCATCCGTGTTAACCTCCGCTTCGAACTTCTTTAAGGCAGAGTACTGATCCGGATCGAGAGCGAGCTTCTTTAAGACGTACTCGCGCGAATAGTGCAGCGTACTGCCATCTATCTTCACTTCGCTGCGATAGCTCGCGAAACCCACATCCACATTCACTGGGTCAGGCACCTCGTCGATCGCATAGCCGGCAGGAATACGCACATCGAAGTCATCCTTCCAGTCGCCCAGTGCCTCGAACTGAATCGGATATTTGCGCGGCCTATCGTTGAGTTCCTCAGTATCGGAGCCAACAACGCGGGGGCGCAATAGCAGTAAGGAGCCGGCCGCTTTCGCATAAGAGTTTGCCGTCACCTCATACTTCAGAGAAAGCTGCTGATTGAGATCGCGAACGTGCTGGACACTCTGCGAACCCAGTGTGAACGACGAAAAATCGCGACGAAGAGACTGTTCGAGGTTTTCGCGTTGCTCCTTGTCGCTGCTCATGGCATAAAATTCGCGCAAACCCCATGCAGAGGCGCCGCTATGTGTAACTGTCACTGACCCCTTCAGTGTTCCATCGGCGTCAAGCTCGAATTTGGCGGCGCGTGTCGTGGTATCACTGTCAGGTTTCAGGATAGGTAACTCGATCACCTGGCTGTCACCGCCCGCAACCAGAATTCCATAGCCGCCTTGCAAGTACTCGGGAAGCAATCCAATCGACACGTAAGGATTTGTCGGATCGAAGATAAGATAACGCTTGCCTGTATGGGCTGTAACGACGGCCTTCAGTGAGGGATCGTCATAGCCCTTTGGAATCTCGATCGCTGCAATGGCATGATTGCCGTCAACAGACGGCACTCGTGGATCGATGAACCCGCGGTGCGTATCGACCAGCACCCAGGTGGCGCGGATGCCGAGCGCATCAAGCATTGCAATGAGCAGCGTTGCCTTGTCCTTGCAGTCGCCATAGCGATTCCGGTAGACATCGGTGGCGGCATGCGGTTGCAATCCTCCGATGCCAATTTCAATTCCTACGTAGCGAACTTCCTCCTGCAGAAATCTCGCCACCTTCTGAATGCGCAGCGTGAAATCGGCATCCGGCGTCGCAAGCGATCGGGATTTTGTAGCGATGTCAGAAGTACCTTCGGAACGGGGCGCGGCAAGATCCTCATACCAGTTCCCGATCTTTGCCCAGAGCGCGTCGCCCTGGGGCAGATTCTGCAGCGAGTAATGCACCACCATACGCGCGGCAAGAGAACGCTCCGAGGGAGCCAGCGGAACATCCGTCAGATTGATTTCCGGAATATTCGCCGCCTCCCAGCGATAGTGCCCGGGAGTTACTTCTGTTGGCTGAATTGAGTCATGTTTGAACCACACAGCCAGATGACTCCAACCCGACGGCAGATCAATCTCAAAAACGGAACGGACGAGCGGTATCGTCTTCTGAAAGCCCCACGTCTCTTCGCTCATATAGGGACGAATCTGCCGTTCGAACTCACAGGCAACAACCCCCCCAGGATCCATACCCGGGGGTGAGGCAACCTTGGCGCGTTCATCCTCATACAGCAGGCCGCCGCCCTCAGCGCCGGTCTCCTGATACTCGGTGTCCTTCATCGTGTACTGGTGCCCATCGGGTCCGATGCTCCAGACGTGAAAGGACAGCAGTTTTTCATCCTTTGAAAACCAGGCCATCGGTTTGGCATACTCCCGGCCTTGTGGTCGAAGAATCTTGACCACCTCCCTGCGACGCTCGACAGCGCGACCATCCGGCTGGACCATGATGAGCCTGTCTTCGAGCAGTACGATTGCCTTGGCATCCTTTGAATGGTCCGGGAGCGCCGCCGCCGATACCTGCGTAACCCAATCCGGAAAGGGCGGCGTCGATGCCCCGGCAGGTCCGCAGGCGACGAATGACACTACGAGAAAAACCGAAATCGTACAGAGTCTCATTGGCTATTTCCCGGAAGGTACCGCAGCGGTGGTTGGTGCAGCGCCGGCCTTCAACACGACCTGTACCTGGTCGTCGGCGTTAGTCTTCTGATAAAAGCTGCGCAGGTCGGAATACTCCGTGACCTTATAGAAAGGGTTGGCCAGGCGCAGGAGCCGGCCATATGCATACGTATTGCCCTGCATCGCGAATTTGGCGATATAGTCCGCGAACGGAGAAAACGGGACCGAATTTTCTTTCGGGACACTTTCCGCTGTCATGCCTGGAGGAAGGGCAAGGGTGACTTGATCGTGCACCGTAAATGGATAGTGCAGGTCTATGGGATTTTCGCGCTTCTCCTGCACAAAGAGCGGCTTCGCACTCGCCTCGAAGAAGACCGCGGGCAGGAAGACCCGCTTTCCCGTCGACGTGCCCAGAGTTCCGCTGACGTCTACCTGCACAAGCAGGGGAGCGCTGTAATCGATCAACCCAACGAAATGGTTCGTTTTTATTTCTACGCCCGGCGGCATGCGTCGCCGCAGATCGTCTTCAAAGTCCTTTTTTACTTCCTCTTCGTCGCTCTCCAGAGCGGCATGACGCCAGCTCAGGGCCTCCGTTCCGGTCATTGTCAGGCGGATAAATCCGTGCAGCTTGCCATCTGGATCGAGACCGAGGTCCGCGATGCGATCTGTCTGGTTGTCTTTGTAGGTCAGTGGGGGAGTGATCGCTATCAGTGTTCCGTTATCTGTTTGGCGCACTCCGTTCGCCATGGTATGTTTCCAGTGCAACTTGCCGAATTCGCAGTACCGTTGTCCGGGGTCAAAAAAGATTTCCTTGCCTCCGATCGGGACAATCGCCAGTTCATCATCCAATTGATCCCAGTCGAGATACCCTGTCTGCAGCACGTTCTTATCGCGATCCACAACGGTCATTCCGTAAGCCTTCAGGCCGGATGCGCGGACCATGGCGATGAACAGTCGGGTAATCTCATCCGCGGTCCCTCGTTTCTGCTCCCAGATATCGTCGGCATTCTTCACCTTGAGGCCTTCGGCCTTGTTTTCCTCAGCGGAGTGTGTGCGAGTGAAGCTCGTGTTTTCGAGCTTCATGATTGCGGCATAAATCTTCTCGACCTTCTGCTGGTCGGTATCACCGGGAGACACGATCTGCTGCACAGCGCCGTGTATTTTGCCCGAGGGATTGGCAAAATGATCGAAATCTTTCGACCAGTATTTGCCTTGATTCCGCCAATATTCGTCGGCTGTCCGCCATGGGGAGTAGTAGAAAATCACCCGGTAGGACAAGCTGCGGAAGGGTGGCATGAAATCCTCGTCGGGCAACGCAGGAATATTCTCGACGTTTAGATCGTAGCCATCCCTCACTTCCATCACCTTCCCTCCGCTCGGCAGACTAAAGGTGTACCCCAGCGAATTCACCACATCCTGGTGGCCATGCTCTGTGTGGATGATGGTCACCGAGGACTTGGTCGGACTGAAGTGGTAATGGGCTTTGTGAACGAAGACGGGTTGGGCGATATACCAGGCGGGAGAGGAAAAGTGGTTGTCGTCGTAACGCAGTTTCCAGCGGTATTCGAGGATGCTACCTACCTGCACGTCCGGCATGCTGAAGACCTTTTCCATCACCTTATATTTCCCGGATTTGACTACCAGCTTGTCGATCGGCTTAGTTGTGAGCGGCACCACCGTGCCGTCGGCGTGGATCGTTCGGCCTGCCACGTCGGTAATAGAAAAATTGGTGGCCTCGTAGGGTATCTCGATGTCGCTGAACATCTCCTTGCCTTTCTCGGTCAGGATCTTGATTCGCGCGTACATGCTGTGCATGTGATAGTCATCGACGACTGTTTCTTCGCGGAAAAGATAGACCGCCGGAGCGTTGGGCGCAGCCGGATCGGAGGCCATCTTCAATTCTTCAGGAGTGGGTTGCTGCCAATCGGCCAATCCAAAAGCAGAGAACGGAACAAGGGCAACGCACAAGACAAGCAGACGCTGAAATACGACCACAACAGAACCTCAAATAAACGAAATCCTTCCGAAGGATTTCTTAGGAACGGTTCCACAGCTCGTCCGAATCGAAAATTCCTGGAGGGTTTTCCTATTATTACGTGGCAGGCCGGGAAGCTGGCAATACTTATCTTCTGAGTGAGTACGTCAGCCTCGCCCGCATCGCCCATTCTTGTCATTTGGGTCTCTTGCCAAACCCGGGAGGCAAGCTGAACAGTAAACAACGCACATTCTTCCGGGGGATTTGAGGGGTGGTACACTCTCTATGATTTAATGAGGATCCTTCCACAAATGGGTCACCAATGACCCGGAGCACTGTCCAGCTGGAGAAAGTCTGCAAGGACTACGGCGACGGCCAGATCCACCCCCTATCATTTCGGCGAGGAGCTCAGGCGGCAGATAGTAGCCGCTCTGTGCCTCCTGTGCCTTTACCCCTGCCGTGAAACTGCGTGGAGTGAACAACGCATCTAAATTCTTTCGGCGGGAACTTCATCCAGTTTGACACCCTGATATTTATATTTGTGGATGTGTCCAATCACCGACGTCGTTCGTTGCTCTCAGACAAATCAGGAAACGAACCTGATCTTCCATGGTAATGCCTAGCTCGAAGACTGGCCGTGGTGCCGCTCGCCGCCGATTCTGGTTGGCGATGTCGGGGTTTGTCATGGCACTTGCGCTGCTGCCCTTTTCCTTCAGGGTCGAACGTCATCTGGAGACGGCGGTTCATATCACGGGCGGAGAATCCGAAAAAGTTGACCTGGAACTGGCGCAGCGTTTCCAGTCTTCCTACGCCCACCGCGTCGTTCTGGTGATCAGCGGTATTCCCGATCCGGATTCGGCAAAAGGCGCGGATGCCTTAGGCTTCTTAACCAGTTCATTGCGTAGTGTGCCTGGAGTGGTGGGTGCCGTCTCGAGTGTGGATTGGCCTGATCCTCTATTTACCGGGAACAACGGCGGAGCCTTGATCATCGTGGGGTTGGACCCGCAGGCTGAATCTGTCGAGGCGTTGGTCCCCCAATTGAGGACAAAAGCAGACTGGATGGAAGGTCATCTGAGGTCTCAATACCCCAACATCAAACTGGAGATTACGGGTGAAACACCACTGAACTTCGATATTCGCAAGGTCAGTGCAGACGACGTCCGGCATGCCGAGGAACGAGCGATGCCGATAACTCTCCTGCTGCTGTTGCTGGCTTTCGGCAGTCTTGTGGCCGGGGTATTGCCGCTGGGAGTTGGAGTACTCTCAATCTCGATGGCGATGGGTGCGGCTGCGCTACTCGCGCGTCACCTGCATCTGTCGATTCTGGTGCAGAATCTGGCCACGA
>CAYVSQ010000279.1:0-3445 GCA_964453815.1 uncultured Acidobacteriaceae bacterium | reverse complement strand
GCTGCACGAGCCGAAAATACTCAAACAGCAGGTCGAACGCATGATCGCCGATCCGCGTTCGCAGGCGCTGGTGCAGAATTTCACCGGCCAGTGGCTGAATATCCGCGGCATCGCTGCCAGCGAGCCGGCGGTGAATCTGTTCCCCGATTTCGACAGCACGCTGCGCGATGCGTTCAAGCGCGAAGTCGAACTGTTCTTCACCAGCATCATCCAGGAAGACCGCAGCGTGACCGAGCTGCTGACGGCGGATTACACCTTCGTCAACGAGCGTCTCGCAAAACACTACGGCATCTCCGGCGTCTACGGCCCGCAGTTCCGTCGCGTCCAACTGGGGCCCGATCAGGACATGCGCCGAGGCCTCCTGGGCAAGGGTGCACTGATGACCATTACCTCTGAGGCGGCGCGTACCTCGCCGGTGAAGCGTGGCAAATGGTTCCTGCAGACCTTCCTCGGCGTAAGTCCGCCGGATCCGCCGCCTGGCGTGGTGATCAAATTGGACCAGGTAACCGGTGAAACCCCGAAGACCATGCGGGCGCGCCTGCAGATCCACAGCACCAACCCGACTTGCGCGACCTGTCACAAGATGTTCGAGCCACTGGGTCTGGCGATGGAGAACTTCGACCCCGTGGGCGAGTGGCGCACCATTGAAGTGGGTACTCCGATCGACTCGGTCGGCATCGTCACCGACGGTACCCGCGTCGAGGGTATCAAGGGTCTGCGCGACCTCGCGGTACGCAAGCGCGAGATGTTCGTGGAAGTGGTGACCGAAAACCTGCTGACCTATGCCACCGGTCGTGGCCTCGATTACAACGACATGCCGCTGGTCCGTTCGCTGGTGCACAACGCGGCGAAGGACAACTACAAGTTTTCGTCGCTGATCATGGGTGTGGTCCAGAGCCCGGCCTTCACCATGAACATCAAATCAGCCCCGGTTTCACTGTCCGCCGCAAATTCGATGAAGGGGGAATAAACCCATGTTCATTACCAAAAAGCACATCAGCCGTCGCGCCGTGTTGCGCGGAGTCGGCACCGCGCTTGCCCTTCCCTTGCTGGATGCAATGATCCCGGCGATGACGGCACAGGCAAAGACTGCGGCGAACACGCCGCCCCGTTTCTTCGGCGGCTTCGTGCCACACGGCGCGGCGCCGGGCTACTGGATTCCCGAAAAAGTCGGTGCATTGCCGGATGAACTGCCGTTCATCTGGAAACCGATGGAGCCGTTCCGCAAACACCTGAATATTCTGACCGGGCTGCATTCGCGCTCGTCTGAGCCGCCTCCGGGTGAGACCGGTGCCGACCACTGGGTCGCCGCCGCGTTCCTGTGTGCGCAGAAACCGCGCAAAACTTCCGGCGCCGACGTTTACGCCGGGCAGACCATCGACCAGGTCATCGCCGCCAAGTACGGGCAGGAGACGCTGCTGCCGTCGGTTGAAATTTCGGTGGAAGACCCCGGCTCGGGTTCGAGCAACTGCGGCGAAGGTTACAGCTGCGTCTATACCAACACGATCGCGTGGGCATCGCCCACCACGCCGTTGCCGATGGAACTGAACCCCCAGGTTTTATTTGAGCGCATGTTCGGCAGCGGCAGCACCGCCGAGCAACGCGTAGCGCGCCGCGAGCGCAACCAGAGCATCCTCGATTCGGTCAACGACAAGATCAAGGGCATGCGCACCGAAATCAGTGTTCCGGACCGTGCACGGCTGGATGCCTTTACCGACAATGTACGTGAAATCGAGCGCCGTATGCAGATCGCCGCCAAAGCGACCACTGCCACGCCGGAAAATTTTGCGGTGCCCCCGGGCATTCCGCAGTCGTTCGATCAGCACATCAAGATCATGTTTGACCTGCTGACGGTCGGCTTCCAGGCCGACATCACCCGCGTCAGCACCATGCTGTTCGCGCGCGATCTCACCGGCCGTGTCTATCCGGAATGCGAGTCGCCGACGCTGGGATTCCATGGCGGCTCGCACCACGGTGAAGATCCGAATCTGATCAAGCAACTGTCGAAGATCAACCAGTATCACGTGAAGATGCTGGCCTACTTCGTCGAGAAACTGGCCAACACCAACGATGGCGACGGCTCGCTGCTCGATCATTCGCTGCTGTTGTACGGCAGCAATATGGGCAACCCGAACCAGCACGTGCACTACGACGTGCCGCACATCCTGGTGGGCGGCAACTACGGCAAACTGCAGGGCGGCCGCCATCTGGCGTTTCCGACCAAGCAGGTACCGACCGGCAACCTGCTGCTGAGCATTCTCGACCAGTTCGACATCCACCGCGACAGTTTCGGCGATAGCACCGGACCTCTGCCCGGGCTGGTGTGACGGGGTCGGGTGAGAAACAGCATGCATAGTTTTGCGTTGAAAGCCCTCATTGCCGTGCTGCTCTCGGCGATGGCAAGCGCCGCCTTCGCGCAAGCTGAGCTTGCCGAGGCCGCCAGTCACGGCGACCAAGCGCAAGTCGAGCGTCTGCTGAAACGCGGTGCCGACGTCAATGCACAACAGGCCGACGGTGCCACCGCGCTGCAATGGGCCGCCTATCGCGGCGACGCAAAACTGGCCGAACTGCTGCTGAAGGCCGGCGCCAAACCGGACTTGGCCAATCACGACGGCGCCACACCGCTGTGGCTGGCGGCGGCGCGCGGGGATGCTGCCGTCATTCAAGCATTGCTCAAGGGCGGCGCCGATGCCAACGAACAGCTGCCGCTTGGCCGCCGTCCGCTGATGCTGGCCGCACGCTCGGGTAATGTCGATGCCGTGCATGCATTGCTCGAAC
This sequence comes from uncultured Acidobacteriaceae bacterium, assembly GCA_964453815.1. Classification (GTDB taxonomy): domain Bacteria; phylum Acidobacteriota; class Terriglobia; order Terriglobales; family Acidobacteriaceae; genus Silvibacterium. The sequence goes on along the minus strand of CAYVSQ010000279.1, from coordinate 667 downwards.
ACGGCGCCGATGTGAATGCCAGTGAAACCGAACGGGGTACCAGCGCGTTGATGCAGGCTGCCGATCAGGGCCATGCCGACGTGTTGAAGGAACTGATCCAGCACGGCGCCACCGTGGCGGCCGTGTCCAAACCGGTGATGCGCGATGGGCGCACGGCAGCGTTGGGTAACTCCGAAGATCCCCGACGCGCCGTACGTCAGCAGGCCATCGCGGTGCTGTGCGAGGCGAAGACACCGGATCTGCAGCAGGTGCGAATCCAGCGCGAAATGCTGTTTGGCGCCAGCGCGAAAAGTACTCCCGACGCCGATTTGTGCAAAGGGATACAGCGCAGAGGTTTGGGCTTCGTTACCGTGGCCGGCGCCGGCGGCAACCATGGGGCGGGTGTGGGTGGGGAAGTGACCGAGGACGCAGATGGCGCTGCGGTGAGCGATGCGAGTGGCAATCCGGTTCCCGTAAGCGCCGCTCGTGGCCGCCGTCCCCCCGCGCGTGAACCCGATGGTGGTGCGTTCACCGCGTTGGTCTATGCCGCCCGCAGCGGCAGCATCGATGCCGCGCGCGCGCTGCTCGAGGGTGGCGCCGATGTGAACCAGACGACTCGCTACGGCTGGAGTCCGCTGCTGGCTGCCACGCACAACTCGAACTATCAGATGGCGAAGTTCCTGATCGA
>CAYVSQ010000278.1:0-7301 GCA_964453815.1 uncultured Acidobacteriaceae bacterium | reverse complement strand
TTCCATAGTTCGATGATGAGCGCACCGCCGGGAGGAGTATCGTCGCGGCGTCCATCCACGATCCACGTCATATTTAGTAGTCCTGCAATGTTCGAAATATTGGTGTCGTGTCCGATCAGGAAGAGCGCCCGGCCAGTGGGTTTCCCTAGAGTTCCTTGGGCTGACTGGTGTGTGACGGCCTGTTCCAGGGCTCTATTAATTTGATCGAGCAGGTTCGACGCCTGAATCCTTGCGATCTCTGGCGTACGTTGCGTGAAATCCGAGGCTGCGGTGTGCAGATTCATTAGAGATCGGAGCGTGGCGCCGTCAACGCATCCCCAACCGATATTGGAAACATCTATTCCTTCCGCGTATTCCAAGAGCAGATTTTCAGTAAGGGTGGAGGCGATGTTCAAGGGGCCCCGCAACTCTGCCAGATGGTCACCATTTCCTGGTGCGAGTGTGGCCGGAATCTCAAAGAGGGAGGTTCGTTTCTGCTGCAGGGAGGCGGAGACGCCGCAGGTCGCGAGGAGTTTGTCCAGGAACGCAAGTTGTGCGCGATGGGCTTCGGTGAGACTTTCAGGACTGTTGCCGATGCGTCCCGCAATCGCAGAGACAGCCAAGCTCGAATTCACGTAACCTAAGTTGGCGGGAACGGGATGAAAGAGAGGATCATTGGTTCCTTCAGTCAATGATTGAACAGGAATGATGCACCCGGGAAACAGACCCGCGGCCAGTGCCCTCCCAGTCTCCTGTGTGCGCTGGTCCGAGTCCGCGTAGAAAGTAATATTGCTCGCGTCTTTACATCCGCTTTCGCTTAGCAGCCCCTCCTTAGCAAGCTCTATGCGATCGTAGGCGCCGAAGAGTTCCATGAGCCGGTAGCCATGTGCCGTCAGATACCCTGGAGGTACGTTCCAAGCAGGCCAAGGGGCAACCGAATAGACGTTGTACTGCGACGGCTTTCCGGTTGGAGACCGAACTCCATGACGGCTGAGGTAGACGACAAACTTCAACTCGGCGCCATCGGTCGAGTTTGGAGCTTGAGAATACGTAGCCGGCGCTAGAAAAAGGACGAGACAGGCCGAGACGAGAAACCTTCGAATCATGAAGCTCCTTGCGCGTTGCATATATGAAAATAAGCAGGCATGCTCCATGAAAGAGGAGACATGCCGCTTGATCATAACCAGTGCTACTTTCGAGAGAATTACCGTCCGGACATGAGGCTGTAACGGATACCCCCCGTAACGGTGGGCTTGTAGTATTCGCGCTGGTTCACGAATTGTGTGCTGCCCGTGTAATAGCCGAAGACTTCGTTGTTGAGATTGAGCCCCGAGACAACAGCACTCCAGCCGCGAAAGACTCGGTAGCTCGCCTGTGCGTCGACCTGGAAATGCGAGAGAGTGTAGACGTCGCCTGAGGGGCCGTAAGCACCTAGGCCACTGGGATCCGCTCCTTTGACGAGGGCTGGGGAGATCCAGTTGTAGGTGAAGAGACTGGCCCCGTTGTAGGCAAGTCCAGCGCGTACGGAGAGACGTTTCGTATCGTAGGTCGGACTGATGTTGAAGTTATTGGGAGACTGATCGATGAGTGTGGGATGATCCGGACGAAGGGGGAGGCCCTTCTCCTGGGATTTGGTGTAACTATAGTTCGCCGAGATCCCCAAGCCTCGGAGCACACCCGGGAGATAGCTGAGATGCTGTTGGAAGCTGGCCTCGAAACCATACAGCCAGGCATTCTGCCCGTTTATGTACTGGGTGATCGCGTCGCCCGGATACTGCTGGATGACCGACTGCAGCGCGGGAGTGAAGTATCCTGCGGGGAAGTTGGAGAGGCTGAGGCCCCCCGGAATGGTCGTGAGCAACTGGGGAGAATTGAGCTGCTTGAAGAAGACGCCTGCCTGAATCATGCCGAGAGGGTTGAGGTAGTTCTCGTAGAGGAGGTCGTAGTTGTTGGCATGTTCAGGTTTAAGCGAAGGGTTGCCGATCGCAACAGCAATGGGGCTTGCTGTGCTGTCTTCTGTGACATAAGGGACGAGTTGATAAGCATCGGGCCGAGAGATTCCGCGAGCAGCAACAGCACGAAGCGCGGAGTTTGACGTCAGTGCGTAACGCAGTTGCACACTGGGCAGAACGTCGAGATAGGAAGGATTGTTCGCTATGCCCGCTGGAACTCCGCACCCTGTGTTGGTGGATCCACCACAGATTGAGCTTCCTGCTGGATAGAGCGTGACGTTGTAGCCGAAGGTGTCCATCTGGGTCGCTTCGAAGCGCAGGCCGGTCTGCATGCCAGCTTTCCAAAGGCGATGGTGTTCATCGCGTAACCGGAGGTGATTCGCTCGATCGTATGGAAGATGTTGGGATACGTTGCAGCCGCGGTCTTGGCTCCGTCTACAAATCCGGAGAAATTCTTGAGAGTGTAGGCCTGCACCAGGTTGAAGTCGGAGACAGGCCCGTAGTGTCCGCCAAAGTATGAACCGTTGTAGAAGTCGGTGTTGGTAAAATCGCTTTGAAGCTGGGCCATGGTGGGAGTAGATGAGCCTGCCTTTGTGGACCAGCCGTCGTAGACAGTCTCCGTGGCATCCTGGTTTTTGTGACCGTTGCTGAATTTGAATCCCACCTCGAAGGTTCCAAAGTGCGAAGCAGCGTTGTAGTTTCTCGCGTACGAGGTGGCCGCAGTCAGGTTGAGCTGGGCCGATGAGCCGGTCGACGTCGTGATGTCCTTGAAGATCCAGTTTGCAGAGTTCTGAAGGGGCGAGTTAGGACCGTCGCAGGTTCCGAACGTAGGGCGGTTGGGACTGGTCTGTGCTGACGGGCTGTAATTGCAGAAAACGGATGGCCCTATCCACGAAAAGTCGGCCTTGGGATTTCCGGCGGAGTCGACCTCATAGGAACGCGCGGCTGAGACCTCCCATGTGATGAGAGAGTTCGCGGAAGTCTCCCGTCCACCCAGGATGAGGGCTCCAACCGAGGCGTTAGGCCGCTTGCTTGAGGTATAAAACTTGGGGCTTGGGGATGCAGCTGTGAGACTGGGCAGCGCCCCACTCGAAGTGATGGCAGTGGAAACGGGAGAGTAGTACCACTTGTCGCCCCAGTCCTTGAAGTCGGAGTAGAGGCCGCGAGCGTAGACGCTGGCATTGTCGGTGATGCGGTAGTCGGCGCTGCCGGCGAAGCCGTAACGATGCCGATAGTAGCGATATTCGCGGACGGTATCGTTATCGTAGAAGGGTTGAGCAAAGGTTGATCTCGGATCGAGAGAGGGTTGAATATTGTCAATGCCGCGCCCGTTGTAGTCGTAAGCCACGTTTCCGAGAAGACCAAGTCTTTTAGTTGCACCGAAGCGCTTGCCTACCGTTCCTCCTGCACCATAGGAGGCTCTACCGTTTTCGATATTGGTGTAACCGCCGTTGCCAAAGAAATTCAACGTGGGCTGTTCACCGGCTTCCTTGGTGCGCAAGTTAACTGAACCTCCGATGCCGCCGGCATCCTGATTGGCGGAGAGTGTCTTGTTGAGCTCAACTGCTTCGACCAGGTCCGAAGGGAGAACGTCGAGGCGGACCTGACGAACCGTCGGTTCGGGTGAGGGAATCGTGATTCCGTCTACAGTCACGTTCGTAAGCCGGGGTTCGGTACCGCGCACCTGAATGTAGACGCCTTCGCCTTCAATGCGGTAAAGGGAGACGGAAGGCAGGCGTCCGATGGCATCTGCGACATTTGCATTTGGCAGACTTGTGATGACCTCAGCGGGAAGCACCTGCAGGATATTGTCAGCGGTGCGAGTCTGATTAATGGCCTCTGCCTCACCGTGCGGGCGCTTGGAAGTAACGATTATCTCTTCCGTATTGGACGTAACATCAAGTTTGAGTTCAAGATTGAGTATCTGCCCTGAGGAGATTTCGATCTCCTGTCGCTTTGGCCTGAAACCGACATAAGACACAGCTACGGTATATTTTCCGGCCGGAACTTCGGGAAGGGTGAAAATGCCTTGACCGTTTGTGACACTGACAAGCTCAATAGGAAGCAGTTCAATAAGGGCTCCACTGAGGACCGCCCCTGAGTTATCAACGACCGAACCTGAGATGATTCCTTTTCCGGGCTGGGCAAATGACGTTCCAGGCAGCAAGAATAGCGTCAGCAGCAAACACATGAGGGCATAGTTACGCCAACTCTCTCTGGTGATAGACATAGAGCCTCTTTCTCAACTAAATTGCTGCGCGATGGCAGGAGTTGAACGCAACTATGTCAGGCGTGTCTAAGGTCAACCTAAGGAAGAGCACGGACCTCGTTCGTTTTCATGGAAAATTTATAGAGCACAGCTAAGCTCAGGATCATGCGAATTTTAGTCGTCGAGGATAAACGAAACCTCGCGGCCCATTTAGGAACCGCCCTTGAAGGCGAAGGGCATACGGTTACTCTTGCCCATGATGGCGATGAAGGGCTGCGGCTTGGAAAGACAAACAACTTTGATCTCATGATTCTCGACGTAATGCTTCCGCGCAAAGACGGCTTTACGGTCATCAAGAAGCTGCGAGAAGACAGGTTGAGGACGCAGACCATTATCGTCTCAGCTCGCGACTCGATGCAGGACATTATTTATGGACTCGACGCCGGAGCCGATGACTATCTTACGAAACCATTTGCTCTCGATGTACTGTTAGCGAAGGTCAGAGCATCGGAACGGCGCGTTCCTACCCCTTTGCCGACGGTACTCGAATTCGGAGATTTGATTCTCAGGCCACACCTTTACGAACTGCAACGGGGCTCACGGGTGGCCGCACTCACGCGTACGGAGTGCGCTCTACTGGAGATACTGATGCGCCGCGCAAGAACCGTTGTGCCGCATGGGGTGCTCATCGAAGAAGGTTGGGGCAGCGATGCGGATGTTAGCTTCGACAGTCTCCTATGTTCTGATTGGTGCGCTGAGAGCAAAGATCACACAGCCCGGCGAGCCGGAGCTATTACTTACCATTCGAGGCGTCGGCTACTCATTGCGACTTGAATCATGATCAAAAGTCATGTCTCGATCTCTCTGCGCCTGACGATGTGGTTCGGAGTCATGTTTTTTCTCGGCTGGGTGCTCTTTGGTACAGCGATGTGGTTCAACCTGAACAGGACACTTACGGGCGAGCGGCACCAAACGCTCACAAGGCGTGTTGACCGATTGCAGGAATTGTTGCTTAAGAACCAAGACGCAAACGAGGCAGATCGTTATCAGAATTTTACTGACTTCGCCCACGCGACGGGCAACGGTCTCGCCGAAGTCTTGCGCCCTGACGGCCGCCGAGCCTATCCATCTCCATCTGCAGCAGCGGTGGCATTTCCATGGCCAACCGTAAAGATGGGTGATTCGGAACGATTCATTCACGTCGAGTCGGCGGCCCAGCCCTACTGGGTTCTTGTGCGCCCATTTCCCTCGATGGGCAATCTCTGTTTCTGCTGGCCGCGGCACCTGAGTCAGGAAACCTGTTAGTCCTTCAGAGTTTCTGGAAGGGATTGCTGGCTTCGGCGCCGATTCTCCTGCTCATTTCGTCGGCAGGTGGGTATTGGGTGAGTCGTAAGGCGTTGGAGCCGGTGGACAGGATCACGGCTACGGCGCGGTCCATTAGTATCCGGAATCTCTCCGAGAGGCTGCCGGTCAGGACTACGGGGGACGAATTACAAAGACTGGCCGAGACGTGTAACGCGATGCTTGGGCGGCTGGAGTCGGCGGTGAACCAGATCAAGCAGTTTACAGTCGATGCGTCGCATGAGCTTCGTGGTCCTTTGTCATTTACACGTACCGTGGCAGAAGTAGCGCTAAGGAATGCTCATCTGGACTCGAGAAGCCGAAAAGCCTTTGAGGACATTGCCGATGAGGCTTCCAAAGCTTCGGTACTGCTCGATGACATGCTTACGCTGGCTCGCGCAGATTCCGGATCCTTCAACGGTATCTTAGAGCCGGTCGATTTGGCCACGGTTGTGGAAGAAGCTTGTGAGATGGCGCGCCCGCTGGCCGATGCGCGAGGGCTTTTTTTGACGGTCTCCCGTGGTTCCGAGCAGTCAACAACAGTACTTGGTGACTTTCCCAGCCTGCGCAGAATGCTTTGGGTATTGCTTGATAACGCGCTTAAATATACAGATGCGCCTGGCCGGATTGAAGTGGTGCTAAACACGATCTCTGGACAGACGACGACTCTTATGGTCCGAGATAGCGGTATCGGCATTGCTTCAACCGACTTGCCGCACATTTTCGACCGATTTTATCGTGCCGACCCGTCGCGAAGTCAGGTCGAGGGAACGGGGCTCGGTTTAGCCATCGCGAAATGGATCGCAGAAATCCATCATGCGGATCTTTCAGTGGTTAGCGAAAAGTGCAAAGGGACAACCTTCAAATTGACATTTCCAGTTTCTGAAGGTTAGACCCAGTGACTTATCCTCATGCTACCGACTTCTGACTGCCAAACTATGGGCGCAATTTCTGTTCGCCAAATTCTAGAGGTTGACCTTGCAAAATCGAGAAGTTCAGGCCGCTTGTACAATGAGATCGTCTTTCTGGAGAAGCGGACAGCTTTATCGGCAGCATATGGGTGGAGGTTAGGCACATGAAAAAGCAATCTGGTGAGTTTCTCGATGAAATAAAGGCGATTGCCATCGCCAACGTTTCATATAAATTGCGCTCTTCATCTAAAAGAGAGACTGGTAGGCGTATTCGTAGCACTATGGCAGCCATCGCGTGGCTGATGACTGTGTCGATCTCGATAGTGGTTGCGCAGCAAGCTTCTCCACAACACTCGGGCTTAGTTACAGTCCAGGGCGTGGTTCATGACCCAGACGGCAGGCCGGTTGGGGACGCAGTAGTACGGCTTGAGCAGAAGGGTGCTCCCACCGAGGAGACGAAAACGGATACGACAGGTGCCTTCGTGTTTTCCGTTCTTCGAACTCGTAGTTATCTGCTGAGCGCGGAGAAGTCAGGATTGCGTAGCCGTAGCGCTACCGTCAGCGTGGTGTCACAAGGAGATCAACAGAAAGTCGATTTGGTTCTCGAAGATACTGGATTGGCTCATGCAGATTCCAGCGCCGCCTCATCGTCTTCCACTCAAACAATGACGTTCGAGGATAAACCGAATTTCACGGTCGCGGGAGTCACGGATTGGACCGCTGTGGGTGGGCATGGATCGGATTCAAGTTTGCGAACCAGTGAAGCTCTCGCCAGTGAAACTCTCACGCTTAAATCAGCAGGCCCGGAACATACCACAGCAGACGTTACCGGCGATGCCAGTGAAGCGAATCGGCATCGACTTACGGGTGAGCTTGCCGAGAAGACAGGTGACCCATTGGCCGCCGTCC
>CAYVSQ010000277.1:0-20510 GCA_964453815.1 uncultured Acidobacteriaceae bacterium | reverse complement strand
AAGTACCGCTTCTCGATCGATATGGCTTCGCTCAAATCTGAGTAATCGCCGAACGAGGCGCTCTCGGTTTGATACTAGGCGCCTCAGTCCAAACACTTCTAAGGAATTGGCAGGAGAATCAATGCAAAAGCGCAAATTGGGAAACAGCAATCTGGAAGTCTCGGCTCTCGGGCTCGGATGCATGGGCATGAGCTTCTCCTATGCTCCGCCGTTTCCGGACAAGCAGGAGATGATCTCTCTTCTCCGGACAGCCGTCGAACGCGGTATCACCTTCTTCGATACGGCGGAGGTCTCCCGTTCACGAATGAGGAACTTGTCGGTGAGGCGCTCTCTCCGCTGCGCGACAAGGTGGTGATGGCCACTAAGTTCGGGTGGAAGATTGACCCGAGCACAGGCAAGAATGTAGGACTCGACAGCCGCCCCGAGCGCATCCGTCAGGTCGCCGACGCCTCGCTCAAGCGGCTCAGGACCGATGTGATCGATCTCTTCTATCAGAACCGCGTTGATCCGAATGTGCCCATCGAAGAGGTCGCGGGAGCGGTAAAGGAACTCATCCGAGTGGGCAAGGTCAAACACTTCGGTCTTTCTGAAGCAGGTGTGGGGACGATCCGCCGCGCGCACGCGGTTCAGCCTGTGACCGCGCTCCAAAGCGAATACTCACTATGGTGGAGGAAGCCCGAAACAGAGGTGATCCCTACCCTTGAAGAGCTCGGAATTGGCATGGTTCCGTACAGCCCTCTGGGGAAAGGATTTCTGACCGGCAAGATGGACGAAAGTACCGAGCTTAAAAGGGCGATTTCCGCAATACGCTGCCTCGCTTTACACCCGAAGCCCGGAAGGCCAACCAGGCTGTCGTCAATCTTCTCACCGCCATCGGTAAACAAAAGAACGCTACACCCGCCCAGATCGCGCTCGCCTGGCTGCTTGCCCAGAAGCCGTGGATCGCTCCTATCCCGGGCACGACCAAGCTCCATCGCCTCGAAGAGAACATCGGCGCGGTGTCCGTTGAGCTCACACCCGACGATCTCCGCCAGATTGACGAAGCCGCTTCGAAGATCAAGGTAGAGGGTGATCGCTATCCCGAACACCTCGAGAAGATGAGCGGCCTCTAAGCAGCGGCCGGAAGAAGTCGATCATGAAGGCGCGAGTGTGCTGGGTGTTGGCGGGTGTCGTAGCGCTCAGTGGAATTTCGCTAGCGCAGTCCGCGGCAAAGAAAGACGCGGGTCATGGTTTTGGTAAGGAGAAGTTGATCGGAGCCTGGCATCTGGTCTCGGTCTCAGCCCCAGGGGCGGATGGAAGACAAAATCCCGCAGCCGAAATCAAGGGAACGCTGATCTACGCGCGCGACGGCTACATGTCGGTGCAGCTTATGTACCCCGAGTCAGCGTCCGCTCTCTTCAATGACTACGTACTGAATGGCTATGAGGCTTCCTTCGGTAGCTACGACGTCGATGAGGCGGCGCACACGGTCACGCATCACGTGCAAAGCTCGATTACGGACGTGCTTGTGGGAAAGGACCTTACGCGCGTACCAATTCTCCGACGGACACCTGATCATCAAGTCGGCTAACCCGGATGAGCACTGGCAAGTCGTGTGGGAACATTACTGACCGATTGGCCGCTACACGCGCGCGGAAGACCGCTCCGGGTGATATTGCAAAAAGAAGGAGGAGCAGTGCCTCATGCCGTAGTGAAGCTGATGGCTGGAAAATCAGAAAATCAGAAAATCAGAAGAGCAAAAGAGCAAAAGAGCAAAAGATCAAAAGAGCAAAAGAGTCAACTCGCTGAAGAGATCACCAAAGACCTCATGTCGGTTCTGAATTACGGAGAACAGTCGGTGTCAGTGGCGTAAAGAAATCAATCCACAAGATTGGACGGAAAAGGTCTACAAGCCGGACATCCAAAACAAATGGGATACGCTCTACAAGAAGCCTGGATACGACCCGTTTTGAACTAGGAGAACTCAACAATGACATGTTCGAAAGACGAACTCCATAAGATCGCTGAGGCTGATGACTTGCACATATCACCGCTCCGTGGGGGCGGCGTGACATATGGCACCCGACATGGATCTGGTCAGTCGCGGTCGACGACGCTCTCTACGTGCGCGGTTACAACGGCCAAACTCTCGTTGGTACCAGGCCGCGGTACGGCAAAAGGCGGGGCGGATCATCGCTGCCGGCATCACGAAGGAGGTCACCTTCGAGTCGGTTGACGGACCGATCAACGACCTCGTCGACGAGGCCTACCGGACGAAGTACGATGGCAGCCCGTACCTCAAGCCGATGATCGGCGCACGAGAACGCTCCGCGACAGTCAGGGTCATGCCGCGGGAAACCGAAGCTCCATAACCGCTTCGCGTGGCGGTTGACGACAACAGACCGCTAGTAGGGAGATAGACACATGGAGATCAAAAGAGTCGGCACGCAATCCTCTACGAAAGGACCCTCTGAGTGGTTCACGGGCACCGTGCGAATCGATCCGCTGTTTCAGGCACCCGATCCGGCATTTGTGCAAGGAGCAAGCGTAACCTTCGAGCCCGGTGCTCGGACGGCATGGCACACGCATCCGCTCGGTCAGACGCTCATCGTCACCTCCGGCTGCGGTCGGGCGCAGCGCTTGGGCGGGCCAATCGAGGAGATCCGGCCGGGTGATGTAGTCTGGTTTCCGCCGGGCGAAAAGCACTGGCACGGCGCAGCGCCAACTACAGCTATGACGCACATCGCAATTCAGGAAAAGCTCGACGGCAAGGTGGTCGACTGGATGGAACAAGTGAGCGACGAACAATACCTGGCCTGATTCAAGCGGGCCTGATTAAACGGCGGATAAAAAGGAGGTCCCGATGAGTAAGGCAATCGAAAACCTGCAGGCGGCCTTGGAGCGGGCCATGGCCGGCCGGCCTAAAGTCGGGGGATTCCCGTACCTGGCGGAGACGCTACGGCGCGCCGGTGTGACGCGCAATCTCTGGTACTTGCCCGCGGGGGAGAGCCTGTATCTGACCGAGATCGGGCCAGTCGTGACCCAGGGCACGCCACTGGTAACAGGCACCGTGGATGTGCCTCCGTTCGATCGAGAGGCGCTGATCGCGGCGCTGCGCATCGACCAAGCCGGGAAGAGCACCTTCCCTGAGTTCCTGATGGCCACGTGGCGTGCCGGGGTGGTTTGCTACGATGTTGATTTCGCTGGACGGACGGTCGCCTATTACGGCTGCGGCGCCGGGGAGTATGTGGAAGCCTATCCCGCCGTCGAGGTGCAGTAAGGCCGCGACCGCTTAGTGAGACGTCTAGTAATTTTGTCACGTCAACGTTGGCGCTGGTCCTGCGCACGAGTGCGATCGTATATCTTTCAGTCATCCGTTTCGTTTCGATAGAGGACAGACATGTCAGGATCACGCAGAGACTTTCTTGCCCACAGCACGCTCGGACTGCTCAGCGTTGCCGTCGCTGCTCACGCCCAGACACCGCAGGCTCCGCAATCAAAGGAACCGACACCGGGAGCCCCGCCCGCATTCGGGACGGCTCCGCCGGTGGGGCCTGAGGTCTCGTCCGCGACCTTCGTCGAGGCGGAAAAGCTGGTCCAGGTCGAGATGACTCCGGCGGATCGCGCCGAGGCGGCGAGCAACTGGCGGATGCAGATGGCTCCGCTGTATGAGCGCCGCACAGGGCCGCGCAAGCTGGTGCTGGAGTCGAATCTGGCACCGGCAACGCAATGGAATCCTTCGCTGCCGGGGATGAAGAGCTATCCAGCGGCGAATGTGTTTGTGCGCAGTAAGGACAGCTCTGTTCCACCCCCCGTCAACGACGACGAGATCGCCTTCGCCACTGTCACGCGGCTTTCGCGCTGGATTGAGCGCCGCCAGATCACGTCGGAGCGGCTGACGGAGATCTATCTGAACCGCATCCAACGCTTCGATCCAAAGCTGCATTGTGTGATCACGCTCACCACGGATCAAGCTCTCGAACAGGCTCGGCAGGCGGACAAGGAGATTGCGGCGGGCAAGTATCGTGGCCCGCTTCACGGGATTCCGTGGGGGGCGAAGGACCTGCTCGATACGGCGGGCATTGCAACGACGTGGGGAGCGGAGCCCTATCGGAACCGCATCCCCACCCGGGATGCGGCAGTCGTTGAACGGCTAAACACGGCTGGCGCAATCCTCGTCGCGAAATTGAGCCTGGGTGCGCTGGCGTTGAACGATATTTGGTTCGGCGGTCAGACGATGAATCCATGGCTACTCGAAGAAGGCTCTTCTGGTTCCAGCGCCGGACCGGGATCGGCGACGGCAGCAGGGTTGGTGGCCTTCGCGATCGGGAGCGAGACAGGCGGCAGCATTGTGAGTCCGTCCATGCGCTGCGGTGTTACGGGACTGCGTCCAACCTTCGGCCGGGTGCCGCGCACTGGTGCGATGACGCTCTGCTGGTCGCTGGACAAGCTGGGTCCAATGACGCGCGGTGTGGAAGACACGATGCTCATTCTCAATGCGATTTCGGGGCCCGATCCTGGCGATCTCGGCAGCGTTCCATCGAAGCTCGCATTCAATGCTGGAGCGAATATAGCGGGCCTGCGCGTCGGTTACATTCCCGCATGGATGAAAGAGGCCCCGGCGACGGAGGTGGATCGCGCGGCTCTCGCGATGGTGAAGAAGGTCGGCATGGTGCCAGTTCCGGTCTCTTTGCCTGACTGGCCTTATGACTCGCTCAATCTGATTCTGTTTGCCGAAGGCGCCGCGGCATTTGAAGAGTTGACCCTCAGCCACCAGGTGGACGAGTTGAAGGCGCAGGTGCCCGACGCGTGGCCGAATGTCTTTCGCCAGTCGCGCTTCCTGTCGGCCGTCGACTTTGTGCAGGCAGACCGCATGCGGCGCAAGGTCGCAGAAGAGATGGCGAGAATATTCTCTGACGTTGACCTGCTGCTGGTGCCATCTCTGCGGGACGAGATGCTGGTGATCAGCAACAACACCGGTCATCCCTCGCTGACGTTGCGTGGCGGTTTTGTCGAGGTTTCTGAGGCACGCAGCGACTGGGCTCCGGACCCAAAACATCCGCTGCCGAAGTTCTCTCCGCCGCGACGGGTGCCGCACGGAGTCACGCTGATTTGCAGGCTATTCGACGAAGGTACGCTGGCACAAGCAGGCATGGCGCTCGAGAAGGCATTCGGCGTTGCGGGAGAGCAGCCGCCGGGCTTTTAGAAGCCAGCGTCCGATTTTGGCAAAATTATGTTTCGTTTTCCCGGAATCGTCACTATACTTTGCCGGGACTCCCGATCTTGCTCGGAGCCATACCAGCAAGAAAAGGAGAAACTGCCATGGCTACGATTAAAATCGTACCTGGATTTGCACCGAGCACCTCCGGATTCCACTTCGCCAACGCATTTCCAAGTGTCCCTCTGTTGACCATCAACGTGCTGGGACAAAACATACCTATCGGGGATGCTTCTAACGGACTTTGCGGAGGGATGGTTTTCGCGGTTCGCGACTTTTTCGAATCCAAAATACCCATCTGGCCCGACACGACAGCCCCTTCATCAGGGACTCTGTACGACTACATCGTCAATCGCCTCTTCGACAGTTTCGACCTTCTTCTACCTCCTCCACCTCCTCCTCCGCCGTTTATCACGCTGGCGCCTCCGTTCGGTCCTGGGCCCGCCACCTACATGTGGCTGATGGATCCGGCTCTACCGGATCACGAGACGATAGCGAGCAATGCTTTTCTGGCTCCGCATGGAAGGGCATGGATCATGATCATGGAGGAGTGGCCGAAGATACAGGCGGATATCGACAACGGCGTACTCTCGCCGATTGGCCTGCTGGAAATCAAATCGTCGGATCCAACCCTGATGGGAAAAAATCATCAGGTGCTTGCCTATGGATACAAGCTGAACGGCACAGACCTGGATATTCACGTCTACGATCCAAACCATCCCGATGACGATACAGTTAAGCTATCTCTGAGCCTGGCGAATCCCCAGCAGACGACCGCCGTCACCTATTCGACCGGTGAGACCATATTGTGCTTTTTCCGCACATTCTATGTGTTCTCATCTCCACCGCCCCCACCTCCTCCACCAAAGACAACCTGCTTTATCGCGACCGCGGTATACGGCGCAGACGCGATCGAGGTGTCGACCCTGCGCAATTTCCGGGATGAATACCTGCTGGAGAGCTGGTCGGGACGCGCATTTGTGGCTGCCTATGAGGCGGCATCTCCACCCTTGGCGGCAGTCATTGCCAGGAGCCGGGTACTTCGGCGGATAGCTCAAAAACTGGTTGTAATGCCGGCATACCGCGTGGCTAAGCGCAGGATGACCATCTGGCGCAGCCAATCGGACTGACGGAGAAGAGTGGCAGGGGGATGGCCCCGGCTTCCTTGAGGGAGAACCGGGGCCACGTTGCAAGCAGCCTATAAGCCGAATTCTGTCGAGGACGGCCATTCCTCTAGGCGATGCATCGCTGCAGCGCTCCAGCAACCTACCCGGAGGTTTCCGCCGGATCTGAAATCAGGCCCGTAACCCGCGTTGGCGCACCGGGCCGGCACGCATCCGCAGCCGATCGGGTCGGGCCGCGAATTTCCTCCCTATTTGGTCTTGCTCCGTGTGGGGTTTACCCTGCCCCCGACGTTACCGCCGGGGCGGTGCGCTCTTACCGCACCTTTTCACCCTTACCCTTCGTCCTTTGCGGGACGCGGGCGGTATATTTTCTGTGGCACTTGCCGTCTCGCGGCCTTGACGCCGCGATCCCGGACGTTATCCGGCACACTGCCCTGCGGAGTTCGGACTTTCCTCTCCCGGACTTGCTTGCGCTTGTCCGGCAGCGGCCGCCCGGCCTGCCTGCAAGTCTGATGATACCAGCTAAGAACCCGTCAGCTGAGAGCCGGATTGCTAAGAGGCGCCCGTTCACGCCTCAAGTCATCTCACTAGCGCTGTTCAGGCGCACAAGAAGCAAGTCGACGATCGGTTCCTGACTCTTTAGGATTCGCTCGCGGGCCTCTTCGACGGTGAACCAGGCGCCGCGGTCGACTTCAGGGATTTCGATCTTGCGCCCCGAACGCGGAGGCCATTCGATCATGCACATTTTGCTTCTGAGTTTCGCCGGATCGCAGTCGCCCTCGAGGGCCCATACGGATACGATCTTTCCGCCCACCTGTTTTACTGTGCCCAGATCGACGAAGCTCCCTTTGGCGGCGAGACCTGTTTCTTCGGTGAATTCGCGCCGGGCAGCATCGAGAGGATTCTCGCCCTCGGCGTATTCGCCCTTGGGGATAGACCAGGCTCCAAGGTCTTTCTTTGCCCAGAACGAGCCGCCGAAATGCACCAGGAAGATCTCGATCCTCCGGTCCCGCCGCCGATGCATCAGTAATCCGGCGCTCTGTTTTGGCATACAGCCCCCCGCATTCCAAAGTAATATCTTCCCAGCATGCCTGATCTCGCCGCACAATCCATGGAAGTCGCGTCCGACATCACGCTGCAGGGCTCTGTGCTGGTGCTATTGCAGTTCAATGTGTGCGACTCAATCCGGCTGGACCAGCTGCGCGAGCTGATCGGTGCGAGCATCGTGGAACAGCATGCCCTGAACCGTCCAGCGCCGGGGTATGTGCGCTACCAGAGGCCGCCGGTCTTGGAGCAGATCGAAACGCTGACACTGGAGAGCGGGGAGCAACTGCAGGGAGAGATCAAGTACTACGACTACGGCGTGATCAGCGTGGTCTTCGAGCTTGGTTTTGCCGGCGGATGGGAAAAGCTGACAAGCCTGGCCAGCCGATGGGTGTGGGATGTGGACTTCGCGGCACAGGCGAGGGATATCGTCCACCGCAGGCTGGAACACGCGGGTCCGGCGCTGGTTAAACCATACGAAGAGTGGCTGAGCGAGGACTACCTGATCTTCCACATCCGGGAGATCGTTGACCCACAGATCGTGAACCCGAAAGCAGGCCCCAAAGATGGGTGCTCGATATCGGTTGCCGATCTGATTCACACCCACGGCGCGCGCATCGCGCAAGTCGTGCGCGGAGACACCGGACATCTGGCCGAGAGCGAGTGCAATGAGGTACTGCAGTCGCGGATTTCCTACTATGCGAACGACCTGGCGGTAATCGGATGGAACGCGGCGTTCATCTACGACAGTACATCGGGTGCGGAGATGGCGATTCATCTGTTGGAGTATGCCAACTCGCAGCTGCTGGAGTTCCGTTACTATGACGAACTGCTGACCCGCGAGCTGGACCGGGTGTACACGCTGCTCGATGAGGGAACGGGCTTTTTTGCGCGGTGGCGGCTGGCGCGGTCGGCGACGCGATTGAATACCGTGGTGCTGGATGTGGCGGAGCTTACGGAACATGTCGATAATGCCATCAAATTTCTGAGCGACATGTTTTCGGCGCGACTCTACAAGATGGCCGCATTCAAGGTGGGCGTCCCCGATTACAAAGACCTGGTGACGCGGAAGCTGCGCAACGCCGAGGAGCTCTATCGCTTTATGGTGGACCAGTTCAACCAAAGCCGGGGATTTTTGCTGGAGGTGACGGTGGTCATCATTTTGGTGATCGAGCTGGTAGCCCTGTTCCGTGGGCGACTATTCTAGGGCCATCACGGAGAATGCCCTTTCCGCAACCAGCCGCCGACATATACACTCCTTGCGCCTCATTTCGAGTTTGGACGTTTTGACTGTTACGAATGCTGTTGCTGGCGTACGGCCTTGGGCTGTACGCGATTATCGAGAAGATCGGTTCGGGTGGCATGGGCGAGCTTTGCCGGGCCCTGGACACCCGCCTTGATCGCGAGGTCGCGCTCAAACTCGTCTCTGAAAGCTACCTGAGCGGCGACACGCCGCATATCCCGCCGCCCCTCGTTGAAGCAGTACCTTGCCGGTCGCCCTAGACTGCCTGCGCCCGAACTGCTGACCGTTGCCCGGCGGGCCGCAAGCGCGCTTGCCGCGGCGCATGCCGGTGGCATTATCCATCGCGACATCAAGCCGGCCAACATTTTTGTGGTGCAGCCAAAAGACGGGCGGCCGCATATCAAGATTCTGGACTTCGGGTTGGCATACGAGACCATTTCTAAACTTGGTATCTCTGAGTACCCATAACGTCGACAAACTGGTTCTTGCTGTTTAACCGGTTAGATAGTATAACTCTGACGTAGGACTAGTTTCATGCCTATGCGCAATCTCAATGGCGCCGTTTCCGTGAGAGCCGCACTCGCCAAGCCTGTTGCTTCCCAAATTGGCGGCCATCTCGCGCTCGATTTTTGCAACACCGCCGGCGAGCACCTTGCCGCCCGGCCTGACGAAATGCTTCTGGAGTGGGAATCGTTTGTGCGATGGGCGGTTCAGGCCGGACTGATTGGGCCTGAGACCTATCTTGAATTACTGCGACATCCCGCACCGATCGATAAGATCGTGCGGCTTCGCGAAGCGGTCTACAGCGTCGGGCTTGCGATTGCCCGGAGCGACCGTGTACCCCAGCGCGATCTGCTCGCCATTCGCAAACAGGCAAACGCGTCAAAGCCGGCAATCATCAACAGCCGAGATGGTCTGCGCTGGCGGCCCGATCCGTCGCGTGCTTCTGTGCAGTTGCGTGCGATCCTCGCTGGCGACGCTCTGTCCTTATTCTGCTCTCCGCAATCCTCGCGCATAGGTATTTGCGAAGGCGGGAAGTGCGGATGGCTGTTTCTCGATGAAAGCCGCGGGAAACGCAGGCGTTGGTGTGACATGAAAGACTGCGGTAACAGGGCGAAAGCCCTTCGGCATTATCAGCAACAGCGCAAAAGCAAATGAGCCGACCCCAAAACGGCCACATGGATCGGGGACATTGATCACGAAACAGGCTGCCAAGAAAGGGAGGAACAATCATGAAACGACTAAGTTTCGATACTCGTTGCAAGTCTTCTGCTGACTTGCACGGCAATCGCGAAAGATGTGCCAGCGACCGAAAAGAAAATCGCTGATTTCGAAGCCGACTTAGGACAGGCAATGATTCACAAGGATATCGCAACACTATCTAAGCTCGTGGGCGACGATTGGACTATCCAAAATGACAGCGGCGCGACGGGCACAAAAGCCGGGTTCATCAACGATGTGCAGTCCGGGGCGCTTGTCGTCACCAGCTTCAAGCTTCACGACCCTTTACGTCCGCGTGATCGGCAATGTAGCTTTCGTGCGGGGCTTTGACGACGAAAGGAGTTCCTACAAAGGAATGGAAAACAGCGGGCCTTATAACTGGTTGGATGTCTGGGAGAACAGAAATGGGCGCTGGGTCTCTGTCGCAACTCAACTGACTAAAGTCCAAGCCAACCATTAAGCTTCTGACATCAGCAACTGCACATGCGCTTCGGCTTCATGGCCCTCCTCGACTAGGTATAGAGACAACCGATTCATCCGTCGTGGATTGTCTAGGTTCAGGCTTACTTCGTCGCGACTTCAGCAGGATGCCGTAGCCATCCGTAGAGAGGGAACTGCTCGGCGAGTTCCAGTACGAGTCCGCGAATGTGCTTGAGTGCCTGTGGATTGTTGCGCTGCTGGAGAGCCTGGGCAATCCACTTGGCGATAGTGCGCATCTCGGCTTCCTTCATGCCCCGCGTGGTGAGCGCGGGGGTGCCGATGCGGACGCCGCTGGGGCGTAGCGGGGGATTCACGTCATACGGAATAGCATTTTTGTTGACGGTGATCGCGGCGTGGCCTAGAGCGACTTCCGCCTCGCTGCCCAGGATGCCCTTGGCAAAGACATCGACCAGCATCAGATGCGTGTCCGTACCGCCGGAGACGATACGGTAGCCCTCGGCCTGGAGGGCTTCGGCGAGGACATTCGCATTAGTCACAATCTGCTGGGCGTAGAGTTTGAAATCGGGCTGAAGAACTTCCCTGAAGGCGGCGGCCTTGGCGGCGATGATGTGCATGAGAGGACCGCCCTGCTGGCCGGGGAAAACACTCTTATCGACAGCGGCGGCGTACTGCTGCTCGCAGAGGATAAGACCGGCACGGGGTCCGCGGAGCGTCTTGTGCGTGGTGGTTGTGACGATCTGCGCGTGGGGTAGAGGAGAGGGATGCACGCCTCCGGCGACCAGGCCCGCGAAGTGGGCCATATCGACGATAAGCAGCGCGCCAGCCTTATCGGCGATGGAACGCATTCGGGGAAAGTCGAAGGTGCGAGGATAGGCGCTCCCTCCGCCGATGATGACCTTGGGCTTCTCGTGCAGGGCAATCGATTCCAGCGCGTCATAGTCGATCTGCTCTGTGTCCTTGCGGACGGTGTAAGAGACGACTTTGTAGAGCTTGCCGGAGAAGTTAAGCTTGTGACCATGGGTAAGGTGGCCTCCGTGGGCAAGGTCAAGGCCGAGGATGGTGTCTCCGGGCTGAAGGACGGCCATGTAGGCAGCGGCGTTGGCCTGCGAGCCGGAGTGGGGCTGCACGTTGGCGTGCTCGGCGCCAAAAATTTGTTTGGCCCGGTCGCGCGCCAGATTCTCGACTACGTCGGCGACTTCGCATCCGCCATAGTAGCGGCGGCCAGGATAGCCCTCGGCGTATTTATTGGTGAAGACCGAACCGGCGGCCTCAAGCACAGCCTGGCTCACAAAGTTTTCCGACGCGATCATCTCGAGGCCCTCATGTTGACGAAGGACTTCGCGTTCAATGGCAGCAGCGATCTCAGGGTCAGCCTGCGCGAGGGAGAGAGACATGCGGTCGGTCATATATCGATTGTAGGTCGGCGGCCCTTAACGCGCTACCAGCTCGTGATCGCGGATGCCTCCAGGCGTAGAGGCTTTATCCGCGAGCTGCTTGAATGCGGAATAAACAAACGAGCCAAGATACCAGCCGTCGATGAACTTATAGGGCGTCTCGCCAGTGGTGTAGTGGCCACAGGGCAGAACTTTCGAGATATAGTCGATGCCTAGTTCAGAGAATCGGCGTAGGACTTCGACGGAGTACTCGGGCAGAAAGGTGAGGTCGTACTTCGCATGGACAACCAATACCTTCTTAGGCTGCGCGGCGAAGCGTCGCATGTAGTTGACCGGACTCGTGGCCCCAAAGAGTTCGCGCAGGCGCGCTTGCGAGAGACCAGCGTCTTCAAACGCGTGGCGGATGTGACGGGTGCTCTGGCCGGTCCAGACTACGTCACCAAACGAGGTCGACGCGTGGTTGAAGGCGTTGACGCGAAGGCGCGCATCGTGCGCGGCGGCAATGAAGGCGTAACAGGAGCCTAAACTCGTTCCCAGAATTCCGAATTGCTCATAGCCCTGCGCTTCGAGCCAGTCGAGGCAGCAGCGGATATCGACGACGGCCTGGCGGCAGGCCGAAATATTGCGTCCTATATTGGAGCTGACGGCATAATCGGAGCGTTCGAGCTCGGCGGGACGGCGAATGTCATGGTACGGCTTGCTGAGGCGCAGAGCCGAGATGCCGAAGCGATTGAAGAGCGAGCAGAGCGCGTTATGGCTGAAGGCGTCGGCGTTCCACTGGGGCATAACGATCATCGCTCGCTTCGGTTTGCCCTGCATCCTTTCGCCTGGCGCGGGATACCAGCGGGCGTTGACGAAGTCATTTTCGGGATAAGGCGTGCGGATGGGCGAGGTGAAGCGCAGGAACTGTGCGGGCTTGAGCTTGCCTTCGGCGGCCTTCTGCTTGAGCTCGGCATCCTGCTTGAGCGTTTCGGGCCGGACATTGGTGGGAAAGAGCTGCGGGTGACGGGTCTCAAGCTGAAAGTCGGTGGGCCGGCGGTAGCTGTAGAAAGCTTCGCTTCGCTCGACAATGGCTTCATTGAGGGCAACCATGGCGCCCTCGGCAATGTGAGGTTTAAGCGACGCGGGGTCGTTGTTGCTGAAGATTTGCTGACCGAAGATCTGCTGACGCAGTCCCGCGGAGTCGATGAAATCCTCCAACCAGTCGAAGCCCCACTCGACGGGGCGGACGATGCGATTCTCGTCGCGTGTGGTGAGAGCCGTCTCCCAGCGATACATCCAGCGTGCGTATAGGTTTCCGAACATTCTCTTCTCTAATCTTTCATGATCCGAGGCACGCGTGCAGCGATGTTGCACAGAATCTCGTAGGGAATCGTGCCAGCCAGGTCGGCGTGGTCGTATGCGGTAATCTCGTGGCGTTCCTGCTGGCCAATGAGGACACCTTCATCGCCGATCTCGACGCCGGGAATGTCCGTGACATCAATGATGGTCAGGTCCATCGAGATGCGACCAACAATAAGCGCGCGCTGACCACGAACGAGCACGCTGCCGCGATTCGAGAGCAGGCGGTTAAGGCCGTCGGCATAGCCAGCGGGCAGCAAGGCCAAACGGGATTTGTGCGTCGCACGGAAAGTCGCACAATAGCCGACGGTTTCCCCCGCCTCGATGGTGCGTAGCGAGACGATGCGGGTCTTCCAGGAGAGAACGGGCTGTACCAGGCGGGCGGCGGAGAGTTGGGCAGTGCCATTGAAATCTGTCGCGGTGAAACCCGCAAGGGAAAGCCCGGCACTGAAAAAGCGCGGGGCATAGCCATAGAGTGCGAGTCCGGGGCGGAGCATGGCTTTTGCGTTGTATCTGGCGGCGAGATCGATCAGGGTCTTCGCACCGCATTCAGTGAGCGCGGTTGCGGAGTTTCCCGCGTGAATCCACTGAGGACGAAGGCTGTGGGCCGCAATTGTATCTAACGCGATTACAAATTGGTCAAGCTGTTCTGTGGTAGCGCGGCCGTCGAGGAATTCGGGTGAATGGAAGTGGGTCATCACTCCTTCGACGTGCAGCGCGGGCGAGGCCGATATGTGTTGAAGCAGCGCAGGCAGCGCATCAAGACGCACCCCCTGGCGCGACATTCCGGTGTCGATCTCGAGATGGACGGGAATGGATTGGGCCGCGAGGCTGCGGGCAGTTGCAGCCGTCTGAAGCCAGTTGATCTGCGAAGGCTCCCACACCACTGGCGTGAGGCTGTCAGCGATGACCGCTTCGGCTTCGTGCTCCCAAACGCCGCCCATCACCAGAATGCGCGCATTCGGAGAAACTACACGAAGGGCGGCGCCCTCCTCTGCACCGGTGACGCCTAACCATTGATATGCATCTTCGGCGCAGAGCGCCTGTGCACAGGGGATGACACCGTGGCCATATGCATTTGCCTTCACGATGGCGAGCAGGCTGGCGGCTCCGGCGAGGCGGCGCAGCAGGCGGTAATTTTCGAGCAGCCGCGGGCGGGATATCTCCGCCCATATAGGTCGCATGGTCATCGGGCTTACTGCGGAGTATCGGCGTTGGCCGGCTGAGCGGGCGGCTGGGTCGATTGCGGGACAGGCGCCGATTGCTGGCTCTGCGTTTGCTGACCCTGCGATGGTTGGCCTTGCGTCTGCTGGCTCTGCGATTCTTTGCCTTGGTAAATCAGCGGTATGTGAAAAGGCAGGGCGGCGGTGCTGCTCTTCTTGGCGATCGGTTTCGTTTTCTGGTCGGCCGGTTTCGTCTTCTGGTCGGTCTTCTCGACGACGGCAGTGCGCTGCCCGTGCACGCCGATCCAGTTACCGCGCACGTGCTGGTAGACATGTGTAAAAATGCCGCGCTCCTCCCGAACCTGGCCGTTGGTCCTCCACTTGATGATGTAAGTGCCATCGACCACGGCCATGTCTTCAAAGTTGCGAACGTTGACGACGCGTTGCTCCATGCTGATCGGCTGGGGACCGCCCTTTTCAAAGAGCTGCGCGATCTGCTGGTTGCGTGTAGTCACGTCGCCGGCCGAAGAGATGTCGATGAAAATGGGCGACATGAGCAGCTCAAGCCCATACTGATCGTGCTTGACGACAGCATCGCTCCACTGGTCTTCGAGCTTCTGGAACTGGGCTATTTCGGGTGGCTGAGGGGCGCCGGGCTGCTGGGCAGCGGCGAGGCCGGCGAAAAGTACCGTAGAGGTGGCCAGGGAGGTAAAGATGTGTTTTATACGCAAAGCTGGAGTCTCATCTCTATGATAAAGGGTTGGACGAAAAGCTGGCGATGAACAGGCCTATTTTTGAACAGTTCGGGGGTAGTTTTGAACGAGATGCGCACTATAAATTGTGCGCGACACGGGACCGTGCCGAAACTAAACTGAATTGTGACCACAGCCTCTGACATCGCCTTCGAACGCGGCCTGCCCGCCTCCATCGACGCCGAGCGATCGATCCTCGGCGCTATCCTGCTCGACAACCACGCCTACAACGAGGCCGCGGAGAAGCTGCACGCGAGCGACTTTGCGCTCGACTCCCATCAGCGCATCTTTTCGCGCATGGCCGAGTTGATCGACGCCAGTCGCGCGGTTGACATCGTGACGCTGGCAGAGGAGCTGGCCAAGCGCAAGGAGGTGGAGTCGATCGGTGGTGTTGCCTATTTGGCATCGCTGACCGAGGGGCTGCCGCGCAGGCTGTCGATTGAAGAATACGTCCGCATCGTTAAGGACAAGTCGCTGCTGCGACAGCTCATCAATATTTGTTCGATGTCGATTACGCGTGCCGCCGACCAGAGCGAAGAGGCGCTGGAGATTCTGAATGCCGCGGAGAGCGATCTGCTCGAAGTCACGGAAAAAGGCATCACGCGGGGGTTCACGGGAATTCCTGAGATCGTTCGCGATTCCTTCGGGACCATCGACAATCTGTACAAGGAGCAGCACGAGATCACGGGGCTGGCGACGCATTTCGATGATTTCGACCGCATGACCAGCGGGCTGCAGAAGTCGGAGCTGACGATTATCGCGGCGCGGCCTTCGATGGGCAAGACCGCCTGGGCGATCAATATTGCGCAAAATGCGGCGGTGCGCAGCGGCAAGACGGTCGCCGTCTTTTCGCTTGAAATGAGCAAGGAGGCGCTTCTGCGCCGCATGCTGGCGTCGGAGGCGCTGGTGGATTCGCAGAAGATTCAGAAGGGCTTTCTAGGCCGCGACGACCACGAAAAGCTTTCGCGCGCCCTGGAACGGCTGGTGGAGGCGCACATCTTTATCGATGACACGCCGGGCATCTCGCTCTCGGAGATGCGGGCCAAGGCGCGCCGGCTGCGGCAGACGATGGGCCGCCTGGACTTGATCGTGATCGATTACCTGCAGCTGATGTCGTCAAGCCTGCCGGGGCCGGGGCAACGGCGGTACGAAAACCGGACGCAAGAGGTCTCGGCTATCTCGCGCGGGCTGAAGGCGCTGGCCAAGGAGATGAATCTGCCCGTGATCGCGTTGTCGCAACTCTCCCGCGCCTCCGAGCAGCGTGGAGGGGACAAGAGGCCGATGCTCTCGGACCTCCGCGAATCGGGCTCAATCGAGCAGGACGCCGACGTGGTGGCGTTCATTCATCGTGAGAGCTATTACAACCGGGACGAGAGCGGGCAGCCCGATCCGGACACGGCAAACAAGGCGGAGATTATCATCGCCAAGCAGCGCAACGGTCCGACGGGGTCGGTTCACTTGGCGTATCTGTCAAAGTGCACGCGGTTTGAGAACCTCGCGTATGGAGATGGTGAATCCGACTTCTAGGTTCTTCTGACCGACAGGTGTGTAAAATTACTCGCGAGGGAATGTCACGAGCAAATCTCTTTCCAGATTATGGAATCGGATGAGCCGTCTCTGGCGTCGCAATCCGGAGCCGCAGGATCCGCACGCAGGAGTGCGGGTTCCGCTGAAGCGCGGCCCGCACGGACGCAGCGCGCCGGTTTCCCTGCTCGAGCCCGACGACTCCGAACCTACGCATGCACGCGGGCGGCGGACTTCTTGGCCAGTTGGAATGAAATCATGAGCGAAACCAACAGCAGGCCGCGGATCGGACGAAGCATCGCGGCGGTGGTTGCAGGCGTGTTGGCAGGCATCGTGCTTACCATCGGCACCGATGTGGCGCTGAGTAAACTCGGGGTCTTCCCTCCCTTGGGTGAGCAGATGGCTGACTCACTTCTATTTCTGGCGGCCATCTATCGGTGTGTCTACGGAGTCGCGGGAAGCTATGTTGCAGCACGGCTCGCGCCAAATCAGCCTATGATGCATGCCCTGGTGCTCGGCATGCTCGGCCTGGTTGCGAATGGCCTAGGTGCGGTGACGATGTGGGATAAGGGACCGGCCGTCGGGGCCCATTGGTACCCGATCGTACTCGTCATCACTGCGATACCGTGCGCCTGGTTTGGCGGCAAACTGCGCGAGAGGCAGTTGCATACGGCGTCAGCGCCGGTTTAATCGTCTGGAGATCAGCGTGAAAAAAGCGAACTCGGTCGCGAAAGGCAGCGCGGTTCCCAGGAACGTTGACGAATACCTGGCAGCCGTCCCGGAACCTGCGCGCACCACCTTGAGCAGGATTCGTGAGGTGATTCGGTCCGTTGTTCCGGAAGCGACCGAGACCATCAGCTACCAGATTCCAACCTTCCAGTACCGGGGACGTTCGATCATTGCATTCGCTGCGTTCAGGAACCATTGCAGCCTGTTTCCCATGAGCGGGGCGGTCATCGAAAAGTTCAAGAGCGACCTTCAGCACTTCCACACATCCAAAGGCACCTTGCAATTTCCTCTCGACAAGCCTCTGCCGGCCACTCTGGTCAGGAAACTGGTAAAGGCGCGAATCGCGGAGAACGATCAGAAGTATCCCGGCTGACCACCAGGCCACCCTTGCCGGAATGCCTGATCCTAAGCCCCCCTCTCCCCGGCACCTAACGGGCTCGTTTTCATCCGCTTACAACGAAAATTGTGGCTATTGAGTTTCCTGAACAAGTGGCTATGGCATTTCTCGCTCAGGAGTGGGATGATGTTTGACACAGCCGTTCGCCCGGTTCCGTGAAGGAGGCGCGTATGCGAACGATTTATCGAATGTCGGCGGCCACGCCGCGCAACTGGTTGGTTGCTCTGATCGCGGTGTGTACTTGTGTTCCCGGAGTAAATGGACAGGGCCCGAATGACCGTGCTCATGGAGGCGATATCGCTTCCTATAGCCAGGGCTCAGGCACTTTCTTGAACGATCTCGATCTGGCGCAGGACAGCCCCACGAAAACGGGATTGAGTTCTCCAACCCAGGTCGCATCCATGAACTCACCCATGGATTTCGGCATGGCAAACCTGAGCGCAGAGACGCAGGGCGACCTGATGATGATCCATCAGAGATACCTGGCCGCGATCTCGGCCTACCAGCGCGGTCCGCGAGACTCGGCGGTGGTGTGGAACAAGCTGGGTATCGCCTATCAGCATATGTATGCGCTGGATTTCGCCAAGGCGCAGTATGAGAAGGCGCTCTTCCTCAGGCCAAAATATCCTGAGGCTCTCAACAACCTGGGAACGGTGTTTTACGGCGAGAAGGACTACCACAAGGCAGAGAACTACTACAAAAAGGCGCTGCGACTCAAACCCGACTGCGCTTCGTTCTACAGCAACCTGGGGACGGCCTACTTCGCCGAGCGCAAATATAAGCAGGGCGTCGTGGCGTATCAGCGTGCCATTGCGATCGATCCGGAGATATTCATCCGCGAGTCGGAGGAGCGGATCGCAGAGATGGGACCGATTGAAGAGCAGGCCAAGCTGAACTACGCGCTGGCCAAGCTGTATGCGCAGGCAGGCAATCTCGAGGCGGCGATCCAATATCTACGGGCCGCTTTTATCGACGGCTTCGATGATCGCAAGAAGCTGATGGAGGATAAGGAATTCGCCGCGATCCGCGACACGCCCCAGTTTCATCTGCTGCTGGCCGAGGAGCATTTGAACTAGGATCTAGGTTCTCCCTCGTCAGTGAGATTGAGCCGCGGCTGGCGTGGCTGCGGAACGCTTTGCCTGTATCTCGATATAGATGTTAATGAGCGAGAGAGCCGCAGGTGTGACGCCGGGGATGCGGCTGGCCTGTCCGATCGTCGCAGGGCGGACACGCGTGAGCTTCTCCTGCATCTCGCGGGAGAGACCGCTGACCGTGGAATAGTTGAACGAGCCGGGAATGACGCGGTTTTCCGCGCGCTTCAGCTTTTCAATCGACTTCTTCTGTTGGTCGAGATAGCCGGAGTACTTTATCTCGGTTTCCACAGACCTTAATTCGTTTCGCTGTGCGGAACGCAGGCTGCAGGGCTCCAGAATCAGCCACTGCTCAAAGAGTGCCCGGTCATCGAGCGCAACCAACTCTTTGCGGATCGCGGGCCAGAGTGTTTCGAGGGTGACTTCCGGGCGCTTGAGGAATTGAGAATAGGTCTGTCCGGCGGTGTTGCCGAGTGCGGTGGCATCGGGAAATAGCTCGGTGAGGCGCTGGGGATTTGCCTTGCGCGTGGCCAACAGCTTTTCCAGTGCGACAGCCCGGGCCTGCCGGGCTTCGTAATCGGCCCAGGCTTGGTTGTCGATCAGGCCGAGACGGCGTCCATGCGGGGTCAGTCGGCGGTCGGCGTTGTCGATGCGCAGGTGCAGGCGAAACTCGGCGCGCGAGGTGAACATCCTGTAGGGCTCATTCGTCCCCTTACTGATCAGGTCGTCGATAAGGATACCGGTGTAAGCCTCGGTCCGGTCAAGGGTAAAAGGCGCGAGGCCTTGCACGAAAAGCGCGGCGTTAATGCCCGCCATGATGCCCTGGCAGGCGGCTTCTTCGTATCCCGAGGTACCGTTGATCTGGCCGGCGAGGTAGAGGCCGCTGAACTTCTTGACCCGCAGCGAGCGGTCGAGCTCGGTAGGGTCGATGGCGTCATACTCGATGGCGTAGCCGGGGCGAAGCATCTCGGTGTTCTCAAGGCCTGGAATCGAACGGACAATCTCCGCCTGCACTTCCATAGGCAGCGAAGTGGACATGCCGTTCACATATACCTCGTGGGTGTTCAGGCCCTCGGGCTCAAGAAAAAACTGGTGTTGCGTCTTGTCGGGGAACTTGACTACCTTGTCTTCGATCGACGGGCAGTAGCGCGGCCCGATAGCCTGGATCTGGCCGGTGTACATCGGAGAGCGCGATACATTCTCGCGAATGATGCGCAGGGTCTCGGGCGTCGTGTAGGCAATGTGGCAGGAGACTTGTCGTTGCACGATCTCGCGCGTGCGAAAACTGAAGGGCGTTGGGTCGGCATCGCCGGGCTGCTCTTCGAACTTATTCCAATCAATCGTCCGGCCATCGAGGCGCGGCGGAGTTCCCGTCTTGAGGCGGCAGCCGCGCAGACCGAGTTGCTTGAGGGCTTCGCCGAGCAGGATGGCCGGCGGTTCGCCGCTGCGGCCTGCGGGATAACGTTCTTCACCGCAATGAATAAGGCCGTTAAGGAAGGTTCCGGTGGTGATGACGGTCGCGCGCGCCAGAATGGCGCGTCCGTCGCGGAGCTTAATTCCTCGAATGCAGTCCACTGCGCTTTCCTCGGCCATTGTTACATCGAGGATTACATCGACAACCTCGGCCTGCTTGATGTACAGGTTCGGCTGCGACTCCAGAACTTCGCGCATCTTGACGCGATACTGCTGCTTGTCGCACTGGGCTCTCGGCGACCACACGGCCGGCCCACGGGAGGTATTCAGCAGTCGAAATTGAATGCCGACCGCGTCCGTCACC
The DNA here is from genome assembly GCA_964453815.1 of uncultured Acidobacteriaceae bacterium. Lineage (GTDB taxonomy): Bacteria > Acidobacteriota > Terriglobia > Terriglobales > Acidobacteriaceae > Silvibacterium. The sequence goes on along the minus strand of CAYVSQ010000277.1, from coordinate 72 downwards.
TCGCCCATGACGCCGCCCAGCGCGTCCACCTCACGCACCAGGTGACCCTTGGCAATTCCACCCACCGCCGGG
>CAYVSQ010000276.1:0-2974 GCA_964453815.1 uncultured Acidobacteriaceae bacterium | reverse complement strand
TCCAGCTTCGACAGCTCTACAAGATCAACCTTGCTGACGAAAACATTGCGAGAGCCAAAGCGGGCATGCCCGTCTCCGAAACAGCCAGCATGGTCGAAAAAGGCTATTACGGGTTGCTGGTCGCGCAACGGCAATTGTTCCTCGCCAACGCGAAAGCTACAGAAACCGCGAACAAGTGGCTAGTGGCCGGCAACGCGGCATCAGCGGTGGCATCACCCGGCCACGACGAGGAGTTGATTGAAGCAAGTAACGTGTTGGCGATCGCAACCACGAAAGTGAAGGAACTGACCGCTTCACTTAACGGCATGCTCGGCTGGCCTTCAGATACGGAGCTCCAATTGGTGCTTCCCGACCCAGGTTTTGAAAACATTTCCCTGAAAGAAGCCACGGACAAAGCGCTGGCGGCGAATCCCGAGGTGATAGAGGCAGAGCAAAATGTAATAAAAGCGCGAGCCGCTTCGACGATTCAGAAATTGGCATATGTTCCCGTGGTTGCAGCGATGGGCGGATATGCGTACAACGCCGATGTACTTCCTCTGTTGCCGCGTGACTTCTCCTTCATTGGGATGGTGGCGACCTATAACTTGTTCGACTTCGGCAAGCGGGAGCACACGATTAAAGGAGCAAATGCACAAGTTGAAATGGCGGAGATTGCCCTGCAGTTGACCAAAGCCAAAGTCGCGGGCGCCGTTCAAACCAGTCGTCTCGAGCTGGAGCGCTTGCGACAGCTTAGTGAGCTTACCCGCCGCCTGGATTCAGCCATTCAGTTAGAACGAACGAGCTACGAAAAAACCGGCGCCGAGGTTGCAGCAGCGAAGCAAGCCAAAGTAGAGGCAGAGATGTTTCAAGCCGATCTTGACTACCGTCAAGCCCTGGCCAAGCTGAAGACCTTGATGGGGGAACGATGATGTGAACACTCCGATTCATGTTGTGGGCAGTAAGCCTCCGGCCAAAGTCGTCATGAATGGGACGAACACGTCACCGCCCGCATTGATGAGGTCCTCCATCACGCCTGGAAGCACTCCGAGGCGCTCGACCTGTCCGACGAGGGCCTCCTCAAAGAGCTGCAAAAAACCGACAAAAACGCTGCCGAAATTCTGGGCCTCGAGAATCACAAGCACCAGGGCAAAGAAAGAAGTAACTGCCCGAATCTGGCGGCGTCGGGAGTCTTAATATCGCGGAAGGAAGTGTGCCAAAGCCGCGGCAGCGACATCTGCGGACGGCGCCGTTCAGTTTGCAGGAGCGGCTCTCTCGAAGAGATTCAGCGGCTTGCCCGATCGTTAGGCGAGACTTCCTGAATGAGCCAAAAGAGGAAAGCTGTGGACAAACCGAAGAGCAGCCACCCATTGAGCGCCTCGATTGTTCCTAGCAGTTGCCAGTGTTTCTCCAGAAACAGATTCTGATGTCCGTAGGTTGTCATCGCGCCGAGCGAATAGAGCATCGCAGATTTGAAGTCTGGCATAGCCCAATGAAACAATAGGCTGCGGCCCAGAGGCCCGTTTCTAGCCCGTGCAGGATAGTTGCCAAGAGAGTCGTTGCACCCACCACGACTGCGAATGCAGCTGTTGGATCGCAGTGCTTCATAATATCGCCGTAAGCCAGGGCGGCCTTTTGGCTTAGGAACGCAAGGCCTAACACATGGATGATTACTGTTAACACGATCAGGGGGCAACCCCACACCCAGTCGGCGTGCCAGGGTATGGGAGCTTCTATAAAGAAGCTGAGAATTATTTGCGCGCGACTCATCCAGGCCTTTTTCTGTAGCTTTTAGGATCGAAACAAGCCAGCCCAGCTGCAGGAGCCGGTCGCGCTTGGGTAAGCAAGTCCCGACTTCTTTGACATTCGGCGTTGCTTTTTCGAGTGCTATTTCAATGCTGTCCAAGTGCTGTCGGGATTGAATGCGGCCATCGTCTTTGCCACATCGGCGGTATCTTTCCCAAGATTTTTCGCGAAGACGACTCCGTCCTGATTGATGATGAATGTCTTAATACCCGTATCGTCGTACTTTGCCGGGTAGGCAACATAGGCAAATCCGCCGGTCATCTTTCCATCGACGACATAAGGCTTCGCACCGGCCTTGGCATCAGGGCCTTGACTCTCCAGCCTGCGGAAGTAATAGCCATAGAACGGCTGGTGTGCGTCCGGCTTTACAGTGAATCCTTCATCCGTCGCGAAAGCGACCAGCGGTCCAAGCGGGCTGCGCGGAGAACCTTGTGGAGACTCCCAGTACAAGCCGTTCTGCTTGCCGGGATCGCTGATGAATTTCTGCGCGTACTGTTTGACGCCGCCATGCTGTTGAGAGAAGTACTGCGCCTGGGCGTCTGCCAGAGCCGCGGAGACATCGATGGCGGCGAGTTCATTGCGCCCAATGCGACGTGCCAGGATTTCATCTTTTCCAGCTGCTGCATCGAAATACCATTGACCGGCGGCGTTCTTCATCAGGGGGATGGGAAACGGCTGGTTTTCGGCACCCACCAGCAACAATTCGCTGCCGTCGCCCAGCTTCCGCCAGCGGTTCATCACCTGGTATGCCTTGGCGAATCCATCCAGGGCTGTCTTGTCCTCAGCGGCATCGCCAGAGTAGATGATGTCCGCCGATGCCGGCCCGAAGATCGCTAGAACTCCATCCTTATTTTGCGACTTCGCGGCATCCGCCAATGCATTGCCGGCCTCATCCGGCGAAGCGAAGGTCTTGGGCGCGGCCTGGGCCGAATCGGGCTGCTCCTTCTTGTGGCAGGCGGTCAGAGAAAACAGCAACACGAAACCCATAGTCAGCGGTAAGAAGGACGAGGCAAACCTGGCGCGATTGCGGACTAAGTCGAACATTTGATCCTCCGATGGGTTGTTGTTCATCCTGCTCCCGGCTTGGGAAACCTTGTAATCTACCGACGGAACCCGCCGCCACCACCACGAAACCCTCCACCACCCCATCCGCCGCCGCCGCCCCGGCTGCCCCAGCCCTGCGAGCTGGAGG
>CAYVSQ010000275.1:0-6082 GCA_964453815.1 uncultured Acidobacteriaceae bacterium | reverse complement strand
GACTTCGCTGATTTTCGCGGACAGCAGACCGCCAAGCGGGCTCTTGAAGTGGCCGCCGCCGGCGGCCATAACATCCTCATGATCGGGCCGCCTGACTCGGGCAAAACTATGCTCGCCAAGCACCTGCCGTCCATCCTTGCGCCTCTCAGTTTTGAAGAGGCCTTGGAAGACCACCAAGACGCACTCCGTAGCCCGGGTGCTCGATGGCGAAGCGGGCCTGGTCACCCGGGGGCCCTTTCGCTCACCACATCACACCATCTCCGATGCAGGCCTGATTGGCGGAGAGCGGTCCCGCGTCCCGGCGAGGTCTCGCTGGCGCATAACGGCGTGCTCTTTCTCGGATAAAGTTAGCCGAGTTTCCCCGCAACCTGCTCGAAGTCATGCGCCAGCCGCTCGAAGACCGCAATTTCACTATCGCACGCGCCTCGATGCCACTAAATTTTCCCTCGGCCATCATGCTTGCGGCGGCGATGCACCCCTGCCCGTGCGGATACTTCAATGACAAGTCGTGGCGGAGCCGCCAGCGAAAGCTCGGCCTGCATTCGCGCCGGTGTGCTCAAGGCGCGCGAGCTTCAGTGCCAGCGCTTCTCCGGCGCAAAAGAAAGATCTACTCCAATGCGCGCAAAGGGGCACTCGCCAGATTCGGACCTTCTGCGACTCGGAGCCGATGCCGAGAAACTTCTCGAGCGCGTCATGCAGCAGCAGGGCCTCACTGCCGCGCCCACGACCCGAATCCTCAAAGTTGCCCGCACCATTGCTGACCTCGAAGGTCGGGCACAACTCAACGTCTCGCATATCGCCGAAGCCATCCAGTACCGCACACTCGACCGCAGTTACTGGAGCTGACCCGCAACCTTCGATCGATGCTGGCTGCGATAATGACAGCGTGCAGAGTCAGTCTCCTTATGCCGAGTACAGTCGACGCCTGGGCGCAATCGCGGAGTCAATCACGAGGCATAAGAGGCGTGACGATTTCCTCGCCGCGACCAAACTCATCCTCGGCTTGCTGATCGTCCTCATAGCCATCTGGTTTATGAAGTATCGTGCGACGAAAATCTTCTTTCTCCTCATCCCGATCCTGTTCTTTGTCGTCTTTGCCGTGCTTCACGAGCGTGTCCTGCGCCGTCTGCGTAATTTCGCGCGGCTGCGCACCTATTACGAGGGAGGCATCAGCCGCATCGAGAATCGTTGGGCAGGCACAGGAGAGACCGGTGAGCGCTTTCTCGACCCCGCACATCCCTATGCGCGCGATCTCGATATCTTTGGTCCCGCCAGTCTCTTTCAGTTGCTCTGTACGGCACGCACTCGCACTGGCGAGGAGACACTTGCGAAGTGGCTGCAAACCGCTGCTTCCATGCCTGAAGTCGGTGCGCGCCAAGCCGCCGTCCAGGAGTTGACGCCGCGTCTCGATTTCCGGGAGAGTCTCGTCCTTGCCGGAGAAGAAGTGAGGACTGGTGTTCATCCGGACGAGTTGATCGACTGGGCGGAGAGGGAACAGTCTTTCAATCCCACCTTGATCCGGACAGTGGCTCTCTTTCTTACTAGCTTTTGGCTGCTTAGCCTGGCCGCATGGTGGAAATGGGACTGGATCGGCGTCGCATTCTTCGTGAGCGTTGTTAACTTCAGCGTGAGTTACACCCTGCGCACGAAACTGAATCGCGCAGCGGCAGGAGTCGATGGAGCGCAGCATGACCTGGCTCTGCTCGCAGCCGTCCTGAAGCTCATCGAGGACGAACCGGTCGCTGCGCTTAAGTTCGCACAACTCCAGGCTTCGCTGGCACGATCCGGAGCGCGTGCATCGAAAGCCATCGATGGATTGGGCAAATGCCTGGCGTGGTTCGACTCCCGCCACAACTGGTTCATAAGAATCTGCGACCCTTTTGTATTTTGGACTCCGCACTGGATCGCGGCGATCGAAGCGTGGCGCGACCGCCATGGCGCGGCCATCCGCGAATGGCTCGCCGTCACCGGAGAGGCAGAGGCCTTGAGCGCGTTGGCCGTCTACGCCCACGAGCACCCAGCCGACACATTTCCTCTATTCATCGAGGGCGGCCCATACTTCGAAGCCGAAGCTCTCGCGCATCCGTTGCTCGCGAGGGAAAATTCTGTCGCTAACGACATCAAAGTCGGCAGCGATCTGCAGTTGCTGGTTATCAGCGGCCCCAATATGGCGGGCAAGAGCACATTTATTCGTGCCGTTGGCGTTAATGCGGTCCTGGCGCAGGCCGGCGGGCCAACATACGCACGCCGGTTGACGCTCTCCAGCCTGCAGGTCACAGCATCGATCTGCATCCTTGATTCTTTGCAGGGCGGGCTTTCACGCTTCTACGCCGAGATATCTCGCCTTAAGCAGATCGACGAGCTGACCAAGAGGAGCGTGCCCGTGCTCTTCCTGCTCGATGAGCTGCTTTCCGGAACTAACTCCTATGACCGCCGCATTGGAACAGAGTCGTTCGTGCGCAGCCTTCTGGCTCGTGGAGCCATCGGCCTTGTCACCACCCACGATCTTGCCCTGGCGGAGATTGCCGAGCGCATAGGTCCTGCCGCCGCCAACTTCCACTTCTCAGACCGCTTCGAAGATGGCAAGCTGCATTTCGATTACAAGCTCTCGCGGGGCATCGTGCAGACCACCAACGCCTTGCTTCTCATGCGTTCCATCGGTCTTGAAGTCTGAGCGCACAAGCTGTTTCCTATATATCTGCTATATCTCCGTACGCTCCAGCACCACTTGCGCCGCGAGAGGAATGAGTAGCACGACAGCACCGCGTAACGCCACTGCCAGACCCAGCTGATCCGAAAGTCCCATGGAATTATGCGAGAGCGGAGATAGATCGAAGGCCTGCAGCAGCAGGCTGGGCAGATCAACTGACCAGTAATGCTTCACCAACGCTCTCAGAATCAGGTAGCCGAGAATAATGCCTGCTCCCAGCATGATTCCCCGGGCATGCTTCATTGCAATAGTGGAGAAGTAGGTGACTCCGAAGATGAGTCCCGCAAAGAGCACAATGGTCAGGCAGTTCAAACCCATCGCCGCGGACAGGGGCAGTGGCGAGAACACGTCTCCAAATACGATCGTGCCGCTGAACGGGCCGCCGCCCGCGCCGGACAGGCCATGAACCAGGTACCCGATCAGCAGGTTCACAAGAATGATGACAACAACCAGTTGAGTGAAGCCGAATCCCCAGTCGCGCCATAAGAACCAGTACCGGCGCTGGGGCCGCGTCAGCAGGAATGAGCCGCTGTCTTCGCCCAGATCACGCCCAACGCCAAAACTGCCCATCACCCATGCAAGAAACGCAAACACCGGGACCTGCAGATACACGGAGATGATGAAAAACTGCGCGATCCCCCTGGGGTCAGGGCGGCCCGAGTTATTCCCGATGTACCAAACTCCTTTGAAAACGAGAAGGGCAAGCACAGCAATGCCAAGCATGCTGATGCCAAAGATGATCCGGCTCTCACGCCAATACTTCCACAGGTACATGATTCTCCTTTCCCACCAGCACGAGAAAAATCTCCGATAGGTTCAGTGGCAAGACTTCCAGCACGATGGCGCCCTGACTGCTCAATTCCGCGGCAAACGCATCCGCGCCCGCGCCCACTACGTATTCCGTGACGCCCTCAGCCGATGAAACCGCAAGCGATTCCGGAGCGGACAGAGGAAGCCTTTCGCCGACGGCGCGAACCCGCCGGTAGTGCGTGCGAATGTCATCCAGCCGCGCTTCCAGCAGCAGCTTGCCCTGGTCGATGATGCCCACCCAGTCCGCAATCTTCTCAACTTCCGACAGGTGATGCGACGACATCAGAATTGTCCGTCCGTCGTTCGCAAAATCCTCCACTAGCACGCGCAGCAACTGATCGGTTACCACCGGATCGAGCCCCGCCGTCGGTTCATCCAGAACCAGCAGCTCGGGATTTTGCGCCAGTGCCAGGAGCAGGCAGAGCTTTGTCTTGTTCCCATGCGAAAGCTTCTTGAACTTGCGATCCATTGGGATCTCGAGCGCCTCCGCATACCGCTTTGCCAGAGCATCGGACCAGTGCGGAAAGAATCCGCGATTGAAGCGGAGGAGATCGTTGCCGTTCATCGAGGGCAGCAGCATCTTGTCGATTACAAATCCCGTGCGTTCCAGAATCGCGACCGTGTCCATCGCTAGATCGAGGCCCAGAACGCGCGCCGATCCGCTTGTGGCCTTCGCCAATCCCGCGAGCATGCGGATAGTCGTCGTCTTCCCAGCGCCGTTTCGTCCGAGAAAACCGTAGATCGATCCGCGCTCGACACGCATGTTCAGCCCGTCAACGGCCGTCACCGATTTGTTGCGATAGCCGTCATAGCGCTTCACCAGCGACAGCGTTTCCACCACCAGTTCGCTCATGGCTGTTCCTCTCCCAATTCCGTAAATGATTCTTCGAGCAGAGCGATCGCGTCCTGCCGATCGACGACGAGCTGCTTCGCCTCGACCGCTAACTGGAGGGCAAGGGGCTTCAGCCGACGAATCTTTTCCGACGGCAACAACCCCGGCGATTCGCCATTCACATAGCACCCGCCCCCAGGCACAGTGCGGATTACCCCGTCGCGCTCGAGATTCTGATAAGCGCGGGCCACTGTGTTGGGATTCACCCGCAGATCCGCGGCCATCTTTCTCACCGGTGGGAGCGGATCGTCCCGCCGAACCGCGTTGGCGGCAATCGCATGCTTTACCTGCAATTCGATCTGCAGATAGAGCGGAACACCAGAGGCGGGATGTACTCGAACAATCATTTGTACTAATACAATAGTACAATCTGTGGGTGTGTCGACAGAAAAATCTTGTCTCTCCCATTCGACAAGGCCCATTTTTCTATGGGAACTAATATATTTTGGTCCTACCCTCTCCAACCGGGAGCTACGCAACTCGCTCCACCCTCAGCGATTACAGAGAGAATTCCAGGGCTGAGAAATCCTTCCATTCCTGGAATCCCCAGAAGCAACATTCTATGAAAAAAATAGTTGACCCAGAGTGACATAGGGTTTAACTTCAACAGTGCCGATTGCAAGTGTGGCATTCGAAGAGTAACTTTTCCGCCAGCTGAACCGTCTACCAGTTCTAGTCGACGGTGCGGTTTGTATCCCAACACTTCAACTTCAGTCTGGACTCAGGATTGCGTGAGTCCGCGAAGTAGTTCTACCTGGGGTCAAATGCGCGAAGGACTCATAACTAAGGGATTTTATTTAGCACGGGTTTTCGACCGGGAGGTCAAGTCGGTCGCAACGCGTCAAAAAATAAAAATGTTGACCGGTAGTACTGTCTCGCGCGTCTAAAGAGACAGAAAACTGACAGACCGACACAGAAACCCTGATCGAGGGAACTACGGGGCGCAAAGTCGCTCGATTTGCACTGGTTACCGCAGAGAAGCGTTGATTGGAAACGGTTGGCAGAATAGAAGGAGATACGAAATGCGATCCGATTTGATTTTTGGGGCTCTTGCCCATGTAACGAACAGGTACCAGTTGTGTCAATTGGCATCGAAGGCGACTCGCAAGCTGCACAAGCCCAACACCCGCCTGCAGGATACGACGAACGACGTTCTCGTCCGCTTTCATGCGTCGAGTCCGGTAGGGAATTCCGCTAGCTTGTCTAACAACTCCCCCATTCAGCAGCGCCGCGCAGCATAAGCGCGGCCCTGCTTCACCGCAATTCTCCCCCGCTGCAAATCCTGAGAAACAAGTTCCAGTGAAACAACTTCCCTAGAAGCTCTTCTCCTAACTTCCTTCCTCGCAACACCCCCTCAATCCCATCCCACCGCAGGTGAAAATGACCATCTCCGAACTAAAAGAAAAGAACATCACGGAGCTTAGCCGCATCGCACGTACCCTTGAGATTCCGGGCGCGAGCGGCCTCCGCAAGCAAGACCTTATCTTCAAGATTCTTCAGGCGCAGAGCGAAAAAGAGGGCCACATCTTCGCCGAGGGCGTCTTGGAAATTCTGCCCGATGGCTACGGCTTTCTCCGCTCGCCGGACTACAACTATCTGCCCGGACCGGACGACATCTATGTGTCTCCTTCCCAAATACGCAAGTTCGACCTCAAGACCGGCGACACTAT
>CAYVSQ010000274.1:0-8661 GCA_964453815.1 uncultured Acidobacteriaceae bacterium | reverse complement strand
GATGAAACAGCTGTCATTGCTCTTGAATCGATTGAGGAAAGGTGAGTAAGAGTTTGGTCAGGAAAAGCACAATGGGTCGGTTGGCTTTCGCTGCGTTCGCAGGCGGCACTACCTTCGTGGCGCTTGGCGCGTACTGTTTGGCACAGGGGCGCTCGTTGCATATCAAGATAAACCCGGCCGACGGTAAGTACACGATCGCAATGCCCGGCGCCAAGTCTGATGCTTTGCGGGCTGGAGCTGCCGTGGAAGTGGATGGACATTGGCTCCATGCGTCCGACTATCCTCGGCATGCGGTAGAACAATCGCAGGTTCAGGGGTATCTTGGGAACGCGACGGACTGGCAGGTGACTTATTCGGGAAGCAGCGAACATCCAGACCTGATCTATCACCTACGTGCGTATACCAACGAACCCTACGGCGACATCCAGGTGACAGTACGGAATACCACGGGAAAGGCGATCCATATCGAAGGTATTCGTTCGCTGGAAGCGACGGACGGACAGATTCTCAATCTCGGAGGCGCGGTAGAGGATGATCGAGTGCTCTCTGACAGTTGGAGTGAAGACCGTCCAGGCATGACGATCCATGATTTGGCCGATGCTAAACAGCGAATGCATCGTGCAGTAGGAAGTCAGCTCATCTACAACCGGAGTAGTCATGAAAGCCTGTTTATTGGAGCGCTTACTTCAGAACGGTTCCTGACAGTTTTACGGCTCCATGTCGCCAACTCCTCAGGCAACGCTACTGGTCTCGCAGGCTATGAGGTCGATTCGACAGGAACAACCGAGCTACAGATGGAGAATTCCGTCGAGGACTCTCCAGCAGGAGACCAGGTGCAGTTGAATCTCTCTGTCGCACCTGGAGCGGAAATTTCTTCAGAGCGAGTGCTCTTCGGTTTGTCCCAGGATTATCACCAGCAGTTAGATACCTATGGCTCTCTCATACGCCAGATTCATCACGCGAGAACTTCAGCCCCCCCCTTGATGGGATGGTGGAGTTGGACGGCTTATTACTTTGGCTTGAATCAGGGTGCCGCTCTGACTAATGCTGAGTGGGAGGCACAGCACCTAAAATCGCTCGGCTACAATCTCTTTCACATTGACGAGGGCTATCAGTTCGCACGTGGAGAATACACGACCCCAAACGCAACCCTTTTTCCTGACGGCCTGGCGCCAGTTTATTTTAAGGTGAACGGACTGGGTTTGGTTCCTGGAATCTGGACTGCGCCTTTCGAAGTCTCGGAGCGCTCATGGGTTCATCAGAATCATCCAGACTGGTTAGTTAAAAATGCCAAGGGGGAGCCGATCCACGCGGGTACCGTCGAAGACAAGAAAGATCAGCTGTTCGTCCTGGACACCACCAATCCGGGCGCTCAAGCGTACCTGCGGAAGACGTATTCCACAATGGTGAACGTTTGGGGCATTCGCTATTTCAAGCTGGATTTCATGGACGACAGCGCAATCGAAGGCTATTACTTCAACCCGGGTACGACAGCGCTCGAAGCTCAGCGGATTGGTCTGCAGATCATTCGCGAAGCGGTCGGAGAGCAGGTCTTGTTAGACAAGGATGGAAGCCCGATGTTGAATCCAGTGGGTATAGTGGATTACGGCCGAATTTCTCAGGATACCGGCCATACTTTCGGGGCCAGCAAAGAGGCGGCAACCGGGATCGCTGCCCGCTACTATATGAACCGCAATTTCTTTGTTGCCGATCCTGACGCTTTCACCGTCTCCACGCAAACAATCAGGGACCAGTCATGGCACGAAAGCAGCAAACCAGCGACCTTAGACGAAGCCAGAGTCTCGATTTCGCTGGCTGCCGTTTCCGGCGGTATGTTTGAAATTGGAGACGACCTGCCATCTCTGACGAAGGATACCGAGCGGTTAGCGCTGATTGAAAACCCAGAGCTGATTAATATGATTCGGCTGGGCAAGGCATCTTTACCAGTGGATTTGATGACTTACGCGGCCGAGGACAAACAGCCGAGTATTTTCCTCCTTAAAGAGGATCGCAGACAGAGTATTCTGACTGTCTTTAACTGGACCGATGCAACGAGGTCTCATACGATCGATCTCGCGGCAGCGGGGCTGCCGGCCACCGGAGACTATGTAATCACAGATGTCCTGGACGCAAAGGAGACACACAGCTTAAAAGCAGGCATGCTTGATCTTGATCAGCCAGCGCATTCGGTACGCGTCCTAAAAATAATCGATTCAAAAGTTCCTGCGGCTCACCCCAACGTTGCCGCAGACCATCCTTCTGCAGGAGAAGCTGGAGAAACGCTCACGTTCTCCGCCAGGAACAAGGGAGAGGAGCCGGTACTGTCTTTTAAGTGGGATTTTGGAGATGGCGTGACTCTAGAAGGTGACCAAGTGAGGCACACTTACACAGAGCCGGGCGAATACGTTGTGCACTTTAAGGCGACTGGCCTCGACGATCTAAGTTCCGAAGATCAGTTCACGGTCCGGATTTCCGGCCACATGCCAACAATCTTCGACCCACCGAATATTCATCGCCTTCAATCTACTGAGTGAAGTGGCCCCGCCCAGACCCACACTCAGGAATGCGGGCGGCAGGTCACTCGGGAGCTAATGATTTCTTTGTGTCATCGAGGTAGCGCTTCGGTACGGGAATGGCCATCGAACCACTGATGGTCACTGGGTAATCCCTTTCGAAGGAGAGGCCGTCTACTCCCTCGACTCGAAGATGAGCCACAAACCTGTCTGCATGGGTATAAGCATGCGTCAGGGTGGCGCCGTCCGTAATCACTCCGTCTCCAAAGTCCCAGTGATAAGCAATTGCCGGAACCGGGCTGTCAGGTGCGGCTGCCTTGAAGAGAAGATCCTGGCTGACCTTTCCATTAGTGGGAACCTCGGCGACTACTGAGGGCGGCTGTGCGGGAATGGAATCGTCCAGAATTTTGAATAGCTCTACAGAATGGACCGGCAGCTTTTCGACCTGTAATCCAGTGGAGTTAAATCGAGGTTGTTCCTCCGGCTTGAACACATCCAGGACGTGATAATGATGATCCGGCTGGAGTGCGAGGTCAGAGAAACTGAATTCGTGCGAGCTTGACCGTTCGGTCCAGTTGAAAACTGCAAGCATTGCCTGCCGCGCATCTTCCTGAAGAAGAAAGACTCCTGGCTGCTCATCTTCGCGGCGATAGGTCATCAGGTCTAGAGGCAGTGACGATTTGCCGAGCCTTACCATCTGCAAGAGGTCAGGATTTGTGACCAGCGCAACGCGTTCAGCGTCCTGGCCTAACGTAGGCAAGTCATCCCCAATTTCGAACATGCCCCCTGATACCGCAGCCAGGGTTACAGAAACCTGCGCCTCCTCCAGCGTAAGCGGCGCCTGGATTTGACGCTCTTCAATCAACTGGCGAGAGACCGTCAATGCGTCCGGATCGCTGAGGAAAAAATTGTGCTGCATGTAGTAGCGTGCTGCGATGCCGGGCGCGGCCTCCTTGCTGCGCAGGAAGGTGTGCCCGGTGTCCTGCGAAAGACGGCCTTCATCTACCAGTCCGACAGGATTCAACATCGGGCTTCCGTCCTTGTCTAACAAGACGTGCTCGCCGACCGCTTCGCGAATGATCTGCAGACCAATCCGCTGGGCTTCGAGCGCGGTCGTATGAGGCCGATAGTAGTCGCCCTCAACGGCGGTGTTGTCCATGAAGTCCAGCTTGATGTAAGCGGCTCGCCAGTCTTTTGCAAGGGTTCGATAGGTAGCGCGGAGATACTCCTGTGCCTCCGGATTTGTTACATCCAGGACGAATAACACTTCCTTACCAGCTTCATCTCCGATCCCGATGTTGATCGGTTCGCTCTGCGAATTGTGCAGTAGCCAATCCTTGTGGTGCTCATAAACCCAGGAGCGGTCGCTGACTTCAAACGGAGCCGTCCAAAATCCCATTTTTAACCCCAAGCTGCATACCTTGCTGGCCGGCGTCGCCAGTCCGTTTGGAAACTGGGCAGCATTCGGAGTGGTGTATTCCCCGCGAGCGTAGGCGTATCCAAGATCAAGGTGGAAATAGTCGAAGCCGAGTGGTTTCAAGTGCTCGGCCAGCCATTGTGCGTTGGACCAGGCATTCCCCTCAGTGATATCAGAATAAAAGGCAGTCCAACTCCACCAGCCGAGCATGGGACCCGTTCCAGAGCGGCTGTGGTGAAGCAGCCGGATGGCGGCGCCATAAGTATTGAGAATCGCATGATAGTTATTTCCCAACGCAAACATCAGACGCTCAGAGCCGATTTCAGAACCTGGAGCCAGGGGCAGACTCAATTCCAACAGGTTCTTTGCGGGACCGCGACTTAAGCCGGACTCGGGGTCAGTGGCTTGGATCTCTGTTGTTCCCGTTGAATCTACTGTGTATGAGCCGATCCCCGGCCGGTGCATAACATCCGGGTTAACCTTTAGGTGCATGATGGTCAGAAAACGATCGGAACTGAGAGCGCCAAAAAAAATAGACCGCCTGCTCTGCGGGTTATAGATCAGCTGACTGCCGACAGCGCGGAGCATCCCGCCTGGTGCCTGGTTCAGGTCATAGATTTTCAGTGGCGGCCAGTCTTCGCTGAAGCTATCGGAAAGAACCCGATCGCTGCTCTCGGAACCCCCCATCTTCAGGGGTCGATCGCCAAGCGCTTCGACGGACCGGACCGCCTGCACGGTGACCGACTGCACGGTATGGTTCTGAACTGTTACGGTTATGTCGCCAGCGTCGATATTGTCGTAGAGCCGAACAACATAGGTCAGTTCCGGACGGGAAGGCAAGCCGGTGCACTGAACCGTCACTGTCCGGCCATGCCCGAGGGTATCACTGAAAGAGGATTCGCTGACGTGGTGTGCCGGGTAGTTGCTCGAGGTGATCCAGGTGTGATCCATCTCCACGGCAACCCGGGCATGAATTACGATGTGGTTCTGTTGCCCGATTTCATAAGAACCGTCGCCGGCATGCACGACGACAGATTCCCCGCGATTCATCAGGGTGGTATCCGCGGCGTGCGCGAAATTTGCCATGCTAAGAAACGCCGCCACAGCAGTGTTTCTTGGCAACGCGCAACAAAAGTAACGGCTGAGTCTCGTTTTCCTAACCATGCTGAATTGCGTCATCTCTTAAGGTGGAGTGGACTCTCGCAAGAACGTTCCGGACTCTGGTGCGGAGCGACAGGCTGAGCACTCTTCTCCGGATTTCTTCCGCTTGCGTTTTGGCGTGAACCGGGTGGAGAGTGATCTCTTATAACGATCCGCAACGCAGGATCCAGCGCCACCCATTTTGAGCTTCAGAATAGCCCGCGCAGCGAAAATAAACAAACAAAACAATAATAAAAACAATAAAACGCACCATGGTTCTTGTTAGACTGAGAACGGCTCTGAAACCTGCTCGATTGCGAATGTCCAGAAGCTCTTTCAGCTTCGGTGAAACAGCCGCTAAACTGCATGGTCACTCCGGAGGCCGTTCTTTCACAGTCGAAAGAGCGGTGGAAGGAGTCCCGATCATCCGGTGTCAAATCCCGGTACAAAAGTGAGAGTAGTAGTAATGGGAAGAAAATTCCCTAAGGAACGGAAGTTGAAGCCGAAGAACTGCGAGTTCTGAAAGACCTGATGATTACTCAGTTCGATGTAACGATAGCCGGAGAGATCAACCTCGATCTCATATTGTATGGATTGCCCGAAGGCATTGCGGTCGATCGGGAGATTCTTGCTACAGATTTTCAGCTAACGTTGGGCAGCTCTTCTGCCATTCTGGCGCACAATCTCGCTGCTCTTGGGGTCAGGGTTGGGTTTATCACGCGTCTCGGCAGCGATGAGTTAGGAACAATCGCTCTCGATCGGCTCAGCGAGACCCACGTAGACCTCTCACGAGTGATCCGTACTGACGGCCCCACCAAGACCGGGGTGACGATTCTGCTGGACCATCGTGGTTCGAGAAGAATCCTCACCTATCCGGGCGCTA
This sequence comes from uncultured Acidobacteriaceae bacterium, assembly GCA_964453815.1. Taxonomy (GTDB): domain Bacteria; phylum Acidobacteriota; class Terriglobia; order Terriglobales; family Acidobacteriaceae; genus Silvibacterium. The sequence goes on along the minus strand of CAYVSQ010000274.1, from coordinate 2,708 downwards.
TGTTCGAGATGTCGAGAGCCGATCTTGATCTTGATTATCTCGCCTCTGGCCGGCACTTTCACCTCTCCTCGCTCTTCCTGCACAAGGCGCTTCAGCCCGATCTGCCCTCGATCTTTGGTGAGCTGAAACGGCGCGGGATGACCATCTCTCTCGATACCAATGACGATCCCGACGATGGCTGGGACGGAGTCCTCGAAGAGCTGCTGCAGTACGTTGACGTTCTTCTGCCGAATGCCGACGAAGTGCGCCGGATCGCAGGGCGAGAGACGGTTGAAGAGGCGCTGGATGTGCTTTCCTTGAGGGTACCGTTGATCGCGGTCAAGAGTGGAAGCAAGGGGGCTATCGTGCAGCATGGCAAAGAGCGTTTTCAGGTGGCACCCATTGCCGTCGACACCGTCGACACCATCGGTGCAGGGGACAGCTTCAACGCGGGATTTCTGGCTGCATGGCTCAGCGGAGCCGATCTGCGTGCCTGCGCGGCGGCAGGCAACATAACTGGGGGGCTTTCAACCCAAAAACCCGGCGGAACCGAAGCATTCCGAAATTCGGAATTTCGGGACGATTTTTTAAGCCGTCATGGATTCCCGAGGCTAAAGGTCTCAAGTCCAGGATGATTCATACGGATTCTTGCATTTAGCCGGACGCAGCAGCAAGAGAGGATTTTCTTTCACCATGGTTACGAGCGCAGATCACGAACTATCCGCTCCCGGACTCCGACGCGCGCTCAAGCTCCGTCACCTGATCTTGTACGGCATCATCATCATCCAGCCGACTGCGCCCATGAGTATCTATGGTGTGGTCAGCAACGCCGCCCGTGGGCACGTGGTTACAACCATCCTCATTGCGATGGTGGCCATGCTTTTCACCGCAGTGAGTTATGGCCGGATGGCCCGCGTTTATCCCAGCGCCGGATCCGCCTACACCTACGTAGGGAGTGAAATTCATCCGTTCGCCGGTTATATGGTGGGCTGGTCCATGCTGATGGATTACATGCTCAATCCCATTATCTGCGCCATTTGGTGCAGCGCCGCTGCGCAGAACGTGCTTCCTCAAGTCCCCTATGCCGCGTGGGTTGTGGCCTTCGTCCTTTTATTCACCGGTCTCAATCTACGCGGAGTACAGACCTCGGGACGCCTCAATGGCTTGCTAGCTCTCTTCATGAGCCTCGTGGTGGTCATCTTTCTCGCCTACGCGGTCCGTTACATCGCCATGGTGGCGCGACCTGTGGGAGGGCAGTGGCTGCTGCCGTTTTATGATCCGGCAACGTTCTCTGCTGCCCGACTCTTTCATGGTTCTTCGATTGCCGTGCTGACCTATATCGGCTTCGACGGCATCTCGACCATGTCGGAAGAGGTTGAGAATCCTCAACGCAATATTTTGTTGGCCACGGTTTTCACCTGCCTCGCGATCGGAATATTATCTGCGATCGAAGTGTATGTGGCCCAGTTGGTCTGGCCGGGGCGCTTTCCGTTTCCGGCCTCCATCGTAGATACGGCTTATGTGCAGGTCGCGCTCAGGGTCGAAGGCAAGTATCTCTTCCATTTGTTGAATGCAACCCTGCTCGTCGCCAACATGGGTTCCGGTATCGCGGCCCAGTTCGGTGCTGCCCGGCTGCTCTATGGAATGGGGCGTGAAAATGCGCTGCCCAGGAGGTTCTTCGGCTCCGTGAGCGCGAAAACCGGCATTCCACGGAACAATGTACTGCTTTTGGGGGCTATGACCCTGGTGGGCGCCTCCTTGCTCAGCTTTGAGAAAGGTGCGGAGTTACTTAATTTCGGCGCGTTCATCGCCTTCATCGGAGTCAACGCCGCAGCGTTGATACACTATAAGTTCCGCTCCCAGGAAAAGGTCGTGTTCGCGGCAGCGGTACCGCTCTGCGGCCTCCTGGTATGCACCTTCATCTGGCTCAATCTCAATATTGACGCCAAACTGCTTGGCAGTGCGTGGCTAGCGGTCGGATTGCTACTCTATTTCGTGATGCAGAGAAGAAAACGTAACGCGTTCCGGTGATCCCGCAGTGAGCAGCGATGAAGCGCTAGCTAGCGCGAAGAAGCGCAACGGCTTAAATTTCGCGAGTCCAGTAAGGTCAATTTCGATTTGCGATTACAGGTTACGTTTTGTTACGATTGGTTTCGCGAAACGAGATCACGCCTCGCCGCGTCAGGTGTTCATTCGGTTCCGCAGCCATCGCCCGTTCATCGCGGGAAGGAGTCTATACACGTGAATCCACTCTCGACACTGCTCGACCTCTCTGACTACGAAAAGCTAGAGCGGGGCCTTGTGCACACACCACACGAGATCCTGCAGCAACCGGTTTCCTGGCAGCTCACCTTTGACGGAGTGCGTTCTCGACTCCCGGAGTTAAGAGACTTCCTGAGCTCCTCGGGTTTGCGCGACGACCACGGCAAGCGTCCGATAGTTTTTTTGATCGGGGCCGGGACCTCCGACTACATTGGTCACTCTTTGCACCATCTCTTGCGCCGGCAATGGCAGTGCGAGGTAATCCCTGTCTCGAGCCCGGATCTGTTGATGGGATTCACCGACTACATCCTGCCGCAGCAACCGTATCTTTGGGTCTCTTTTTCGCGCTCAGGCGACAGCCCTGAATCCGTCGCAGTGCTGGAGCGTGCGCTGGCAGAGTGTCCAAATGTGCGTCATATTGTTGTCTCCTGCAATGAGGCAGGCCGGATGACACGGTGTGTTGAGGG
>CAYVSQ010000273.1:0-7242 GCA_964453815.1 uncultured Acidobacteriaceae bacterium | reverse complement strand
CGTGGCCAGGATCACCATCACTATCAGGGGAAGCACAGCGAGAAGCAACTTGCGCCGAATTTTCAGATTCGTTAGCCGAGCCATTATTTCTCCATGCTTAACACAGGAGCCTATCCATCCCGGATGAAATGCGCCAGAGGGCAGGCAGGGCGGCAAACTGCCGTGGACCGATTCCGGCTCTCGGACTCAATTCAGGCCAACCGGCTGCTCGTTGAGCCATGCTCCAGCCTATCGCTTTTTAATGGACCCGGATGTGAATACTGTCAAGACTTGCCCACGGGATTTGATATGAAGTATTGGTTGAGCCCGGCGGCAACCTCTTTCAGGCCGCGGTCGAGGTTGGTATCCAGGGCCGCAACCACCGCCGAAATCTGCTTGCCTTGCACTGGTTCAGACTGGGAATAGTAATGCGACCAGACGACTTTGCCAGTCTTGCGGTTAAAGAGTTCGAATTCCATGGATACGAGTCCTTCGATATTCGCGCTGTCGACTTCCTCGAAGTTGTAGAGCCTGCCGCGGAGCACGAATTGTCCATCCGAAGTGCTCCCTAATTCGGCCACGGACTGATAATCGCCCGAAGCTCTCAACATGCGAATCAGTTTATCCTTGAGCAAGGCGTTGGGCGGCTCGACCCAACGGCTGTACTGGTAGGTCCCAATCTCGTTAGGGCCCGTGCGATACGCAATCGGCGTGTCGAGATAGATTCCCGGCGCGCTGATATTTCCAACCAATAGAGAAACAGGATGCGTGCCGGGCACAAGCGCGGGGGGGGCAGGTTGCTGGACGGTGTAATAGTGGATGGGCTTGCCGGTGCCGCATCCGCTTAGGCCCACGGCGAGCAGCGAGGTTAGAGTAAGTCGAATCGTCCGATTCATAAAACCCTCTTCCGTATGCCCTCGATCTGATTCAAGGGGCTTGAACTTGATCTACTTTCCCGCGACAGAAAGCCCTAATTACCTTTCGACCCGGGTTTCCGATCCTTGACATGGTTCCCACGAATCAGAATGGAAGGATTGGCCTTCAACTCTTCGGTCAGTTGCCTCATGTTTTCAGTCGTCGTGCGGATGTTCTGTATGATCTGGTCGATGTTGTCGGTGTTGAGGTCCGTCGTATTTTTTAGTTCCTCGATGAGCGATGAAGCGGTGATCATCGTCTCTTTCAAGTTGACAACGATTGAACGGATGTCCTGGCGATTCTCAACTACAAGAGCATTGACATGGGACAGGGTCGTGTTTGCTTCATCCATGGTTGTCTTGAGGTTGTCGAGCAAGGGGCCGAGCTTGCCGCTCGCAGCCTGTATGTTGGTTAAGGTCACAGCAACCTTGGGGCGGCTATCGGCGAGCACCGCGTTCAGGTTAGTCAGGCTTCCGCTGATGTGCTCGCGGTTTTTGTCGTCCAGCAGATCGTTGACACGGGCTATGGTGACTTGCAGTTCTGTGAGGCGCTGGTTCAGGTTCTGCATGACCTCCTTGGCGACAGGGGTCAGATCGCCAAGCATATCGCCAAGGTCGCCAATCCCAATGGTCTCGACGGACTTCAGTTCGCTGCCGGGTGGGGCGAGCTGCGCGTTCCTGGTTCCGGTTCCAATTTCCAGGTAGTTATCGGAGAGGGCTCCCAGAGTAGTAATCTTGGCGACGCTGTCGACTTTTACCGGGACGCCAGCTCGCACACGAAAGTCAATCCGAATACGGGTCGAGTCCAGGGGATCAACCCGCACGCCGTCGACCTTGCCGGCCTTCATGCCAGCGTAGCGAACCATTGCGCCCGGCACCAGACCGCCGGCCGACTTGAAAAATGTATGGTGAGGAACTCCACCGGAAGAAAAGGTTCCAGATACGGCTAAGACCGTGCCGATCAGCAGGGCCGCGGCAATCAATACAAACAGCCCCACTAAGGCCTGCGCGCGCGTACTTTTCATAGCGTCCTCATCTTCACATGGCTCCCTATTCTCAACTCTTCATTCTCAACTCTTCCTGCTCTTATGTTCGCCGGTGAGCATTTGCAGATAGTCGAGTTCCGTGGTCACCTCAGGCTCCGGTCTCCGATCCAGGAACTGTCGCACCCGCGGATGAGTACTCGTGTGGAATTCTTCCTTGGTTCCCAGGGCGACGATGTTGCCCCGGTCGATATAGACCATGCGGTCGGCAATGAGAAAAGCACTTGCCAATTCGTGGGTCACCACGACCATGGTCATGGCGTATGCCTTCTTCAGGTTCAGGATCAGCTCATCGAGTCCGGCGGCGATGATGGGGTCCAGCCCAGCCGACGGCTCATCGAAAAATAGTATCTCGGGATCCATAGCTAACGCGCGCGCAACAGCGGCCCGCTTTTTCATTCCTCCGCTCAGTTCCGACGGCATGAAGTCCTCAAAAGTGTCCAGACCCACCTGCCCGAGCTTGATGCGCACCATGATCTCGATCGTGGAGTCTTCGAGATTGGTATGCTCCCGCAACGGCAACGCAACATTCTCGCCGACGGTCAACGACCCGAACAGTGCCGATCCCTGGAAAGACATACCCATCTTCTTGCGAATCGCGTCCATTTCTCGTTCGGAAATTTTGGCAGTATTGACGCCCTGAATCCATACTTCGCCGGAGCTAGGTTTTTCCAAACCGACTAGCGTCCGCAACAGGGTGCTTTTCCCCGAGCCGGACCCGCCGAGGATCACCATGGTTTCCCCGCGCCGGATGTCAAAAGTAATGCCGTGAAGGATCTCGCGCTCACCGTAAGAGACGCGTAGATTGACCACGGAAATGGCGACCTCCTCGCCAGGGCTGTCAGTCATTGCCGGACCTCGGACCGCGGCTGGTTGGCGAACAAGCTCGGGGCTTGTAGACGGATCGAATTCGGCGATACGGAGACGCCATGCGGACACTCCCGCGCTTCAGGTTGGGTTAATCAAATAAAACAAGGTTGTAAAGACCAGGTCGACAACGATGACAAGAGCTATTGAGGTGACGACCGCGGCGGTGGTCGAGCGTCCGACCTCCTCGGCGCCCGCGCCGGTCGAAAAGCCTTCCTTGCATCCGACGGCGGTGATGACCAGGGCGAAGAGCAGGCTCTTGATGAGGCCGGTGTAGATATCGCGCGTGACGATCGCGTCTCGCGTGGCCTGAAAATAGGAGCCGAAGGTAAAGTTCGCCGCGGCGACGCCGAAAACAGCTCCCCCCATCACACCCATGAAGTCGGCCCAGACGGAGAGACAGGGCACCATCACCAGCATGGCCAGGAACTTCGGAGCGACCAGGAAGGCAACGGGATCGAAAGCCATTGTTCTGAGGGCGTCCACTTCTTCGGTGACCTTTTTGGTTCCAATCTCCGCAGCGAAAGCGGATCCCGAACGACCGATGACGACAATGGCTGTAAGCAAAGGTCCAAGCTCGCGAAGGATGGAGATGGCCACGGCTGCAGGCACCAGCTGCATCGCTCCCAACTGGCGCAGCTGATAGGCGCTCTGCAGGGCCATAATCAAGCCAACAAAGAACGTGATCAGCGAGACAATGGGGATGGCTTCGACGCCTACGACCATGGCTTGATCGAAAGCTCGCTGGGGGCGCAGTGGTCGACCGCGGAAAGGAGCCACGAAGGTGAAATAGGCCGACTGACCCGCGAGGGCCGCCAGGTCACCCACGTAGGCCAGGCCATTCAGGGTCCAGATACCGACAAGGCTCGGCACGGCTACGATTTTTTCGGCTACTTTCAACGCCGTGCGCTTCCTATCCAGAGAATTGTCTCAACAGCATTCGAGTCGCCATCTTCGAGTCGGCCATCGATGAAAGGCCTGATTCGAAATGCACCCTTTCAAGCACCGAGCGCCTGCTCCTCGGTCTCGTGTATTTCAAAAACTCCGGTGAGGCGCGTGAGTTGCAGCACTTGAAGAACGGCGCCCGTCAACCCAAAGAGGACAAGCCTCTTCTCGGAATTGCGTGCTTCCTTGAGTACCTCCAAGAGTGAGGCGATCCCGGAGCTATCGATGTATTTCACCGCGCTCAGGTTTATGGCCACACTCTTTGTACCCTTCAATGACTCCATAAGAGTCTTGCGCAGGGCGGGCGAACTACCAAGGTCTATTTGACCAACTACGTCCACGATCGTGGTCCCTTTTTCGGTCCGCGTCGAAGACTTCATCTGTCTTTCCATGTCTATCCCTTATTAGGCTGAGAACCAGTGAAGCTTGTCGATCTTCAGTGAACGCGATTATCCACTCCTCTACGCTGCATGTGAAGTTTTTTCTGATAATCAACCCGGCGCAGGTCCGTCAGGGCGATCTCTCACCTTGGCAGCAGGCAGGTGCTTGATGAGTCTGCATTGATTGCCATCAGGGAGTCGCTCGTAATACACCTCATCCATCACTGCCTTCATCAAATGGGTTCCCCGTCCACTCAACGAAATCTCATCCAATGGCTGGCCGCATATCCTGGCCGGGTCGGGTGGTTCACCCCGATCGAGGAGCGTAAACTCTATCTGATTTGGACCAGTCTGGCAGTTCAATTCGATCTCGTGGTCATAACGGTTCTTGTAGGCGTGCCGGATGATATTGGCTAAGCCCTCATCCACGGCCAAAATAACGCCCTGGCGCGTTTCCTCCGGCAAACCGCAAATCGCCCCCACCTCGCTCACTGCGGCGCGGGCAATCGATAAGAAACGAGGATCGCTTGGCACAACAAGTTTCAGATGAAAGCTCATTTGGCTCCGCTGAAACTACCCCGTGAAATAAAAGGCGCCCCGATATGGGCCACCAATGCCAGTCGTTATATCCGGTGCGAACAGCCAGAAGGTGCTAAACAAGCCTTCTGTGCCGAGTCCTGCTTAATGAATCCAAAATAGTATCGCGCCATCATGGTGCATGTCACGAGCGGATTGAGCCTGGGTCTGAAGAATCGAGAAAGACGGCAGTACGTATGCGCTTCGTTGGAAATCAAGACTGAGGGACTAAGCTCCACCTGAAAGCATCTTCATCAGTTGGTAGTAGAAATCGACACCCCGGTAATACGAATCAATGGGCAGCCGCTCATCCTTCCCATGAGCGCGTACATCGTTCGTCTCCAGCGCAATGCCCGAAACACCATAGCTCGGCATCCCCGCCGCGTTGGTGTAGACGCTGTCCGATGCCCCCGTCGCCATTGTGGGAATCACCGACGCGCCGGGCCACATGGCTGCCGACAGCTTCTCGACCGCGCCCATCACCTCGGGGTTCAATGGGGGCGGCGCCAGCTGCTTCCTGTCCGGTGCCGTATCGGAGACGTTGCCCGCGTCGTCCATGTAGCGAACCGTTACCTTCGGATCGTCGAAAATTTCAATCAGCCTCTGCCGGATTTCCTCAAGCGAGTGTCCGGGAAGAATTCTGCAGTTCACATTTGCCTGCGCCATTTGCGGGAGCGCATTGTTGGCATGCCCCGCCTGCAGCCTGGTGGCGACACACGTGGTATGCATCATCGAGTTCCACTCGGGATTCTTCGAAAGCCGTTCGATTGCCGTCGGATCGGGCGTCGTCAGCACAATTGCCTTGAGGTCCGCTGCTTTCTCACCCGTTTCAAGCGTGCTTAGCCGTTCAAAATAAGCCTTGGTTACCGCATTCAGCTCGAACGGAAACTCATGATGCTGCAACCGCGTCAGCGCGTCGGCAAGGTGATAGATCGCATTGTCCGGAACCGGCAGGGAACTGTGCCCGCCCGGATTCGTCACCGTGAGCTGATAATCCCCATAGAGTTTCTCTGTCGCGTCCACATCCATCGAGACTGCCTTGCCGTGCTCGAGATCCACGCCTCCGCCGTCGGGATTCAGCACATACGCCGCCTCCACCAGGTCGCGGTGGTTCTTGAGCAGCCAGTCGACACCGTTCGACTTGCCGCCCTCCTCATCCGCTGTCAGCGCCACGATTAAATCCCGGTCCGGCTTATAGCCCGCCTGCTTCAACCGGATCAGTGTTGTCACCAGGATGGCATCGCTCTCCTTCATATCCTGCGTGCCCCGCCCGTAGTAAAACCCATCCTTCTCGACGAACTGGAAGGGGTCGGTGGTCCAGTCTTCCCGCCTCGCCTCGACCACATCCAGGTGCCCGATGAACAGGATCGGCTTTTCCTTGCCCGTTCCCCGGTATCGCACGACAAGATTCTCCTTCCGATCGTTCGGGCCGCCGAGGAACATGTCCTCCTTCGCGAAGCCGGCATCGAGCAGGCGCTGCTGCATGGCCTTCGCGGCGGTCGTGACATTGCCGACCGAATCGGTCGTGTTGATCTCGATGAGCTCCTGGAAGATGTCGTGAGCTAGCTTGCGGGTCTGCTCATCGACTTGGGCGGCGACCATTCGCGGCGCGATCAGCGCGGCGGCGACGGTGAGAAACAGCAACGACTTCTGCATGGGAAAGCTTCTCTTTCATCGGTTGGATCAGGTGGATCAGGTTGAAAACACAGCATCAGATCGTTCACGGCCCGGACTGGCATTCGAGGCAGGTATATTGTTGTCAATCCTATATGAAAGTCTTCCGCACGCCACTTCTGCTTGCTTTCGCCTTCCTGCCTTTTGCCATCGGCGCTCAAACCAAGCCTCTCATATCACTTGACGAGTTTATGAACACCTCGGACATTACTGATGTGCGTATTGCGCCGGACGGCTCTGCGGCTGTTGTCGCCGTATCCGCCCCCGACTGGCGGCAGAGTCGATTCAACGAAAACCTCTGGCTCTGGACCAGGAACGACGGCAAACTTCTTCCGCTCACGCACTCCGGTCACGATTCCTCGCCAGCCTTTTCCCCGGATGGGCGCTACATAGCGTTTCTGTCGGACCGGACGGTCGCCGCAGATGACGCCCAGGACGACAGCAAGGACGATGACAAGGGTGAGACCCGCGTATGGGTCATTCCCGTGAACGGTGGCGAACCCTTCCCGCTTTACCGCGAAAAGCTCGATGCGCACGCCTTTGCCTGGTCTGCCGATGGCGCGAGTATCGATTTCTCCACTACTCAGCCCCTTTCCAAGGACCAGGAAGACGCGAACAAGACGGAGTGGAAGGATGTCGTCCGTTGGCGTGAACAGGAGCGCGGCGACACACTAGTGGCCGTGCCGCTGACGTCGGCGATTCGGGAGAGCACCCAGGTGCCCCCGCCAAATCCCAAGCAGAAAACGGCGGACGACAAGCCGGCGCTTCCCGCGGATGCCAAGGTGCTGGCCCACAGCGCATTCGAGATCGATGAGATTGCCCCTTCGCCTGCGAGTGGGCAGATCGCCTTTGAGACCGGACCCA
>CAYVSQ010000272.1:0-12584 GCA_964453815.1 uncultured Acidobacteriaceae bacterium | reverse complement strand
TGCGCGCCCATGTTCTCGAGGGAGTCCTTGAGCTCGATTTCCTTGGCCACAGTCACGCCATCCTTGGTGATCGTGGGCGATCCAAACTTCTTCTCGATGACCACATTGCGGCCCTTGGGGCCGAGCGTCACCTTTACCGCTTCGGCGAGAGTATTCACGCCGCGCAGAATTGCCTGGCGGGAATCTTCTCCATGCAGAATTTGCTTTGCCATTTCTGATTTCTCCTTACAACGGGGGAGCAGCTGCTCCCGGGTTTGCGTTTCAAGGTTTTGCGCCGAAGGCGCGATTCGCTGGACGCGTAGTCCTATTTGCTCTTGAGGATGCCGAGAACTTCTTCCTCGCGCATGATCAGGAACTCTTCGCCGTCGATCTTGATCTCGGTGCCGGAGTACTTGCCGAACAGAACACGGTCGCCAGCCTTCACGTCGAGAGGAAAGGTCTTGCCTTCGTCGTTCGACTTGCCTTTGCCCACGGAGATCACTTCACCCTCCTGGGGTTTTTCCTTGGCGCTGTCGGGAATGATGATGCCGCCACGGATCGTCTCACCCTCTTCAATTCGCCGGAGCAGGATGCGATCATGCAGCGGAGTAAAGGTGGTCGCTACGGATGCAGTTGCAGGTGCCATTGCGTTGTTTCTCCTTCGCGCGGGATTGCCCGCGAGTTTTAGTACAGAATTCAGTGGACTGTAGTAGTCCGGTAGGCGCGCCGTAATCCGGGCCAGGCGGCCCGTTAGCACTTACCCCTTCCGATTGCTAAGGTAGTTCCTTCCGAAGTGGGTTGTCAAGGGCGCAAGGCGCTACAAAAGATGAAAAGTGAGTGAACTCGGCTCATATTTATATGGAATCCGGCACTCAGCTACCGAATAGCGGGAAATCAGCCCCTCAACGCCCCGCGACCGCGAAATACGTAGCCGTCCACCGCAATGAATCCGGGTCCAGTTCCTATTAACACCACCGCCAATGCGAATAGGGCCAGAGGGAATTCGAAGCCCTGAGGACCGGTAAGTCCATGATGCAGGTGGACCTTGACGATCGCCACAGCCATGTCGATGGCCACGGCCAGGGCAGCAAGGTGCACCAGCAGGCCAAGAATCAGCAGGGCACCGCCGAACAGCTCGGTGAAGGCTGCCACGTAGCCCAACCAGTAGGGAAGTCCGAGATGCCCGACAAACTGCACGAATTGGTACAGCGAGCCGCGTGGAAAGACCTTTTGTGCGCCGTGCACCACCATAATCGTTCCCAGCACCAGGCGCGCAATCAGCGCCGACAATGGCCTTATCCGTTCGAACGAGCTGAACATGTCGAGTCTCTCCCGCAATCTTCCACTGAAAGGGCTTGCTATGGCAATATTTCGTCGAAAAAACGCCGCAGGGTCGCTTCGTATGCGCCCGGCTTCAATTCAAAATACTCTTTTGGAAACGCCGTCAGCTGGTAAAGCTGCTCGGTCCTCGATTTTCTGCCGCTACGGTCGAGAAAGAGCTTGGGCACAGCAAGGGTTTTCAGCGTCTCCGCTGGATCGAAGCGCTCGGTTATCAGCCACCGGGGAAAAAGTCGGGCTCTCGCATCGACGCCGATAATCTGTCGCGCTGGTTCGGTTGGTCCGTCGAGAATCACTCCCGCGGGAGCGTGCCATGCAGCCAGCTCCGCCGCCAGACTCGCGCCGACGCCGGCACCATAAATCACGATGGATTTTGCGTCGATATGCCGCGTGTCGGTGAGGTAAGTCCAGGCGGCATCGGCGTCCTCGGTCATGCGCTTCTCGCGTGGAGTGGGCCCGGCGCTGTGCCCAAATCCCCGATAGTCGAAGGCAAAGACGTTGATACCGAGCGAGTGCAGGGTGACAAGGTCGTCTACGGTGTCGGACAGAGACCCGGCGCCATCGTGCAGATAGAACAGCGTGCTCCCGCTCCAGCGCGCGTCTTTCTCCGCCGGAATCCACCATCCGTCGAGCTGCGCTGACCCCGTCTCGGTATAGTCGAAGTGGATCTCATCGAACTTCAGCCCCTGGGAGGCAGGGGTTGCGGCGATGGTTCCCGCCGGATGCAGCACCAGCTGCCACTGTCCCTGATAAAAGAGCAGAGCGAGCGTTGCATACGCGCTGACGGCCGCAAGGGACAGGGCGATGAGAAGCGCCCAGGCAAGCCAGCGTCCGCTGATGGTGACCGGAGGAGCCGCATTGCCGACAGAAGCTTGAGCGGGAAAAGACCGGGGTGATGGTCGTCCGGCCTTCGATTGCGGCTTCTTAGCCAAAGGCCAACTCGTCGGCAGATTCGAGCGGAGTTCCGCACACCCGGCAGATCACTGCCGAGCAGTCTCCGCAGACCAGGGGATCGTCGACCACGCGCGCGCAGGTGGGACACCACAGGCCCGCGGCATCGTGCGCTTTCGGAGTTTCTGGAATCTTGTCGGGCATTCTAGTCAAAGCGTAGCAGGGAAGCGGGAGTGGGTGAATCGAGGCTACCTAAGGCCGTGATAACTACTCCAGCTTCGCCAGCACGTCGTTGCCCTCGATCTTGTGTTCATACACCGGCACCCGGGCCTGGGGATTGTGCTCGGCGACGCCTGTCTTCACATCGAAGGCCCACGCATGCCAGGGGCAGATAAGTTTGCCGTTCTCGATAATGCCCTGGCCCAGCGGACCGCCGTTATGCGGGCACAGGTTATTCATCACGCTGATTTCGCCGCCAACTCTCGCAATGCAAAGCTGGTATTCGCCGCAGTCGACCTCGCGTGCCTCGCCTTCGGGAGGCAGGCGGGATGCGCTTAGAATGCGCACAAATTCAGGCAACGGAAATCCTTTCGCGACCTGCTAATAGTTAACAATCTTCGCAAACGATGTGGCATCGAGGCTGGCTCCGCCGACCAGCGCGCCATCGATCTCCGGCTGATTGAGCAGCGCCGAGGCATTGTCCGGCTTCACACTACCTCCGTAGAGAATGCGGATGCTGTCCGCGGCCTTGCGGCCGAGCAGGCGGGCGACTTCGCTGCGGATATAGAAGTGAGCGAGGCCGGCTATCTGCGGCGTGGCGGTGCGACCGGTGCCGATGGCCCAGACGGGCTCGTAGGCGATCACGAAGCTCTCGGCGTTCGCGGGCACTACGCCTTTGAGCGCTTTTTCGCACTGGCGCAGCAGGACTTCTTCGGTCTTGGCGGCTTCGCGGTCTTCGAGGGACTCTCCGATGCAGAGGATCGGAGTAAGACTGTGCTTAACCGCGGAGTGGATCTTCTGGTTGATCAATTCATCGGTTTCATCGAAGTACTGCCTGCGCTCCGAGTGGCCGATGATGACGTGGGTTACGCCCGCGGCCTTCAACATCAGGGGAGAGATCTCGCCAGTGTATGCGCCTTCTTCGGCGAAGTGCATGTTCTGCGCGCCGACGGCAATGCCAGAGCCGGCAGTCGCTGCAACGACGGCTGCGAGGGAAGTGGCAGACGGGCAGAGCACGATCTCATCACGCTCCTGATTTGCGACGAGCGGCAGAAAAGCTTTGACGAACTCCTCGGCCTGCGCGGGAGTCTTATACATCTTCCAGTTTGCTGCGATGAGTGGCTTACGTGACATTCAACCGTCCTTTAAATTCTCGCTATTGTGAGGAGGCTTAGGCTCTACGGAGATCGATTCTACTTATTAGTCAGCGCCTCGACCCCCGGCAGCTTCTTGCCTTCCAGAAATTCTAAGGAAGCCCCGCCGCCGGTCGAGATGTGCGTGATCTTCTCCGCTACTCCTGCCTTCTTCACCGCAGAAACCGAATCACCGCCGCCAACGATGGAGACCGCATCCTGATTCGCCGCAACCACCTTGGCGAGCTTGGTCGTGCCCACAGCAAAAGCCGGCATCTCGAAGACACCCATCGGCCCGTTCCATACGATGGTCGAGGCGTCGGCGATCTCCTTTGAGAATAGGGCGACAGTCTTGGGTCCGATGTCGAGCCCCATCCACTCAGCTGGAAACGGCCCGTCGCCTTCGAAGACCTGTGTCTTGGCGTCTGCCGCGAACTTGTCGGCCAGGACATGATCGACTGGTAACAGGAAAAGCACCCCTTTTACTTCGGCCTTGGCCAAGGCCTCTTTCGCGACGTCGATCTTGTCCGTCTCAAGCAGTGACTTACCCACGTCTTGTCCTTTGGCTTTGAGGAAGGTGTATGCCATTCCTCCGCCAATCAAAATTGCATCAACCTTCGAGAGAAGGTGATCGATGACCTCGATCTTGTCCGACACCTTAGCGCCGCCCAGGATAGCCACGAAGGGCTTCGCCGGCTCATCGAGAGCCTTGCCGAGATACTTCAGCTCTTTTTCCATGAGCAGCCCGGCAGCGGACTTCTTCACAAAGTGCGTGATGCCCTCTGTCGATGCGTGGGCGCGATGCGCGCTGCCAAAGGCGTCGTTGATGTAGATCTCGCACAGCGAGGCAAGCTGCTCAGCAAACTTCGGGTCGTTCGCTTCTTCTCCGGCATGAAATCGAAGATTTTCAAGCAGCAGGACCTGGCCCGACTCAAGCTGGCGTGAAAGCTCGGTGGCCAGCTCGCCTACGCAATTCGGCGAAAACGCCACATTCACCTGCTCGCCCAGATGATGGTCCAGCAGCATTCGCAGCCTGTCCACCAGGGGACGCAGGCTGTATTTCAGAGTGGGTTTGCCCTTGGGCCTTCCCAGATGCGACGCCAGGATCAGCTTGGCCTTATGGCGCAGCGCGTATTCGAGCGTGGGCAGCGTTTCGCGGATGCGCGTGTCATCCATGATCTCGGTTCCATCGTCGCTCAGCGGCACGTTGAAGTCCACGCGCATGAATACGTGTTTATGCGCAAGGTCGAGATCGCGAATCGATAATTTCGTCATGATTTCCGCTTACTTTCCTGATGCTCAGTTTTTATCACTGATGGCCGCATCGGCCTCGATTTCCACGCGCCACGCCGGATTGAGGAGCTTGGCGACGACGACCATGGTTGCCGCGGGCCGGATTGCCCCAAAGAATTCACCATGCGCCCGCCCGACAGCTTCCCAATCTTCCACATGCGTCAGGTACATGCGCGTCCGGACTACATCTTCCATCCGGGCTCCTGCCTTTTCGAGCGCCGTGCGGATAATCTCCAGTGTATGCCGGGTTTGTGTTGCCGCGTCAGCTTCGTCTGCGCCTATGGGGCCCGTTCCTGAGACATGAACGGTGTTGCCCACACGCACGGCGCGTGAGAAGCCGATGATGGGCTCGAAGGGCGACGATCCAGAAATATTTTGACGCATTGCCGGGGGGTGCTCCGCGTATGGTTACGGCGAATCAGGATACGGGTTCGCGGATTCGGTTGTTCTGTACTCGAACCGAATCCGCGTTAAATCGTAATTGTTACAGACCCTTTTCAGCGAGGAAGAGCACCAGATCGCGTACGCGATTGGAGTAGCCCCACTCGTTGTCATACCAGCTAATGACCTTCACTGAGCTGCCTACAACCTTGGTGAGCGGCGAGTCGACGATCGACGAGCGCGCGTCGCCCTTGAAGTCACTCGACACCAGCTCGGCCGTCTCATAGCCCAGAATGCCCTTCAATGCGCCGTCAGCAGCCTTTTTGAGCGCGGCATTCACAGTCTCACCTGTAACCGGCTTCTCAGCGACAAATGTCAGGTCGACCACGGAAACATTGGGAGTAGGGACCCGAATGGCAAAGCCGTCTAGCTTGCCTGCCATTTCCGGAATCACCAGTTTGAGGGCCTTTGCGGCGCCTGTCGAGCTGGGAATCATGTTGATCGCGGCGGCACGGGCGCGGCGCAGATCCTTGTGCGGAAAGTCGAGAATCACCTGGTCGTTGGTGTAGCTGTGGATGGTGGTCATGATGCCCGAAACGATGCCGAACGCCTCGTGCAGCACCTTCACAACAGGCGCAAGGCAGTTCGTCGTGCAGGAGGCATTCGAGAGGATGTTGTGCTTCGCCGGATCATACTTCGATTCGTTCACGCCGAGAACGACAGTGATGTCCTCGTTGGTAGCCGGGGCGGAAATAATCACCTTCTTCACCGAGCCCCGCAGATGGGCCTTGGCCTTTGCGGCATCGGTGAAAATGCCGGTCGATTCAACCACAATCTGTGCTCCGGTTGAATTCCAGTCGAGCTTGGCGGGATCGCGCTCCGCGAAAACCTTGATCCTCTTGTCGTCCACGGTGATCGAATCGTCTGTGGAGGAAATCTCGTTCTTCAGGTTGCCAAGAATCGAGTCGTACTTGAGCAGGTGGGCGAGCGTCGCAGGGCTCGTGAGATCGTTAACCGCTACGATATCAATTTCGGGATCCCCCAACGCAGCACGGAAAACGTTGCGTCCGATACGGCCAAAGCCGTTGATTCCAACCTTTACAGCCATGGAAACTTTTTCTCCTTCGTGTGTTCTTGAAATCTTCTGTGGAGTCTCGCAGTTTATTTGGGGACCAGCCGCGAGCGGGCAAAGCCTCAAACCCCCATGTAGCGATGCTAGCACTGTAGTCAATACCGCTGCATAAGATTTTTCTATGGCGAGAATTTAATTTTCGCCATGACCGTGCAAGACTCGCTTTTCATTAGTCAGAGTGGTTCCAAAGCCGTCGCGCACATTGCGACTCGCCGTAGTCTGTGTTACATCCTGAGTTATGCGCGAATGGATGCGCGAAAAAATGAGACGACGTCCCAAGCGTGGACCGAACGATTCGGAGTCCACAGGAAAGATTGGCCAGGAAATACCCGCGAATCAGCCGGCTCCACTGCGCCCTTCTTACGGAGCTGCAGCCGCCGAGGAATATACACCGGAGGCTGGCAGCGTAACCCAGGAGCCACCAACACGAACCGCAACAGAGGCTGCCGTTGAAACCCCTCAGCTTTCGCCGGAGACCGCCGCCGCCCTCGGCGCCCCGGAGGAGCCGGGCAAGCTGGAAGTGGAAACCCAACCAGAGTTGCCATCGACTCCGCCGCCAGAACCGCAAGCCGCCGGCCAGCCTCATGGGCCGAAGGGTTTTGTGGTGCTCACCATCGGCTTACCCGGATCGGGCAAGACTACCTGGTTCAAACGCCGTGGCGTTACGCCGCTGTCATCGGACATGCTGCGCAGCATCCTGTTCGACGACATCACTGAGCAGCGCTACCAGGGGCTGGTATTTTCAACCCTGCGCTCGCTGCTGCGCGCGCGCCTGATCGCCAAGATGCCGTGGAACTACGTGGACGCGACCAACCTGTCACCCCACGAACGCCGCCAATGGATCAAGATGGCAAAGAGTTTTGGCTACGATGTGCAGGCCGTTTTCTTCGACGTTCCCTTGGAAATCTGTCTGGAGCGTAACCGCCGTCGTGAACGAACAGTGAACGACGAGGTCATGCACAAGATGGCCGAACGTCTGCGGCCGCCGAACTTCAAGGAAGGCTTCTCGAAGATCACCGTCGTGCGCGTCAAGAGTCCAGGTGCTCCCGAAGCTCCAGCCGAGGGCGAATAATGCAACCGCAGTAGCTACAAAAGGCCGGGCGCAGCTGCCCGGCTTTCGTTTTTTGGCCCACTCATGCCGGCAGCTATCGAATTTCGCGATGTGAGTTTCAAGACGCCGCAGGGCCGAACCCTGCTCGATCGCGTTTCATTTGCCATCGAAGAGGGAACCACCACAGCCATTCTTGGCCGGAGCGGATCTGGCAAGACGACGCTGCTGCGTACTGTGAACCGCATGGTCGAGCCGACCAGCGGAGATGTTCTGGTAGGCGGCAAGGGCGTGCGCGACGTCGATCTGATCCATCTGCGCCGCGGCATCGGCTACGTCATTCAGGAGACAGGGCTCTTTCCTCACCTCACCGTCGAGCGCAACGCGTCGATGGTGCCGGAAATCTCCGGCACGCCGCGCGATGCCTGCCGCAAGTGCGGACACGAACTCTTATCCGCTGTCGGTCTCGATCCCGCGACCTTTGCCCAGCGATATCCTCATCAGCTTTCGGGAGGACAGCGCCAGCGTGTGGGTCTTGCCCGTGCCCTTGCCGCACAGCCGCCAATTCTCTTGATGGACGAGCCTTTCGGCGCGCTCGATCCGCTCACCCGCGCCGAAATGCAGGACATGCTGCGCGATCTGCTGCGGCGGCTGGAGAAGACCGTTCTGCTTGTTACGCATGATCTTGACGAGGCCCTCTATCTCTCCACACGTATCGTGCTGCTTGAGGAGGGCCGGCTGATCGCGAACGTTGCCGCAGGGGAGTTTCTCACCTCGACACAGCCCGAGGTCGTGGAGTATGTGCGCGCCTGCCGCCGCGGCGAGCTGGCGCACGAGGAGGGTGCCTCGTGAACTCGCAGTTCCTGTCGCAATATGGCGGCCAGATCTTCGAGCTGACCCTGGAGCACTTGTGGCTCACAGGCGCGGCCATGCTCTTCGCGACGGCGATCAGCGTTCCTACCGGAATCTGGCTCACGCGCTCGCCGCGCTGGGCCAAACCGGTGCTTGCCCTCGCGAACATCCTGCAAACCATTCCCTCGCTCGCCATGTTCGGATTCCTGCTGCCTCTGCCCTGGCTTGGAGAACGCGCTGCCCGCATCGCTATTGTCGCGCTCACCGCTTATGCGCTGCTGCCCATCCTGCGTAATACCTATGCAGGAATCCAGGGCATCGATCCCTCGGTAATCGAGGTTGCCCGAGCACTGGGCCTTACTGGCACGCAACGGCTTTTCAAGGTCGAATTGCCGCTCGCAGTTCCCGTTATTCTCGCCGGACTTCGCACAGCCACCGTTACCTGCGTTGGCATCGCCACCATTGCCGCGGCCGTCGGTGCAGGGGGGCTGGGCGAACTGATTTTTCGCGGCGTCGCGTCCGTCGACAATCGACTGGTCCTCGCCGGAGCCATCCCCGCCGCCCTGCTCGCGCTAGCCGCCGACGGCCTCTTAGGATTGCTCGAGCACCGGTTGCGAGTGCCAGCGAAATGATGCGATGGATCTCTGTCACCGCGGCGGTTGCAAGTTGCCTGTCGCTCATATCCTGCGCGCCGCCACGGCCAGACCACCCTGTGATTGGAGCGAAAAATTTTACCGAGCAGGTGGTGCTGGGCGAGCTTCTCGCACAGGAGATCGAGGCGAAGTCGAATCTCAAGGTCGAGCGTCGCTTTTATCTCGCCGGCAGTTACATTGCCCAGCAGGCGCTCGTCTCAGGACGCATTGACGCCTACGTTGAATACACCGGGACAGCGCTGACTGCCATCCTCAAGCAGCCGGTTAATCGAGATCCACAGGCCGTTCTCGATACCGTGCGCCGGCTCTATGCTTCACGGTACGGCGTTACAGTTGCCGATCCGCTGGGCTTCGAAAACACCTTCGCCATGGTCATTCGGGGAGACGACGCGAGCCGGCTCCATCTTCAGACCCTCAGTCAGGCCGTGCCTTACACGCCGCAATGGAAGCTTGGCGTCGGCTACGAGTTCGAGCAGCGGCCTGACGGGCTTCCGGGTCTGAGCGCTGCCTACGGCCTCAAATTCGCCGACGCTCCGCGCACCATGGATCTTGGCCTGCTCTACCGCGCACTGAACTCGCATCAGGTGGATATCATCGCTGCGAACTCGACCGACGGCCCCATCCAGGCGTTTGAGTTAACCGCCCTCGAAGACGACAAGCATTATTTCCCGCCTTATCAGGCCGTACCACTTGTACGCGACGATGCCCTGCGCCGCTGGCCACAGATACAGGCAGCACTCGATGCCCTCGCCGGGAAAATTACCGCCGAAGACATGCGAACCATGAACGAAGCGGTTGACGGCCAGCATCGCGACCCTGCCGAGGTCGTGCGAGAATTTCGTCAGAAGAAAGGACTCTAGCCATGACCACACAAGCCGCTTCGCCAACCGCTCCTCTGCCCGAGCCTTGGCTGCGCGGAACCTACTCCGAACTTCCCGCCGTTCTGCGAGCCATCCTGCACGCATTCGATCTCGCCCGCGAAGACACAGTGCGCTGGGCGGATGGACTGACCGAGGCCGAACTTCATGCCTCTCCCGGCGGACTGTCGCCGATTGCCTTCCATCTGCGCCACATCGCGCGTAGTCTTGACCGGCTGCTTACCTACGCCGAAGGCAATCAACTCAGCATGGAACAGCTTGTCAAGCTGAAGAGCGAATCGGCCTCGGGCGCAACTCGTGACGAGTTGTTTTCTGAATTCGAGCAGGGAATTGCGAGTGCAGCTGATCGTGTCCGTGAGTTCGCCTCAGCCGATCTCGAACAGCCTCGTGGTGTTGGCAAGAAGCAGCTTCCCACCAGCGTCGGAGGCCTGCTGGTACATCTGGCCGATCACACCCAGCGCCACACCGGCCAGATTGTGACTACGGCCAAACTGCTCAAAGCTTCGCGCTAGAACCTGCTTACAGGCAGCGCACGATCAGGATCGTCTGATCGTCCACCTGCTTCCCAAAGACCTGCGCCACCGCAAGAATCTTTACCGCCAAATCGGCCAGCGGTGTTTGTGTGTTCGCGCCGATTACGGTCTTCAGCCGTTCCACACCTAACTCTTCTCCACTCTTGTCGCTCACTTCGAGAATGCCGTCTGTGGCCACCACCAGCAGATCGCCCGGAGCCGTCTCCATGCGCTGGCCGTCGAACGCGGGCACGGGCAACAAACCAAGTGGAAACTGCTCCTCTTCCACCTGCGACAGAGTTCGCCCGCTCGCGTGCCAGTGGAGGATCGGTGGGCTCGCAGCCAGCGCGTAGTGCACACTGCCGTCGACGCCCAGCCGAAAGCCGGTAAATGTCGCATACATGTGCGCCTCCTTAACCACCGGTAGCACGCTGTTCAGCCGGTCCAGCAGGCGGGGTAGAGTCTGCTGCGCGTCGAGTTCGCCGGCCTCGAGCAGCGCGGTGCGCACTGCGGTCTTCAACATCCCCATCAGGATGCCGGCCTGCAATCCGTGCCCGGCGATATCGGCGATGTAGGCAATGGCGTCTCCGTTGGGAAGACACAGCGCATCCACCAGATCACCGCCAACCTTTTCGCTCGGCTTTGAGATGCCGTAAATCTCAAAGCGTGCTGCTCGTACCGTGACAGGTGGGACTAGAGTCTGCTGGATGCCATGCGCCAATGCCAATTCGGTGCGCACGCGATAGGCGTCCGCACCCTGCCTGGTGATGAAGCCGATGAACAGGCTGTAGGACATGATGACCAGCGCAAGTATGGCAATCGCAACTACCCGGATACCCTGCGCCGAAAGAACGTCGTGCAGATGAAAGTGTGTGTAAAGAAAGTTGACGAAAAAGCTAAACCCAATCCAGAAGGGAACCTGCAGGATGCTTACGACAAAAAACCAGTAATGGTGGTAGCGTGTAGCGATCAGCACATAAACCAGGGCTACGCATCCGCTGACCACTGTATTGAGTAGGACGATCACATAAGGGACCTTGCCCAGGTTGAGCAGATCGTTGAATAGTCCTATGATGCCGAACAGACAAAAGACGGCGAGAAACAGCATTCTCATCCGCTGCAATGGAATGCCCTGGTAATAGAGGGCCGTGCGCGGAGTCTCCGAATACCACTGTTTCCATGTGTTGGGTAGCATGCTCGACACGATAACAGAAGGTCACGACACGCCTCAAAGACACCGAACGATGAGTATCGTCTGATCATCAAGCTGGGGGCCAAAAGCGCGAGCGGCGTCAAGGATACTTTGCGCGAGGCTGGCCGGTGAAGCGTTACCGTTTGTAGTAATCGTGTCTTTCAGTCGTTCCCCTCCGAATTCTTCTCCACTCTGATTGCTTACTTCGAGAATTCCATCTGTCGCGACCACGAGCAGGTCTCCGGAAGCCGTGTTCAATCGCTGACCGTCGAAGCCTGTTATGGGCAACAATCCAAGTGGAAACTGCTCCTCCTCCACCCGCGACAGAGTACGCCCGCTCGCGTGCCAGTGCAGGATGGGCGGGCTCGCAGCCAGAGCGTAATGAACGCTGCCGTCAGTGTCCAGCCGCAGCCCGGTAAAGGTTGCATACATGTGCGGTTCCTTCACCTCCGGCAACACATCGTTCAGGCACTCCAGCAGGAATGGCAGTGACTCCTCAGGCTTTTGTTTCCCGGCCTCGCGCAGCGCGGTGCGCACCGCGGTCTTCAGCATCCCCATCAGGATGCCGGCTTGCAGCCCATGCCCGGCGATATCGGCGATATAGGCTACAGCGTCTCCGTTGGGGAGGCACAGCGCATCCACCAGGTCGCCGCCAACCTTTTCGCTGGGCTTCGAGATGCCGTAGATTTCGAAGCGTGGCATCCGCAACGTCACTGGAGGTACCAGAGTTTTCTGGATTCCGTGCGCCAGCTCCAGTTCATTGCGGATCTTGAAGGACTCCTTACCCTCGCCGCGAATGAAGATGATGAAGAAGACATAGGAAAGGACGATCGAGACCATCATCCCGATCGCGCTTATGCGTATTCCTATAGCGGCGGTCGCGGGCGCGGCCGGCAAGTGACTCGAAAGTATCTTGTCAAACCAAGCAATGAACAGCGGGCTGAGCATCTGCATCGGAATGAGTAAGAGGATCCAGCCAAAGGGTCTGCGAGAGAGAATCAGTATCCACGCGCACGCGATCAGTCCACTGAAGAGAACGTTTGAGACCAAGATGGAGTAAGGGTAGATTCCTCCCGCAATGAT
>CAYVSQ010000271.1:0-12493 GCA_964453815.1 uncultured Acidobacteriaceae bacterium | reverse complement strand
CTGCTGCGGCAGATTCATGGCCATGAATTCGTGTCTCTGCTGGAAGGCGCGGCGACGACGTTTTTGCGGGTGAACGTGTCACTTCTGCTCGCTTCGGCGTGGACGATTCCGGTGGGTGTGATGATCGGCTTCAATCCACGCTTGGCGAATATCACGCAGCCGCTGGCGCAGATCGCGGCGTCGTTTCCGGCTACAGCGCTGTTTCCGGTGATTCTGGTGGCGTTGATGCGGCTGGGGCTCGGGCTGGGTGTGGGCTCAATTGCGCTGATGATGCTAGGGACTCAGTGGTACATCCTGTTCAACGTAATCGCAGGAGCCATGGCGATTCCGTCGGATCTCATAGAGGTTTCGGACCTGTTTCACTTCAGGAGCCTCCAGCGCTGGACGACGGTGATTCTGCCGGGAATTTTTCCCTTCCTTATCACCGGTCTGGTTACGGCTTCAGGCGGGGCGTGGAACGCCTCGATCGTCGCCGAATATTTTCAGCTGAAGAACAAAACACTGGTAACACAGGGACTAGGGGCGCAGATCAGCGAGGCCAGCAACCAGGGAAACTTCCCCACCCTGTTGATGGCGACGATCATCATGGCGCTCACGGTCGTCACCATCAATCGCCTGGTGTGGAGACGCCTCTACAAGCTGGCGGAGACGAAATACCGACTGGATGGCTGAGAGATTTTGGCCAGGTTGTTCCCCATCTCTCAAAAAACGAGACACTGGGCACCGGGTTAGTTCGTCGGGGGCGGCTTCTGATCTGATTGGGGAGCCTGCTTTGGCTCAGGATCGGCGCCGCCCTGCACCTTATCGTCGTCGTGCTTTTCGTAGATCGAGTACTGACGATCCGGGTGCTTCATTTTCACCGTGATTTCCTTGCTGTCGGTGGTGATCTCGTAATCGTCGCCGAAGGTCTGAAACCCGTTGGCGATTACCTGAAGCCGTACTGTATCGCCGATCGGAATAACCTCAATGGTGGCCTTGCCTTCCTCGTTGGTCTTAAGCTCGAGGTTGCCCTCGTCCTTGCCGCCCTTCATGGGGTGAAACACAACGGCGGCGTTCTCAATGGGCTTACCGTTGGTCGCCTTGATGACGGTCACCGTGATTTTGGCGGTCGCCGGCGGAGGCGTGTATTTGCGTCCGCGGTGCTGCTGATCCTGGGCAAACAGCAATCCTGGCAGGCTTACGGCTAAGAGGCAAACGGTAATAAAACCCCGGGGAAACTTCCTGGAAGGCACAGCGGACATCATGCTGAAATTGTATGCATTTCGCGGCTTTGCTGGAAGGGGGGTCGGTATACCATACAAACTTCGATGGCATATCCTGCGTCTAAGGTTTTTACGGCGGCAACTTAGTACATGATGGAAATGAGCAACAGCAACGGATCGCGACAGATGAAGAATGGGAACTCTCTTGCGATCTTCAAGCCTTCTTGTTCAGCGGCGGCTCTTTTATTTCTGCCCCTTCTGTGCCTGTGCGGTGTGGCACCGGCACAAACGCCGCAGACGGTGGCGGCCGATCCAATTGCGCTGGTGCGGCGTGCAGCGCACAACGAGCTCGTCGCCGGCGACGGCCATCCGTACCGTTACACGCTCCACAAGATAGACGACGGCAAGATTACGACCAAGGAGATTGTCGAAACCAGGGATGGCGATGTAGCGCGCCTGATCGCAACCGGGGACAAGCCGCTCTCGCCGGGTGCCCAGCAGGCGGAGCTCGATCGGTTGAACAACCTGCTGGCGCATCCGGAGATTCAGGCGCACCGGCACAAGAAGGAACAGGAAGACAGCACCCGAGCGAATGAAATGATCCGGCTGCTGCCGGACGCCTTCATTTATCACTTCGAAGGCATGGCGGACACGCCGAGCGGTCCTAGCTATCGGCTGAGCTTCAAACCCAATCCCGCCTTTACTCCACCGGATCGCGAAGCAGAGGTGTATCACGGCATGATGGGCGAGTTGTGGATCGATCAGCGGCAGGAGCGTATGACGAGACTGGATGCGCATTTGATCGACGACGTGAATTTCGGATGGGGCATTCTAGGAAAGCTCTACAAAGGAGGCACGATCCTCGTGGAGCAGAAAGATGTGGGCAACGAGCACTGGGAAACGACCCACATGGGACTTAAACTGAACGGCAAGGTGCTCATGCTTAAGGCTCTTAACATTGAGACAACGGAAGACGCCAGTGATTTCCTGCCCGTCCACCCGCAGATGGGTTATCAGGATGCGGTTCACCTGCTCTTGAACAACAGCGACCAAGGCGGGCAAGCGCAAGCAGCGGTTCGGAACTAGAACTTTCATCGTTGCCGGACAATCCGATTTCAACACAGCGAACGACGAGAGCAGGGAGCTAAAACGCAGAACCGCTTCGGCCATCGGCGGGCGCCATGGAGCACACGTAAAATAGTCATCCTGTTCCCGGCGATGCGAAAGACAACAATGTAAGTTGTTCCGCTCGCCACCAACTCACGGGTGCCTGACACTCGACCTGGGCGACCGGCTTCCGGATGCCGCCGCAGCATTTCAGCTTGCGTTTTGACTTCGTCGTGAACCCGTAGGCTGCATCGACGTTGTCTACTGCGATGTACTCAATCAGCTCTGTCAAATCGGCGCGGGCATTCAGATGCCACTCGATTCTCAAGCCTTCTTCTTCCGGGCTGCAACGCGGTCAATGATGGCACGAGCTTCAGCCATCACCACCTCATGAGGTGTGCCAGGGCGAGGATCGTCTAGAGCGGCCTGAATCTGCGAGCGAAAACCACAGGTCATGCTCCCTGGTCTCGCGCTGATTCTGGACAAAATTCCGCATGAATTCACGGACCAACTGAGAAGCTGGACGATGAGGCGTTGCAGCCTCAGCTAAAAATGCATCGCGCAAGTCGGATTCAAGCTTAAGGGTAAAGACGCCTTCCACGTTAGTACCTATTCCTCGCGCAAGACTTCCAGCGGTTTCTGGCCAAGAATCCGGAAGCTGGCGATCCAGCCTGTGGCGATGGCCAAGATAGCGGTCGCGAAGACGGTGAATGTCGACGCAAAATAGTCGGCGTGCCAGTGAATCTCCATGCGTCGCAACAGGATGCGAGCAAGGAGATTGGCGAAGATGACGCCGACGGCTCCCGACAGTAAGCCGAGGACGAGGAATTCGATGCTGAAGACCTGGGCTATGCGGTTGCGCGTGGCTCCCAGCGTTTTGAGGACGACGACTTCGCGGATCCTGCGGAAGCGTGTGCTGGCAACGCTGGAGGCAAGAATAATTGCGCCGGAAAGGATGGAGAAACCGGCAAGGAAGCGTATGACAAGGATGATATGGCCGGCGACGTCCTGGATGGTTTGGAGGATGTCGGCGAGGTTGATGACCGTGATTGTCGGGTAGGCGGCGAAGACGTCACGCTCCAGCTGGGCGATGCTGGAAGGGTTCACGTGAACGGCTCCATACCAGGTGGCAGGCACCCCGCGGAGGAGGCCGGGGGCGAGAATGAACTCACTGCGGGCGAAAGCGTGTTCACCGTCGACTTTGTAGATGGCAGAAACCTTTGTTGAGATCGTCTGATCGCCGACGGCAAAATCCACATTGGAGCCTATGTGGAGATTCAGGCGCTCGGCAACACGAGCAACGACGGCAAGGTTGGGATCGTCCGGGCTCTTCCACCATTGGCCCTGCGTGATCCGGGTTCCGCGCGGGATGCCGTCAGACCAGGTTATGGCAGCGGAGCGAAGCAGGCGCCTGGGGTAGTTCTGAAACTGAAGCTTGTCTACGGCGATCCCGTCAATACTGTTGATGCGCGAGGAGATCATGGGGATGGTCTCAAGCTTGCCCTGCACGCCGGGCTGATGAGCGAGCATCGCCTGCACGCCGGTAAGTTCCTCTGGCGCGATATCGACGAGGAAGATGTTGGGCGTGTCCGCGGAGACGTCATTGTGCATCTCGCGCACAATGGCGCTTTGCATAAGGAAGACGGCGAGGATGAGCATGACTCCCGCGCCAAGCGAGGCGAGCACGGCGGAGGACTGGTTGCCGGGGCGATAGAGATTGGCGAGTCCGTGGCGTAGCGCAGAAGGCAGATGCAGACGGGTTTTATCCAGGAAGGCGCGCAGCGTGCGCAGGGTAAACGCCGACAGGCCGAGAATGACCAGCAGTGTGGCGCAGAGGCTGGCGGCGAACCATTTCCCAATAGTCCATGAATCGGAGAGCGCGGCGGCGATTCCGGCGAGCCCGACGACGATAACGAGCATCGAGAGCCACTGGAGTCTGCGGTCACGGAACTGTGTCGCCCACGCGTCATAGAAGACGACAGCCAGGCCGAAGGCGATGTTGAGTGCGAGCACGACGAGCGGCCAGCGGTGAGTGTGGTGGCGCATCAGACCGGCGATCCAGAGGGCGACCGACGCGAGTCCGATAACAAGGACGATCCCCAGCAGCAGGCCCTGAATGGTTCTCTGTCGCGGGCTTGCAGCGGCACGGAGAATGTTGCCGCCCTCGCTTGTCTCGACCATTTTGCGCAGGACCGCGATGGGGCGAACGCGGCGCACGTCCAGTAGCGGCGGCAGACAGAAGAGGATGGTGGTGAGGATGCCAGTGGCGAGCGCGGCGCCGACCGGTCTGACGGCGAGGGCCAGCGGCGGCCGCAGAGGCAGAAGCGAGCCCAGGAGCGACGGAAAGACATACTGCACGCCGAGGCCGAGAGCGACGCCAATGAGGCCTCCGACCAAGCCGAGAAATATGGTTTGCAGCAGATAGATGCGAAGAATGTCCGAGGAGCGGGCTCCGATGGACTTCATGATGGCGAGAATTTCGATGCGCTGCTGCAGGTGCGCGCGCATGGCCATGGCAACGCCGATGGCTCCCAGGACCATGGCGACGAGGCAGATGAGGCTGAGCAGCCCGGTGGCGCTGTCAAGACCGCGCGTGAGCTCCGGGCTGGTCTCGCGAAAGTCAGTGATCTGCGCGTCGGGAAGGATTTTTTCGAGCTCGGGTCGAAGGGTGGCGATGTTCTGGGCGTTGCTGTCGATCTTGAAAAGATAGCGCTCGCTGGCGCGGCTGCCGAGACCGAGCAGGCCGCTCTGGAGCAGCGCGTTGCGCGTGATCATGACGCGGGGTCCGAGACCGACGCCGGCTGTCAAGCGATCCGGCTCGCGCAGAATGACTGCGGCGATGCGGAAATAGTTGGTTCCGATCTTGAGCCGGTCGCCGACTTTGGCGTTTAGGCGAACGAGCAGATTATCGTCGACCAGAACCGTCGAGTCGGTAAGAGCCTCGCGCAGAGTGCCGGCGGGGTTGAGGACGATGTTCCCGTAATACGGGTAGACAGCGGGATCGATGGCCTTGAGCGAGACAAGCAGCGGGACAGGATCGCCCTGGACCGAGGCCATGGAAACGGTCTCTGTAACGCTGGTGCGTTCAACGCCCTTAGTGGCCAGCGCATCGAGCTGCAGGCCTTCTTTGGGAGTGGCGAGCCTGAACATGCGCGCCGAGAGGTCGGCGGCCATGATGCCGCGCGCGTCACCGAGCAGCGCTTTCTGGAATGACTGGCTGAAGCCTCGCACACCGGTAAGCGAGGCGACTCCGATGGCGACGGAAAGCAGAACGAAGACGAACTTTGCGCGCGAGGCATGTAACTCACGCCAGGCGATGCGGGCAGCAGTAGACCAAGGCAGCGCGGGCTTGGTGAAAGTGGTCATCCGAGCACCTGACTGGTTTGTACGTGTGCGGTTAGCTCGTCGGCAACTACCAGGCCGTCGCGAAGGTGGATCTGGCGGTCGGCGCGGGCAGCGATTTCTGGATCGTGGGTCACCATAACGAGCGTGGTCTGGGCCTCACGCTGGCGCCCAGTGAGCAGATCAAGGACATGCTGTCCGTTGATGGAATCGAGGTTGCCGGTAGGCTCGTCGGCGAGCACGATAGGCGGATCGAGAACAAAGGCTCGGGCAAGGGCGACGCGCTGCTGTTCTCCGCCGGAGAGCTGCACAGGATAGTGCTGAAGGCGGTCGGCGAGTCCGACACTGGTGAGCAGAGCGGTGGCCCTGGCTCGGCCGTCGCTGCGGGCGTTCAGCTCGTGCGGCAGCAGCACGTTTTCGAGCGCCGTGAGTGTGGGGATGAGCTGATAGGACTGAAAGACGAATCCAATTTTGGCGCCGCGCACCTCTGCGAGGCGGTCTTCTTCGAGACGGCTAATTTCAACGCCGTCGAGGAGAACTTCGCCTTCGGTGGGCGAGTCGAGTCCGGCGAGCAGGCCGAGCAATGTACTCTTTCCGCTACCCGACGCGCCCATGATGGCGACGAACTGTCCTTGCGGAATGAGCAGATCGATGCCGCGCAGGATATCCACGGTGCGTGTGCCGTTGCGAATGGACTTTTTCAGGCTGCGTACTTCGATCATGCGTGGTTTCCTTTTAGAATCGTTGCCTTGTTACCAGTGTCCCATGTCCGCTGGTCAGGTTTCGCTTTTCGAATTTCGCTACAATCGCGAGGTGAAGCGAATCTGCATCCTGCTGCTTTTTGCGGTCGCAACTTTTGCTCCAGCAAAAACGAAGACAACCAAACCGGTCATTGTTTGCTTTGGAGACAGCATCACCGCAGGCTATGGAATTGACCCCGGCCACAGCTGGCCGGATGGTCTTCAACAGCGGCTGGATGGGCATGGTTATAACTATCGCGTCCTGAATTTTGGCGTGAGCGGAAACACGACCAAGGATGGCGTGAGCCGGTTGCCACAGGTGCTGGCGGCGCATCCGCAGATTGTGGTGGTGGAATTTGGCGGCAACGATGGATTGCGTGGGCTGCCCATCACCGCCACGCGCGCTAATCTTGACCAGATCATTCAAACACTGCAGGATGCGGGCATCAAAGTTGCTCTTGTCGGCATAGTTATGCCACCGGATTACGGTCCCGACTACAGTCGAGATTTCCAGCAAACATTTGCCTTGGCTGCGAAGAAGTTCGGCATTCCGCTCTTCCCTTTCATACTGGTCCATGTCTACAAAATCCCTGGAGCCTTGCAGGATGACGGTATTCATCCAACCGCCAAGGGAGCGGACATCATTGCGGACGACATGTTCGACTTTCTCAGGCCAATGTTGAGGAAGTGAACTAAAGCAGAACGACCGTGGGCTGGAACAAGGTGCCGGCGATGCGCTTGCCGATAGCGACCAACTCCCCTTGGCGGTAAAAAACTTTGACCAGGGGAGCGTGCGTGAACTCCGGCAGATTGATCTGCATGCCGTTACGCAGGCGGGCGAGGGTTTGCTCGTCGGCAGTAACGGAAGGCAGCTCGGGCAGCAGCGTACGCGGGTGCGGCAGGTGGGCGAGAAGCAGGCTTTCGCGAGCCAAGGATTCGGCGTCGGCAAGGGGAATGGCTTGTTCAATCGCAAAGGGGCCAGAGGCGATGCGGCGCAGGCTGGCGAGATGCGCACCCGAGCCGAGCGCCAGGCCAAGCTCATGGGCGACGGAACGGACATATCCACCAGCAGAGATACGCATATGGAAGGCTGCGAGTTCCCCGTCGAGTGAAAGAATGGCGAACTCCACAATATTTACTCGGGCGATTTTAAGTCGCGGAGTTTCACCGGCACGGGCGATTTTGTACGCGGGTTTACCGGCAATCTTTTTCGCGGAGATGGGCGGTGGGAGTTGGTCCATCTCGCCGGAAAATTTCGCGGCGGCGGCGCGCAGCTCGTCGAGCGTGAACGATGGTCGCGTGGACTCGGATGTTGGCGTGCCGTCAGCGTCGTAGGTATCAGTGGAGAAGCCGAAGCGGATGATTCCGGTATAGGCCTTCTCGTGCGCACCATAAAACTGCGCGAGGCGCGTGTATTTTCCAAGAAGCAGAGGAAGCACGCCGGTAGCCATGGGGTCGAGAGTGCCGAGGTGGCCGATCGATTTCTCCCCTGTTGCCCGGCGCAGGCGCGCGACCACGTCGTGCGAGGTAATGCCGGATGGCTTGTCGACGATGAGGAGCCCGTTCACCTTGTCTACTATAAGTGCTGGCCGCACGGGCGGCCGCGCCGCCGCCGCCAAATGGCAGGTAGATCAGAAGTTGTTCTGCGTGCGCTCGCGGACCAGAGTGAGGAACTCCGCTCGCGTGTTCTGGTTCTGAAAGACACCCACCATGGCTGAAGTAACGGTCGACGAGTTCTGCTTCTCGACGCCGCGCATCATCATGCAGAGGTGGCGGGCTTCGATGACCACGCCCACACCTTGTGGGGCGATTGCTTCCTGAATGGTGTCGGCAATTTGGCGAGTGAGGCGCTCCTGCACCTGCAGGCGCCGCGCGAAGACTTCGACGAGACGAGGAATTTTGCTGAGTCCTATGACTTTTCCGTTGGGGATGTAGGCAACGTGTACCTTTCCGAAGAAAGGCAGCATATGGTGCTCGCAGAGCGAATACATCTCGATGTCCTTGACGATGACCATCTCGTCGTAGTCGACATCGAAGAGCGCGTCGTGAAGGATGCCGCTGGGATCTTCCTTGTAGCCCTTGGTGAGAAACGCAAGAGCTTTTTCCACGCGCTCGGGAGTGCGCAGAAGGCCGTCGCGAGTGGGATCGGCGTCGAAACGGCGGATGATTTCGCGGTAGATGTCCTGTGTCGAGATGTCTTCGAGGCCTGTTTCGCCGATGATTTCGTCTTTCAAAGCCGCGCTCGCGAAGCGGTTATTCTTCATGCTGGGTTCGTCCTTCCCTGTTTTGCGATCAAGCGTTGCCGGGTCATTGGAACCGGATACTCAAAGGAATTATTCGATGTTTCTTCGACGCGTATCGAGATCAGTTCCGCCTGTTTGAATGCAGCCTGCAGCAGACGGTGAACTTCGATATTGAAATTCTCCGTTGTCGGCACAGTCTTCTGGAAGAAGGCCTGTGTATTGAGATTCGTGTGATCGAAGCGATCGAGAATTTCTTTCTGTACACATGAATCGAGCTCGACTAGATTGCAGACCATACCAGTAGCGGGGTCTACATTACCGCCAACGACGACCTCGATGGTGTAATTGTGGCCGTGTCCATACGGGTTATTGCATTTGCCGTAAATAGCCTGGTTTTCGGCGTCAGTGAATGCGTCGGAATGCAGGCGATGCGATGCGCTGAAACGATAACGGCGGCCCAGGTAAGCTCTCATGGCTCACCGTAGTAGTCAGCGAAAAGATCAGGCAATTCGTAGACGCGCACGCGATGCAACTTCACACCTGGGATTTTTCCGTCGAGACGCTTCCAGACTGCGAGGGCGATGTTCTCTGTAGTGGGGATGGCCGTCCTAAACTCAGGCACTTCGAGGTTGAGGTGACGATGATCGTAGACTCTGACGACTTCGCGTTCGAGAACGTCTTTGAGTTCCTTGAGATCGACGACAAAGCCGGAGACGGGATCGATTTCGCCCGAGACAGTGACCTCAAGGGTGTAGTTGTGGCCGTGTCCGTTGCGATTGGAGCATTTACCGAAGACGCGCTCATTCTCCTCCGCGGACCATGCGTCATTCCAGTAATAGTGCGAGGCGGAGAATTCGGCTTTGCGAGTAAGTAGGATCATAGGCTGATTGCAGCTGCCTCAATGATAGATGAGCGAAATGGGGTGCGGGGTTCAGCGGTTATGGCTAACGTAGTCACGCCCCTTCCAGGCCACGCGTTTTGTGATGGTGTGACTGAACCAGCTTCGATACAGAAGAATGGCGAAGAGCGGCAGGGCAAGCGGCGTGAGCAGGCAGTCTGCGAACGGGAAGTTTGATTTGGCGACGCGGGCATAGAAACGCCAGAGGTTGCGCACCCAGATGAGCAGCAGCGCAAGCAGGAAAATCGGCCGCAGGTTCCGCTCGTACAGAAACCATCCGAGCGCCGGGAGCCCAGCAAGCAAAAACAGATCGAGGATCCGCCAGGCTGCGAGCGCGAGTGGATTGCCGAAGAGTAGTGCGAGGTTCTTTGTCCAGCCTTCGAACATGGCTCCAAAGCTGCGGTACATGCGCGTCGAAACGGCCTCGGGAGCATAGCGAAAGCGCAAGCCGAGCTTGCGGCGCTTGACGATGTTGGCCAGCTCCACGTCTTCGAGGACCGCGTCCTTGACGGCTTCGTGTCCGCCGATGCGGAAGTAGGCATCTCGTCTGATAAGAAGGAACTGGCCGTTGGCGGCTGCGAGATGCGATTCCGAATCGGAGACTTTGGCAGGTGGATAAGTGACGGCGAGCTCGCTGAAGACAAGCGGCATGAGGGCGCGCTGCCAAAAGCCGGTAATGATCTGGCGCGGCGAATACGAGAGCATCGCTACGTTATGACGCCCGGCCTCAACGATGGCCACGCTCAAGTGGCCGGGCTCGTGAACGGTATCGGCGTCGGTGAACAGCAACCATTCGCCTCGCGCGGCCTGAGCGCCTGCCCAGACGGCATTTGCCTTGCCTGTCCAGCCTTTGGGCAAAGCAGGAGCCTGCATGACGGTTAGGTCGGAGAAGCTGGTTCCGATTGCGCGCGTCTGGTCCGCCGAGTGGTCGTCGACAACGAGGATCTCCCAGTCGCGGCCGAGTTGCCACGCGTCCCCCGATTGGCTGACGAGGGAACGGAGGCAGTCGCCGAGGCAATCTTCTTCGTTGCGAGCCGGGACAATGACGGAGAGTTGGTGCGAGGTGCTCGGATCGGATGCGGCGTCCACAATGGTCTTTTATTATAAGAAAGTGAGTTGCATGAACAACGGGTTTCGCCGGGCTGGATGGAAGAGCATTTTCACGGCACTGGCTTTGCTGGCTGTAGTCAGCGCGGGAACGGGCTGCGATCGCGGCGATCATCCGGCCCAGGTGGGGATGATCGCGCCAGATTTCGCCATTCACGACGCGCGGCAGACGGTCAGCCTGGATCGATACCGCGGAAAGACTGTGGTGCTGAATTTCTGGGCCTCCTGGTGCGCCCCTTGCGTCGAGGAAATGCCCTCGCTGATCAGATTGCAAAAGCAGATGCCGGAGATTGTCGTGCTTGCTGTGGACTTTAACGACGACGACAGCTCCTACCGCCAATTTGTCACCGACAACCATATCGATTTGCTGACCATCCGCGACGCCTCGCAAAAGAGCAATCTGGCATTCGGAAGCACGCGGCCGCCGGAAACTTACATCATCGATCCAAAGGGTCGAATCCGGCGCAAGTTTATTGGCGCGCAGGACTGGACGAGTCCCGAGATCAAGAACTATCTGCGAAATCTTTAGGCTGCTATCATCTCGTCATGACGCAGCTTGAGGTTCTCTACCGCTACGAGCAGCACCCCACCGAGACAGGCATGTTCGCACTGGGCAACGCGCGCGAGGTATACGGCATTCGGCGCTTCCAGATGGATCAGGACCGTAAGACGATTCTCGTGGAATACGACGCGACGCGTCTGACCAAACCTATTGTCGCGGAACTGCTGCGCAGGGCTGGCTTAGACATCGTCGAGGAACTTTCGTTGATTCCACTGCAGCCTCCCGTTGAGGCCACAGTGGCCGCGCCCGCTGCGAGTAAATAGATCTATTTGATCGCGCGGATGAGGAGATTCTGCGACAGAATCGCTCCCCTTGAACCCGTTTCCGCGAAAAGCAACAACCGGTCGTAGAGCGTAAGGCAGTCCCACAAAACGCGGCGGGCGGTGCTCTTTACTCCATGAATGACTGGCTTATCTTCATAGGCTTCAACCGTACGAAAACCGACAGTGCGAAGTATCTGATTCGCAGATTTCGCGGTGAAGGCGAGTTCATGTGTGAAGTCGCCGTAGCGGATGCGCATTCCGTAAAGGCCTTCGGCATTGGGGACGTGGACGAGGCAGACACCACCGGGAACGAGCACGCGATAAACCGAGTCCAGCAGGTCGAAGAGTTCCTGCCGCGTTAGGTGCTCGATGACATCCATGAGCAATACAGCATCGAGCGATCCATCTTCGCGGCGCGCAAGAAATTCCGCCACGTCGCCCAGTTCCGCCTGTGAGATGCCCAGTCGATGGGCCAGCTCGATCTGCTGTTGCGAGGTGTCGATTCCGGCGATCCGGGTATATCCGGCACGAGACAGAAAGTACAGGAACGTGCCGTGCCCGCAGCCAAGATCGACGATGCGCGATGCGCGATCTTGCGGAAGATAGCGCGCGATGAGATGGCCCAGGTATGCCGCGCGCGGGCGGAACAACTCCTCAGGCTTGTTTATCGATTCACTTTGCTGTCCTGCCTGACCGCTCGAGACATACGCATCGTATAGGCGCGTCTTCCATGACCGGGTTGTCGCCATGAATGGTTTGTATCCCCCGCGGGAATGTTCCAGGGCCGATGCCAAGCGTCGACTAGCAGAGTATACATGAGCATTTTGGCATGATCGTTCTGGTTTTCGCAGACGACGCACCATGCAATTCATGCTGCAAAGTCAGCGCTTTTGGTTTGCGTGCCGGCGCGCAACTTGATATCTTTAGATGAGTTCGCAGTCAGCCTTCATTTTGTGCGCCCATAGCTCAGCTGGATAGAGCGATTGACTACGAATCAATAGGTCGGGAGTTCGAATCTCTCTGGGCGCA
>CAYVSQ010000270.1:0-10261 GCA_964453815.1 uncultured Acidobacteriaceae bacterium | reverse complement strand
ATCCCGACTGCACGCATGCCGCCTGCGTGCGCGATCAGATCGGAGACCGCATCCCGTTGATCGTAGATGGCGGGCCGACGGGCCGCAGCCTGCCTACGACGATTGTCGATCTTTCAGGTGGCAAGGGCACGTGGCAGATCCAGCGCGAGGGCGCCATCCCTACGCATGAAATCGCGCTGGCGCTGCAATCGTAACCTTTGCCAAACACCGCTACCTTTGAAGTCATGATTGTTCCGGATACCAATTTGCGGTCAGTGAGGCGGTCGGTCCTGACACCGCTGTTCGGCCCTTTGAAATCGGGGCGGGCGGTTGCATGGCTGCTGGTTTGCGGGCTGGCGCTGGCCACCGTCGGGTGGGTGGTATGGGTAGACTCGCAGATTCGCTATTTTGCAACGCGCAACGAAGACCGCCCTGCGGATGCGATCGCCGTTTTTGGAGCGGCGGAGTACGATGGGCGGCCCTCGCCGGTGTTGCGCGCGCGGCTCGACCATGGGCTCGCGCTTTATCAGGAAAAGCTTGCGCCGCTCCTGATTACGCTGGGCGGTGGCGATCCGGCGGACCGGCACTCCGAAGGCGGAGTGGGGCATGACTACCTGATGGCGCATGGCGT
Organism: uncultured Acidobacteriaceae bacterium; assembly: GCA_964453815.1. Taxonomy (GTDB): domain Bacteria; phylum Acidobacteriota; class Terriglobia; order Terriglobales; family Acidobacteriaceae; genus Silvibacterium. The sequence goes on along the minus strand of CAYVSQ010000270.1, from coordinate 9,651 downwards.
TCCGGAGGCGGCCATCATTGCGGAGACGAAGAGCAGCGACACCGAGGAATCGGCGCAACGCCTAGCGGCGATCGCGCGGGCAAATGGACTGAAGCACATTCTTGTGGTCAGCGATGGGACGCACCTGTTCCGGGTCCACGCTCTCTGTTCGCATCTTCGTCTGGATGTCTACACGTCGCCGCGGCCAGCGGTGCACGGCATCTCGCAGCTCGACGCTTTTGAGCGCACGGCGCACGAGATTCTGAGCTATACACTGTGGCGGGTGAGGTCAGCGGTTAGCCATTAGAATAGCCACCAGCGCTTGGCCGATCCTAATGGCTAATCCCTAATGACTAATCCCTATGGCTAAGAATCATGAGCCGGTCTATAGAAAAGGGCATCTGCACTTCATCACTTGCAGTTGTTACCGGAAACAACCAAAACTAGGCATCGAAAAGCATCGCAATGTCTTTTGCCGATTGCTGGAAGAGCTTCGAGTGAAGTTCCGGTTTGGGGTGGTTGGATACGTGGTAATGCCGGACCATTTTCGTCTGCTGATAGCGGAGCCGTCGGTGGATACAGCGGCAAACTCAATCGAGATGCTGCAGCAGCGGTATCAGCGGAGGTACAACGCCTCGGCGCGCAGCACAGAGCAGGTGTGGGAGAGCCGCTACTCCGACGTGCACATATACACACCAGAAAAGATCGATGCCCAGCTGGATCTCATGCATCAGGAGCCGGTGAAAGCAGGCCTCGCGCAGAGCGCGACAGACTGGGAATGGAGCAGCGCCCGCTCTTACGCCGGATTGCCGGAGGGCGTGGTGACGGTAGAGCGCGCAACGGAAGACCGCGCCGCCGGAAACTCTACCAGCGTGAATCGATAGCGACGACTGCCCACGCTGCGAACAATGCCGCGGCCAATGTGGAGACTGCATTTACCGCGTCGTTGTTCAGCCAGCCGCAGCGTTCGAGGGTGGCTCCTAGCAGGCTGTCGATGAACAGACCTAGGATACCGCCGGCGACGGCGATTCCGGATTCGAGCGGCGTCAGATGAAAGACGATTGCCGCGACAGCGGTGACGATGGTTGCGCCTACAGCTCCGGCAAGAGTGCCAATGAGGCTAATGGCCCCATCGGTTCCGGTAGGAACGCGCCTGAGGGTGGTCACGAGACGCGGTTCTCCGCCCAGTACCTGGCCAAGTTCGGAGGAGAGCGTGTCCGCCGTGGCTTCAGAGAGTGAGGCGATGGCCGCGATCAGTGCGACTCTTCCGGGATATATCCCGAGCCACACATGCCGGGCGCTGAGCGGGATGCCGGCGACGACGGCGACTCCCAGATTGGCTGCAACCTGCGAGGCAGATCGTCCGCGCTTCCCTTCCGCGGTGCCGAGCTTCTCCTTGTGACGGCGGCCAAACCGGGTAGCGGCGAAGGTAAGAAGAAAGAGCGCGAGCAAGGACCAAAGCAGAGTACGCCAGCCTGGGGTCCAGAGGTAAAGACTTACGGTGAAGAGGCCGCCGGTGAGTGAGGCCGCGGGCGTGGCGGCGCGAAGCATCCAGACCAGCACAGCGAAAGCCGCGCCGATGGCCAGTGCCACGACCGCCACACGAGAAACCGGCCAGAGCTGGATGAGTTCGAGCAGTACGAAGACGCCGATGAGCGGGAGGATAAGCAGCAGGATGAGCTGCGATTGCCAATGCAGAGAGGGACGGGCGAGGCTGTCGGCATTGCGATCAGGCATGGCGGGCAGGGATCATAAGGCAAAGTAAAGCCGGGTTTCCGACGGCGGACGGCGATGATGGCGGCGGTGATTTACAATCATCTTTCTACAGTATTTATCTATCAGGCCGATTGTTGAGTGAGGTATTTGCGAGTGCAGAGTATGAAATGGCTGGCAGCCGGCGCGCTGCTGGTTTTGGTTGGGACCACCGGCTGTGGCAGTCAGTATCGACCCGTTATAACCCCCGTGATACCCACCGGCCCCGCTGCACAGCCCACCTCTCTCGTCGTGGTCTTTTCGCAGCCGGGACTGATGCTTCCCGCCACGCTTCCGACGACGGCTCCGCCCTGTCCTACGCTCGACGGCGTAGTCATAGCGTATCCGAATCCTGGCGTGGTGACGCTTCTCAACCGCTCCGGCGACAGCATCTCAGCGACGGCAGAGGTGGGCAACGGTCCGCTGAGCTTCGCGATGGACAACGCAGGCGCGAACGCCTTCAGCCTGAACTGCGACGGCACGATCAGCACAGTGCCCGTCTCGGCCACTCTGCAGACAAGGGATGTGGGAACCAGCACGCTGCTGGGGAATGCGGTGCCGATCAATTCCCTGGTGGTCACCGGAACGCAATATGTTGTGGAACAGGGTCGTACTGCTATCGCGGCGATGACCGGCAACCCGCCGTCGCTCAAGCAGGAGATTCTAGTCGCGCCGAGCGTGATCAATATGGTGGGCGTATCCGGCGCGCAGCGAGCCTATTCGATTAGCCAGGGAAATACCGGGACCCCGAGTTTTCCGTGGGGAACATGCGCAGATCCCTCATCTGTGAGCATAGCGGGAGAAGCGGATGCGATTGAAGGCTCGAGCCTCACGGTCTCAGCCCGGCTTCCACTGGGCATCTGCCCGGTATATGGGGTCGCGTCCGCCGATGGGCAGCGCGTTTTTATTTTGAACCGGGGCAGCGGCACGATCACGGTGATCAACAGCCAGCTGAATACGCTGGACACGGCGTTGAATCCGACGGGAACGATCAACTTGTGCGGCGGCGCGGCATCCTGCAACGCCGGTCCGGTATACGGCTCGCTTTACACCCCAGGCAGTCTCCTGGTTGTGTCGAATTACGACAACAACACGATCAGCGTGATTGACGTAAGCCTGGACGTTTATGGCAACGACAGCCCAACCTTCGGCAAGGTGCTGGCGACCATCCCGGTGGGCCTGCACCCCGCGGCCGTAACCGTTCTGCAGGATGGCAGCCGGGCTTATGTAGCCAATGAGGGCATCATTTGCACAGGCAGCAACTCCTCCACCTGCACGGACACGGGGTCGGTGACAATAGTGAACCTGGTCAGCTTATCCGTGCAAAACACGCTTCAACTGGGCACCGTGGTGCCCAATCCGCGGTCGATCGCGTCCACCTACACCTACCCTGCGGGTAAGGTCTACGTCAGTTCGCAGAACAGCCCGAATGTAATGATCATTCGTACCGATACGGACGTGGTGTCGGCGACGCTCCAAATGCAGGGCAACGTAGTCGATCTGCAGACTACCACCCAGTATGCAGGGTCGACCACGCAGGGTGGAAACGCCATCACGGTGAGCCGCTCGGTAGGATCGGGTGCTCCATAGTTCCCTGCCGTAGTCAAAAACGAAACGTAGAGCAGGGGCATCCAAAGGGTGCCTTTGCTTTTTAGGGCTGCAAGGGTAATTTATCTGCATGCCTGTCATTCGCCAGCTTGCCATTCGTCTGGTTTCGTGGAAAGACGACATTGCGCGGGGGCGAGGGCGTGAACTGACCGACCTGGGATTCAACGTGGATGCCAGTTCTCTTCGCGGCCGTGGAGGCGTGATCCGCCATTTTCGCCATACGGCGCCTGATGCCGTGGTTCTGGACCTGGAACGGCTACCGTCGCATGGACGCGAAGTGGGGATCATGCTGCGCGACAGCAAAAGCACACGGCATCTGCCGCTGATCTTTGCCGGAGGCGATCCGCAAAAGGTGGAGCGCATTCGTAGCGAGCTACCGGATGCGGTGTTTACACCCTGGGACAAGATTGCTGACGCGATCAGGCACGCGATGGCGCACCCGGTAGCGGCTCCGGTAAGAGCAACGTCGCACATGGAACGCTGGGCCGGTTCGAGCCTGCCGCGAAAGCTGGATATCAAGCCGGGAATACAAGTGGCGATGCTGGGCGTGTTCGATGGTTTCGAGGAGACGCTCGGCGACTTGCCGGAGGGTTCGGCGCTCGTGAAGCACTTCACGGCAGAGACGCGGCTTGCGCTCTACATCGTGCGTTCAGCGCGGGAAATGGCTGATGCCTTTGAGCATGCGGCTGCACGTTTACCAAAGACCGCATCATTCTGGATCATTCACCCCAAGCGAACCAAGTCGATAAGCGTGGACTTCAACCAGAACGATGTTCGTGAGCTTGGCCTCGCCGGCGGATTCGTCGACTACAAAGTGTGCGCAGTAAACAGCGAGTGGTCAGGGCTGAAGTTTGCGTACAGACGAAATAGCGGCTCTACATCAGGTTTACGGCGTCCACATCCACAATGAGATTGCGGCGCGGGATGCTCAGGGTGTCAGCCTCAGCGAGCGCCAGACGCAGAGTGCGCGCGAGCGCTTGCCGCTTCCCAGCTTTTAGGACCAGATGGAAGCGGTAGATCCGCTTGATGCGAGCGATCGGCGCTGTCGCCGGACCGAGCACGCGCACCCCATCGAGGTGTGTGGATTGGAACCAGCGGCCAAGGCTGGCAGCCCATCCCGCGGCTTCTTCTAAGCGTGAGCTTTGAATGATGACATTGGCGAGCGCGACGTAGGGCGGATAGTGCATCCACTTGCGGTACTTCATCTCGCGCTCGACCAAGGTGTGGAAATCGTGCTTGGCCGCGCACTCGATGGCGTAGTGGTCGGGATGGTAAGTTTGCACGAGGACGGTGCCGGGAAGCTCGCCGCGTCCGGCGCGTCCGGAGACCTGGGTGAGGAGCTGGAAGACGCGCTCGGCAGCGCGAAAGTCCGGCAATCCGAGGGCAAAATCTGCACCGACGACTCCTACCAGCGTGACCCCATGGATGTCATGGCCCTTGGCGATCATCTGCGTGCCGACGAGGAGGTTGATCTCGCCGGAATGGAGGCGCATGAGGAGGCGCTCCATGTCAGAGCGGCCGCGCACGGTGTCTCGGTCCATGCGGCCGATGCGTGCGCCGGGAAAGATCTCCTGAAGCCGCTCCTCGCCCTGCTGCGATCCCGCGCCGAGGAAATATAGATGCTCGCTGTCGCATTTGAAGCAACGCTTGGGCACCGTTCTTTTATAACCGCAGTAGTGACACTCCAGGCGCTGGCCCACAGGGGCGCGGTCGTCGGATGCCAACACCGGCTTGTGGTAGGTGAGCGAGATGGAGCAGTTCTCGCACTGGAGCTTTTCTCCACAGGCGCGGCACATGACGACAAAGGAGTAGCCGCGACGGTTCAGCAGAATAATGGCCTGCTCTCCTCTATCCAATGTGGCCTGTGTCTGGTCGATGAGAGCGCGGGAGAAGAGATGTTCCTGGCCTGTCTCCTGGAACTCGCGGCGCATATCGACCAGCTCAACCAGCGGCAGCGGGCGATGCATGACGCGCTCATGCATCTCAATCTGCGCGTATTTGCCCTGGCGTGTGTTGTGCCACGATTCAAGCGAAGGGGTGGCAGAACCCAGCACAATAGTAGCGCCGGCAAGTTTGGCGCGCATCACAGCGGTGTCGCGAGCGTGGTAACGCGGCATCGACTCCTGCTTGTAACTGGAGTCGTGCTCTTCGTCGACGACAATGAGGCCGAGATTTTCGACCGGCGCGAAGATGGCCGAGCGCGTGCCGACGACAACGCGGGCCTCGCTTTTCCTGATACGGTGCCATTGCTCGGCGCGTTCTTCCGGCGTGAGGGCTGAGTGCAGGAGCGCGACCTCGCTACCGAACGCATGGTGAAGCTGTGCCGCCATGGCTGGCGTGAGGCCGATCTCCGGCACAAGCAGAATGGCCGACTTGCCTCGGTCAAGGGCGCGCTGCATGGCGGTAAGGTAGACGGCGGTCTTGCCTGAGCCGGTGACTCCGTGAAGAAGATGCGGGCGGAATTCGGCGGTCTCAACGGCTGCGGTGATGGTGTCGAAAGCGGCCTGTTGCGCGGTGTTAAGAGCATGCACGGGACGGTGCAGCGTGGAGAGCTGCGTGAGGTGGAAGTCGGCGGGACGGTCTTCAATCTTCACCAGCTCACGCTTAACCAGCGTCGCCAGGGTAGAGACAGGCACGTCGAGCCGGCGCAGCTCGGCGACTGGCAGCTCACCTCCGGAGCCCGCCAGCTCGGCGAGGATAGCCTGCTGGTTGCCGTTGAGCTTGGGCAGGCGCGCCTCTTCAACCAGCACCGCATAACGGACTGTCCGGCGAGCATCTCGTGGCGCAGCCGTGGTCTCGCGGCCGATCCACTTCTTACGCAGCATGCCGGTGAGCAGATGATGACCGGCCCCAGTTGCTGAACGCAGCGTTGCAACTCGAACGGCCTCTCCGTTTTCGAGATAGTTGAGGACTTTGTATTCCGTGTCCTGCTCGGCGGGTGAGAGTCGCGAGCGGCGCGAAGATCCTTGCTCGGCTCCCGCGAAGAGGGCTTCGCGGCCGAGGTCGGTAATTCGGTAAAGCACCTGTTTACGAACCTCGCTCATGAGCGGCACCATGGCACGCAGAACTTCTCCGACGGGCGCGATGTAGTATTGCGCAATCCACTGCGCCAGCTCGAGAAGCTGCGGTGAGAGGATCGACTCCTCGTCGAGAATGTTGAGGATGGGTTTTGCTTCGACCGGCGGCGGTTCGTCGTGGACGCGAAGGACAATTCCCGTCATTTTTTCGTTGCGGAAGGGGACGAGGACGCGTGCTCCGACGGCCGGCGTCGCGTCGCCGAGCGCATACGTGAAGGCACGATCGAGAGGGACCGGCAGAGCAACATCGCAGAAGGCGAACACAAGGTACAGAGTATAGGGTGCGGGGTTTAGGGTGTAGGGTGCGGCTTCAGCTTTGGGGCTTTTGAGCTTTGAGACCAAGCTCGGCCATGGCGAGTTGCAGGTCTTTCCATGCCTCTTTTTTCTGCGTGGGATCGCGTAGCAAATAGGCGGGGTGATACGTGACGATCAGCTTCGCGCCACGGGCTTCGTGCAGACGTCCGCGCAGGCGAGCGAGCGCAGACTTGCCGCCGAGTAGATAGGTTGCGGCGGTTGCGCCGAGAGCGACGATCACCTGGGGCCGAATGACCTCGATCTGGCGGAAGAGGAATCGCGTGCAGGTATTCGCCTCCTCGGGCTCGGGGACACGATTTTGCGGCGGACGGCACTTGACGATGTTGGCGATGTAGACCTCGGCGCGTTTCAGCCCCATAGCGGCAATCATGTTGTTGAGAAGCTGTCCCGCGCGGCCTACGAAGGGCAATCCCTGCATGTCTTCGTCCGCGCCCGGACCTTCGCCAATGAACATAAGGCGGGCGTTGGGATCTCCGTCGCCGAAGACAATTGTGTGACGGCCTTGAAAAGCCAGCGGGCACCGGGTGCAGTCTCCTATGTCCTCTCGGACGGCCTGGAGGGCAGCGGCGCGCTCGGCTACCGGGATGTTTTCGGACGAGGCAGCCGGAAAAAGCGGCGGAGGGGTTTTACGCGCGGGGATAGGCGGCAGCTCCGGTTCAATGTCTGTAACTGATACGGATTCTAAACCGGCGATCTCGTGCTCAGGCTCGCAGCGGCGGTAGAAGTCGTGAATACCGAGGTCGCGGTAATAGCGGACGCGGGCCTGGATGGCCTGACCGAGTTCGGAGGTGAGTTGGGTCATTTTTAGCGAAAGACGTCGCCTAGCTGGCCTTTGCCGCGAGTTTCGATTCTATGACGGCGATCCGCTCGCGGAGGTCGGAGAATTCGCGAACCCAGGCAAGGTCGGTCTGGGCCTTCGATTCAGAGATGGCAGACATGAGGGTCTTGAATTGCATCTCGCTCTGCCTGCCCTGCAGAGTGAAGCGCTCTTCAAGAGCGGAAAAGCGCATGTCCATCCCTTTGGTTAAGGAATTGAAGCGCTCATCAAATGATTTCGCCTGGGAGTTAAAGCGCTCATCGACCAGCCTTTCGAAGGACACCTGGCGCACTTTGAGTTCGCGCACGTCGGGCGCAATCACATCCTGGACGAGCTGCTGGAGGGCCTGAAGTACGTTGTCGGTCATGGAGTCTTCAGTTGTCATCTTATCCCTGATCGCCCCAGACGTGCTGCAACGGAGAGTACATCCGAGCCAACTCCAGACTACCGTCCTTGACTACTCGATCGTGCTGCTCTCAGTAACAACTTTCTGTGGGCGGCGCAGGCCGAGAATTTCCTGGAGGATGCGATCGGCAATATCGCGCTTGCTCATCTCCGGAAGTTCGAGCGCGGTGGTTGGAGTGAGGAAGGTGACGGCGTTGTGATCGGAATCGAAACCGATGCCTTCGCGTGAGACGTCGTTAAGTACTATGGCGTCGGCGCCTTTGCGTTGCAGCTTGCCGCGGGCGTGGGCGACAGCGTCTTGTGTCTCAGCGGCGAAGCCAATGATGAGCTGACCCGGATGGCGGCGGGCAACCGCTTCGGCCAGAATGTCCTCGGTGGGTTCGAGTTCGATGGTCACAGGACCGGTGCGCTTGATCTTCTGTTCGGCCTTGTTGCGCGGGCGGTAGTCGGCGACGGCGGCAGCCTTGATGACAATGGTGGCCTGGTCCATGCGGCCGAGAACAGCAGCGCGCATTTCATCCGTCGTGATCACGGGAACGACTTCGCAGTTCGCAGGCGGACGCAGCGCAGTGGGAGCGGTGACCAGAATGACGCGCGCGCCGCGGCGCTGGGCGGCTTCAGCGATGGCATATCCCATTTTGCCGCTGGAACGGTTGCCGAGAAAGCGGACGGGGTCGAGAGCTTCGCGGGTGCCCCCGGCGGTGACGAGCACGGTCTCACCGGCCAGGTCGTTGCGGTGATGGAGCACTCCGAGGACGACTTCCACGATAGCGCTGGTCTCGGCCAGGCGCCCGTTGCCGGTCATGCCGCAGGCCAGGTATCCGCTGTCGGGCGGGACGATATGCACGTTGCGCGCGGCTAGCGTTTCAAGATTGGCCTGCGTGGCGGGGTGCTGCCACATGTTGACATTCATGGCTGGCGCGACGATTACCGGCGCTCTGGTGGCGAGATAGAGTGTGGTCAGGAAGTCGTCGGCGATTCCGTGAGCGAATTTGGCGAGAATGCTGGCCGTGGCGGGCGCGACGACCAGGGCGTCGGTCGATTGCGCGACGTCGATGTGTTCGATGGCGGAGGCGAGATTGTCGTCAGGTGACTCGGGCGGCGCCCACAAGCTGGTGATGACTTTGTGTCCGGTGAGCGAGGCAAAGAGGAGCGGCTGAATGAATTGCTTCGCCGCCTCCGTCATGACTACGTGAACATCGAGAGCATGCTGCTGCAGGGCCCGGACCAGCTCCGCTGCTTTGTAGGTGGCGATGCCGCCGGAGACGCCAACCGTGACCTTCATACTCGAATATTACGGGACTCGGGAACGGAATGCATTCTCGCGAAGCAATACATGGACGGGCAGAAGCCCGACCCTCGAAAATAATCGGTTTACAGGCTGACGAACTTGGGGATGTCGGGGGCGACGATCTCTGGCTTGAGTACCGGTGTGTCGGCCTTGACGTAACCTACCTTGCCGGCAGCGATTTCATCCTGGGCGACTTTGCAAGGCTTACCTGAACGGGAATTTACCAGGGGCTGTGAACCATTTTGAAGCTGGCGTGCGCGCCGTGCGGCAACCATCACGTAGCGAAAATTGCTATCGAACTCTTGCTCAACACTCATGGCGTCTCTACTCCCAAAGTTGCCTTGACCGGCTCACACCGAAGCGGCCTCGGCGTTGACGACTCCGAAAGCCTGGAGCACGGGTTTGAT